>ALAO01000253.1 GCA_000307955.1 Solidesulfovibrio magneticus str. Maddingley MBC34 | reverse complement strand
AGCCGCCGGAGGCATTCCTCTCTCTTCCCTCTACCCTCTTCCCACTCCCCGTCCTTACACCCCAAGGCGCTCGGTCAGCACGTCGGCCAGGCGCGATTCCCACCAGGCCAGGAAGGGTTGGTCGGTGAGCAGGCGCGGGCCGAAGACCACTTCGGGGTCGTAGGTCCATACGGACAGGCCGCCGAGCTGGCCGGCTCCCTGTCGCAGCTTGAGGTCGAAGCGGGGGCTGGTGACGGCCACGGCGGTGCGCAGGCGCACGGCGTCGGCGCGCAGGTGTTCGAAGTCCTGGCGGGTGAAGCGGTGGCGGTCGTGGACGAAAAACGCCATGCGCGGCTGGGCGCCGAGGTCGGCCCGGATGAGGTCGGGCAGGCTGTCGCGGTCGGTTTCGCCGAGGATGGCGACGTAAGGCTGGCCGGCCGGGGCCGGGGCCGGGCCTTCGGGGCCGCGCCAGCGCCACAGGGAAAAGGTCATGCCGAAGATGGGTTTGCCGTAGCCGGCCAGCCGGCGTTCGGCCGCGGCCATGGCCGCGTCCAGGGACTGCGGCCCGGCGTGGATGACAAAGGCCGCCGCCCGGGACAGGACGTCGGGGCCGCGCCGCCAGGAGCCGGCCGGGAACACCCGGCCAAAGCCCGGGCCGAGGTCGTCGGGGGTGAGGATGGCCAGTTCGAGATCGCGGCGCAGCCGGGGTTCGCCCAGGGCGTCCTGGAGCACCAGCATGGACGGGGCGAAGGCGCGCACGGCGGCGGCAGCGGCGACGCGCGGGTCGGCGTCGATAAGAAAGCGGCCATTCGGGCTGTAGCGGGCGAGCAGGGCCGCCTCGATGCCGGCCTCGTCGAGGCTGGTGCCGGGCAGCACCTGGAAGGGGCTGGCCGGGGGCACGCCGTCGCCGACCGGCCCGGCCACGGCAGCCGACACGCCCCGGGCGGCGGCCCAGCCCAGCAGCCACGAGGTCAGCATCACCCGGCCCCGGCAGTCCGGGGACATGCCGCCCACGGCCACGGTGGCCGCCGCCGGCCGGCAGACCTTGCCCAGGCCCAGGCCGAAAGCCCGGGCTTCCAGGCGGCGATAGCCGGCCACGGCCCGGCCGGGCACGACGAGAAGGCCGGCCAGGATCCGGCGCAGGATGTCCTTGGGGGCAAGCGATGGAGACGAAGCGAGGGAGCGGCGCGAAGGTTCGGTCCTTCGCCGCCGGGTGCGACGGGCGTTGGCCATGGCGGGAAAAAATGGCCCGCCCCGGGCCGGCGGGGCCGGGGGCGGGCCTTGGGGGCAGGTTGGCCTAGTCCCTGCTGCCGCCGCCGAAAAGGCGCAGCATCATCAGGAACAGGTTGATGAAGTCGAGGTAGAGGGTGAGCGCGCCGAGGATGGTTCCCCGCCGCACGGCCGTGGCGTCGTCGGCCGGGGCCACCTCGCCCATGACCTTGAGCTTCTGGGTGTCATAGGCGGTCAGGCCCGTGAAGACCAGCACGCCGATGCAGGAGATGATGAAATCGGCCATGGCGCTCTTGGTGAACATATTGACCAGGGAGGCGATGATGATGCCGATAAGGCCCATCATCATGAAGCTGCCCATGGCGGTCAGGTCGCGCTTGGTCAAAAGGCCGAAGAGGCTCATGGCCCCGAACATGCCGCCGGTGACCAGGAAGGCCTTGAAGATGGTGGCCTTGGCGTAGACCACGAAGATGGCCGACAGGGTGACGCCGTTTAGGGCGCTATAGAGCATAAACAGCCCGCTGGCCGTGCCGGCCGACAGGCGGTTGATGGCGGCGGACAGGCCCACGACCAGGGCCAGTTCGGCGATGATGAGGCCGAAAAAGAGGATCTGGTTGCCGAAAACGGCCTGCATCAGGGCCGGGCTCGACACCACGAAGACCGAGGCCGCCGCCGTGACCAGAAGGCCCAGGCACATCCAGCCGTAGACGCCGCGCATGAAGGCGTTTACAACTTCGACGCGGGCTTGGGTTGTCTGCATCGAGCGATATGGGTAGCTCATGAGCATCCTCCTCAAGGGGAAATAGTAGACTATCTCTAGTCTATAACGCGCCGCAAGGCCGCTGGCAAGGGGAACCGGGCCGGCGCGAAAACGGCGCGACGCAGGAGACGCATGGGGCAGACGCTGTTGCGGGTGGAAGGGCTTTCCACGGTTTTCGCGACGCCGACCGGGCCGCTGACGGCCGTGGACGGCGTGGATCTTACGGTGTCGCGCGGCGAGGTGGTGGCCGTGGTGGGCGAGTCGGGCTGCGGCAAGACCATGCTGGCCTTGTCCATCCTGGGGCTTGTGCCGCCGCCGGGGCGCATCGTTTCGGGCCGGGCCGCCCTTGGCGGCGTCGACGTGCTGGCCCTGCCCGAGAGCCGGCGCCGGCAGGTGCGGGGCAAGCGGGCGGCCATGATCTTTCAGGAACCCATGACGGCGCTCAATCCGGTGCTGACCATCGGCGAGCAGGTGGCCGAGCCGCTGCGCGTCCATGCCGGGGCCTCGCGCCGGGAGAGTCTGGCCGCCGCCGAGGCCATGCTGGCCCGGGTCGGGCTGCCCGATCCCGGCCGGCAGCTCGGGAGCTATCCCCACGAACTTTCCGGCGGCCAGCGCCAGCGGGTGATGATCGCCATGGCCCTTATGCTGGGGCCGGAGCTGCTCATCGCCGACGAGCCGACCACGGCCCTGGACGTCACGGTGCAGGGGCAGATCCTGGCGCTGATGCTCGATCTGGCCCGGGACGCCGGCACGGCCATCCTGCTTGTCACCCACAATCTTGGCGTGGTGGCCCAGACCGCCGACCGGGTGGCGGTCATGTATGCCGGCCGGCTGGTGGAAGAGGCCAGGGTGGACACCTTTTTCCAGGGGCCGGCCCATCCCTACTCCCGGGGGCTTCTGGCCTCGCTGCCGCGCCTGGACGACCCGGGCCGGCGGCTCACGCCGATTCCGGGCACGGTGCCGAGCCTGTCCGCCCTGCCCACCGGCTGCCATTTCCATCCGCGCTGCGGGGAGGCCTTTGCCCCCTGCGCCGACAACGCGCCGCCGCTGTTCGAACTTCCCGGCGGCGGACAGGCGAGGTGCTGGCTCCATGGCGCATAACACTGGCCCGGTGCTGGAACTGGCCGGCCTGTCCCGCTCGTTTGTTTCCCGGGAAGGGGTTTTGCGCCGCCGCGAGCGGATCGTGCGGGCTGTTTCCGGGGTGGACCTGGCCGTGGCCCCGGGCGAGACCCTGGGGTTGGTGGGCGAATCGGGCTGCGGCAAATCGACCCTGGCCCGCATGGCCATCGGGCTGTTGCCGCCAAGCGCCGGCACGGTCCGCCTGGGCGGGCTTGATCCCTGGGACGGCGCAAGCGCCGTGCGAAAACGCCTGCCGCGCCTGGCCCAGATGATCTTTCAGGACCCCTATTCGTCGCTCAATCCGCGCCTGCCCGTGGGCTGGACCGTGGCCGAGGGGCTGCGGGCGGCCGGCGGACTCTCGGCCAGCCAGCGCCGGGAGCGGGTGGCCGAACTTTTGGCCCAGGTCGGGCTGGCCCCGGAGCACGCCCGGCGCTTTCCCCACCAGTTTTCCGGCGGCCAGCGCCAGCGGGTGGCCATCGCCAGGGCCTTGGCCCTGGCGCCGGAGCTCATCGTCTGCGACGAACCGGTCTCGGCCCTGGACGTCTCGGTCCAGGCCCAGGTGATCAACCTCCTGGCCGACCTCAAGGCCCGCCACGGCCTGGCCTATCTGTTCATCTCCCACGACCTGGCCGTGGTCGGCCATTTAAGCGACCGGGTGGCCGTCATGTACCTCGGGCGCATCGTGGAGCTGGCTGCGGCCGACGCCCTTTACGCCAGGGCCGCGCATCCGTATACCAAGGCGCTGCTGGCGGCCGTGCCCGGGCTTGATCCCGGCCGCCGCCGTCCGGCCGCCCTGGCCGGGGAAACGCCGAGTCCGGCGGCCGTGCCGTCGGGCTGCGCCTTTCATCCGCGCTGCGACCTGGCCGAGCCGCGCTGCGCGGCCCAGTCGCCGGCCCTGACCGAGATCGCCCCCGGACACTTTGCGCGCTGCCTGCGCCTCATATAAAAGGAGAACCACGATGGACCACATCGAACAAGCCAGCCAGGAAATCTTCCGGGTGTTCATGGCCGAACACTGGGTGCGCTATTATTTCGCCATGCAAAACGGCGAGGTGGTGTTCCTGGACGTGCCGGCCGAAGTGCTTGAGGCCTTAAAGGCCCATGACGCGGGCCTGGCCGAGTTCGTGGCCGGGGTCAACGGCCAGAGCATCGACATGGAATCCTCGCGCCGGGCCGTGGGCGAATACGTGTTCCGCACCATGGAAGGCGGCCAGTACCCGCCGGGGCTGGTGGCCAAGGCCTTTGACGGCCCGCAGCTCGGGCTTTTGCTCAAGCTTTTCACGGTCTGGCTGTCCGGCCACGAAGCCCTGCTCGACGCCGAAACCATGGCTTTCGCCGAATGGGAACGGCTTTTTACCACCTGGCGGCAAGACCCGGCCGTGGCCCGCTTCGCCGCGAGCCTGGCCCAGGCCGGCAACCCGGCCACCCCGGGCAGCGGCGCGGTGCATTAACCTCGCCCGCGCGCCGGAAGCCTTCGGCTTTTAGCGAACAACAAACGCCAGCCAGGCGTTTTTCCGCACCATACCCTCGCCGCTTTCCGGGAGGCGGCAAAGATCTCGCCCCCTGGGCCGCACCCCGCCCGCGAAAGCAACAGATCAAGGCGGGAGCGCCGACGCGCTCCCGCCTTTTTTGCGCCCGGAGATCGACCACGGCCGATCTTCCGGGCTTTTTCGCGTCCCGGCTACTTCCGCTTTTTGAACACCCAGCCCCGGGCCTTCATGCAGGTGGCGAACACGTCCTGGTTGGCGTCGTCCTCGGCCACGTTGGCCACCCAGCGCGTGGCCTGGGCCTCGATGGTGGGATCGGTCTCGAAGCGTTCCCGGCCGTAGGTGGGCGGCACCTGGGAATTGGCCTCGTTGGTGCAAATGGTGGTGTCCTCGGCCAGCCGCGCCTTGGACTCGGACTGATCGACCAGATTGGGGTTGTAGTAAACGGGGCCGCAGCCGCCAAGGCCGAGAGCCAAAAGGGCCAGCAGTGCGGCGCGGATCGCCGGGCGCGGGATCACGGTCATGGAACGTCCTTTGTGGTCGGATTTATGGTCTGGATATTTTGTCGGCAGACAACCTGCAACCTTTTTCCCTTGACGCGCGACTTACGGGACGCCGACGCGTTTTCGCCTCGCATCGGCGCAACGAAGCACTCTGGAGGAATCCGTATGCAAGACCATCTGACGATGGCCCTTGAGATCGTCAAAGCCCAGGCCAAGGTCCGCGACATGAAAGAGGACGAGATACGGGCCATGGTGGCCAGACTGTCGGCCACCATACGCGACATGGACTTGGCGGCGGCGGCCGGAGCGGACATGTCCCCCGACGCCAAGCGGGCCATCAAGGAACGCACCATCACCTGCCTGGAATCGGGCAAGCCGTTTAAGATCCTCACCCGCAAGCATCTGGCCAAGTATGGGCTCACCCCGGACGAATACCGGGCCAAATGGGGTTACGCCAAGGACATGCCGCTGGTGTGCAAGGCCCTGCAACGCGAGCGCCGCAAGAAGATGCGCGAACTGCGCCTGTGGGAACGCCGGGGCCAGGGCGACAGCGCGGCCTAGGCGACGGTTCTTTCCCGTTCGTGGCGGGCGGCCAGACAGGCGGCCACGGCGGCGGCCGTGCACTCGCCAAGCTCGGGCAGGCTGGTGCGGTCGTTGAAAGCCCCAAGATGGGGGCCGGTGGCGATGGCCACGTCGGCCTCACCCCGCGTAAGGCCCGCCGCCGCCGCGGGCGACATCCCGCGCCCGATCAAAAAGTCCCGGAACGCCGCGTCGGTCATGGCCGTCTGGTCGTCCACCCGCAGCAGCTCGTCCATGTGGCGGTCCACGCCCATCTCCTCCACCATGCGCCGGGCCAGGCCGGCCGCGTCAAAGGGCGGCTGGCCGGGGGCTGAGCCGGCAAAGCCCTCGTGGTAGCGGGCCGTGGCTTCGGCCACCACCCGGGCGAGCAGGGCTTCGTCGAAGAGATGGCGGGCGTCGGCCGGGACGCCGCTCGGGCCATGGCCGCAAAGCGCGGGGTCGCGCATGCGGAAATAGCTGCCGGCCACGAGATAGAGGCTGATCAGATGGTCGCCCATCTGGCGGTAGAGCCGGGCCGGCCGGGTCCCGACCGAGGCGAAATGCTCGAAGTCGCGCAGGCCCGATAGGCCGAAATTGGGATGCAGGGCGCTTGCCAGCCAGCGGTCCAGCCGGCCCGGCAACCGCCAGTCGTAAAGCCCTCCGTCCTCGCGCCGGCCCTGCTGCACCCGGTTGTGGAACAGCGGGATGGCCGCCTCGTGGACGATGCCCCGGCCGGCCAGCCAGCCAAGCAGATGGGCCGCCCGGGACATGACCTCGGCAAAGGCCTCGGCGGCAAGCCCCCCCTGTCCGGCCGGGGCATTGGGATAGGCGAAATAGTCGGCCCGGGCCAGGTAAGCCAGGCAGCGCCCGTCCGGGTCGAGGCCGGGCAAGGGGCAAGGCGCGTCGGGAATGGCCCACAAGGGCGCGTCGCCGGGAGCAAGCGGCGTCGGCACATGACAGGGGACCGGGAAGGGTTCGTCGGCCAGGGCGCGCATCCAAGCCGCCTCCCGGGCCAGGCCAAGGGGGGATTCGCCCTGGCGCAGGCGTTTGACCACCAACAGCCTGCCGGGTTGGCCGGCCGGCAGGATCAGGCTGCGCCCGGCCCGGGACGCCTTAGCGTCGGCCGGCGCGCCGGCGACGCGAGCCAGGGCGGCAAAAGACGCCCGGGCCGCCTCGGGTTCGGGCACGGCCACCTCGCGGCCGCCAAGGCCGGCCAGCGGCAGCGCGCCCACGGCCTCGGCCGCGGCCAGCCGGGGCTTGCCGGGCGTGGCCAGGGCCTTGTCCAGGGCCTGCCTTGATACGGCGGCCAGTTCGGCCGGCCCCTTGGCCAGCACATGCACCAGCGCCTCGGCGGCGTCGCGGTAGAGGATGCGGGCCTGGGTCCGGCGGGCGTGCGGGTCGGCGACGAGGAGGCGCTCCAGAGCGGTCAGACAGGCCGGGCACAGCGCCCCGGGGTCGCGCTCGGCCAGATCGGCCAGACGTCGGGCAGCCAGATAGGCGGCGGTGAAATCGCCGTCGAGGCCGTAGGCGGCAAATCCGGGTCCGGTCAACGAGAGGCTTCCGGCAACAGGCGGTTCAGCAACGCCTGCAAATCGTACTCGTCGAGGGGTTTCGGCAGAAAATCGAAGGGCTTGGCTTCAGCGGCCCGGTTTCGGGTGCCGTTATCGACGTAGGCCGAGACAAAAACCACCGGCACGTCGCTGTCGCGGCGCAAGAGCTTGGCCGTCTCAATGCCGTCAAGATCGCCGTCCAGGCGGATGTCCATGAGCACGAGATCGGGACGCTGGCGACGGAAGGCGTTTATCGCCTCCTGGCCCGAGCCCACGGCGGCCAGGACCTGATGTCCCAGCCGCTTGAGCATGGCCCCCGTGGCCATGGCCGTTATCGCCTCGTCTTCGACGATCATCACGCGCGCCGGGATCATGCTCACAACTCCTTGGACGACAAAAAAACGCTTACTTTTTTCATGGACCCGCCTCGGCCCTTTGTCAATGCCGGCCAAAGCAAACGGACCGCCGGATTGCGCCGGCGGTCCGCAAAAGCAATGAAGCGTCGGGGCGTTAGCAATCGCTTTTTCCCCGCCGCGACGCTTTGCAACGGGGACCGGCCTGCAGGACGACGTCGTCGCTATGGCCGGACCACACCTAGGAATCCATATCGATCAGCGAATTCCAATCCTCGGCGAACTTTTTGAGTCCCGCGTCGGTGAGCGGATGGCGAATGTCGTAGTCGCGCCAGTTCTTGCCAAGGGGCAAGGCTTCGGCCGGGATGGGGGCCAAGCCCTTGGCGTTGTAGCCGTACTTGGGGCCGGGGATGGGCTTGCCGGCTTCGGCCCAGGCCAGGAGCACCTTGGCCGGCGCGGTGATGATGTCCGCGCCGTAGGCCAGGGAACACAGGAAATGGTCCATGGTGCGCACGCTGGCCGACAGCACCTCCACATGCCCGTCGCTTTGGCCGTAGAGGGCCACGATGTTTTTTATCAGGTCCATGCCGTTTTCGCCCCGGTCGTCCAGACGGCCGACAAAGGGCGACAGGAACACGTCGCCGCGTCCGGCCCCTCGGGTGGCGGCGTAGACGGCGGCGGCCTGGGCCTGGCTGAAGACCAGGGTCATGTTGACGCGCCGACCCTCGCCGGTGAGCACGGCGGCGGCCTCAAGGCCGGCCGTGGTGGTCGGCAGCTTGATGTGGGCGTTGGGAATCCAGGCGTCGAATTCCCGGGCATGGGTCAGCATGTCGGCCACGGTGGTGTCGGCGTCGGCGTAGACCTCGATGGAGATGGACCCCTTGGGCAACAGCGCGGACAGCTCCTGGCAAAGGGCCTTATAGAAGTCGTAGATGGCCGTGCTGCTGAATTTGTTGCCGGCGACCTTATGGGCCTCGGCCTCGGGGTTTTTGGCCAGGAGGCTGGGGTTGGTGGTCTGGCCGTCGAGAAAACCCAGGGCGTCGATGACCCGCCGGGTTTCCTTGGGGTCGGCGCCGTCGAGAAAAATGCGCGTTTTGAGCGTGTCGGGTCGCATAGGGGCCTCGCAGCAGTTTGGTTCGTCGGCGGCAAAAGGAATATGGGCCGCCTGCCCGGGGCGAAAACTTGCCCCGGCACGAGATAATGACGGAAACTAAACACCTTTTGCGAACAAAAGGCAAACAGTCTGTTGACGTGGGGCGCTTGCGGAGGGAAACACGGCAGGAAACAGGAAAGCGACCATCGGGTCGTCCGCCCCAAGGCGCGGCGGCCCGGACGGGCCAAGGCCCTTTTTCTGACAAATCGGCCGCGATACGGCCTCGGGAGGCAGACATGGCGGATACCGCCACCATCGACGAACGCAAGGCCGCCGCGGCCCAGGCCGCCGCGGGCCTGGTCGGCCCGGGCATGGCCGTGGGCCTGGGCCACGGCTCCACCGCCGTGGCCGTGGTCCCGCATCTGGCCGAGCGCGCCCGGCGCGGGGAACTGGCCGGCACGGCCTTCGTGCCGGCGGCGCGCTACATGGCCGAGGCTCTGCGCGCCGCCGGCCTAGCCGTGGCCTGTCTCGACGATTTTCCCCGGCTGGCCCTGGCCATCGACGGGGCCGACGAGATCGCCCCGAACCTCGACTGCATCAAGGGCGGCGGCGGGGCGCTGCTCTATGAGAAGATCGTGGCCCAGGCCGCCGACCGCTTCGTGCTGGTGGCCGACGACGGCAAGCTCTCGCCGGTCCTTGGGACGCGCCATGCCCTGCCGGTCGAGATCACGCCCTTTGCCCTGGCCCCCACCGTCGATTTCCTGGCGGCCGTGGGCGGCGCGCCGACCGTACGCCTCCGGCCCGACGGCGACCCCATGCGCACCCAGCGCGGCAACCTCATCTGCGACTGCGCCTTCGGCCCCCTGGCCGACCCGGCCGGGCTGGCGGCGCTCCTCGACGCCCGGGCCGGCGTGGCCGGACACGGGCTTTTCGTGGGCCTGGCCCAGGCGGCGTTTGTCGCCGGCCCGGACGGCGTGCGGGAGCTTGCGAGGCCGGCCGGCTGAGCTGTCGCCGGCAACCCGGGGAAACAGCAGGTTTTGCTGCAACACGAGGCGCGTATTGTCCAGAGACGCGGGCGGGACTGCGGGACTGCGGGACTGCGGGACTGCGGGACT
>ALAO01000252.1 GCA_000307955.1 Solidesulfovibrio magneticus str. Maddingley MBC34 | reverse complement strand
CATGTTTGGCCTGACCCCTTTTATCATGTGGATAACCGGGCTGGATAACATCTTGGCCAACCCTATAGGATAACGCGGAAATTTCGGATAACCTTTGGACAGACGTTGTCCTGCGCAGGGCAGACGGCTTGGAGCCATTAAGGACAGGCTGGGTAGCCTCATGATGGGCTTGGCGCTTTTCCTGCCCGAGCAGCTTAAAATGTGTAGATGAGGCCCAGGGCTCCCTGCCAGGCGTTGCCGGCCTGGTTGACCATGCGCTGGCCCCAGATGCTGCCGCGAAAGCCTTCGCCGCGCGCCCAGCCCGTCTCGACGATCAGTTTCACGGCGTCGCTGAGGGCGTAGACATGTTCGCTGCCCACCGAATAGAGCCGCTCGCCCTGGGCAAGGTCCTGGCCCATGGCGACATAAGCGCCGGGGCCTCCGGTGACGGCCACGGCCTTGCGCAGACCGGCCGGCGAGTTGGTCCCGGCGGCGTAGGAAAAGGCCAGGACCGAGGTCAGTCCCGGCAGCAGGCTTATGCGGTCGAAATTCAGGACCAGCCCCATGCTTCCTTGGGGCGTGGTGCTCATGGAAGATTGGGTCAGGTACTGATCGGCGCTGAACAGAAACGAGCCTCTCGGCCCCCACTGGGTGACGATGGAGGGCAGCCGCTCGGAACCGTTGGACAGGCTGGCGTCCTCGCCGCTGCCGGCCCAGCCCAGGAGCTGGGGGGCGAAGGCGGTGAATCCGTCATATTCCAGGGCCAAATCCGTAAACCAGCCCTGGCGTCCGCAACGCGCCCGATCGGCCCAGGCGACGTTGCCGTAGACGGTGTCGCCGTACACTTTGAACTGCGCCGGCAGCTCGGCGGTCAGGCTGGCGCCGGTCCAGACGGCCGCGTTCTGATTGTTGGCGTAGCCCGACGGGGTCAGGGACGCGCCGGCCGCGAGCAGGCCGTTTGCCAGGGGACTTGGCAAGGCGGCGGCCCGGCCGAGCAGGCCGAGCGCTCCCCAGGGCGTCAGTTGCAGGCCCGAGACCGTCAGCGGCAGGGTGAGAAAGGCCAGATCGAATTCGTCGCCGACCTGGGTGGTGGTGGTGTCGTAGGTCCGATTCGTGTCGACCAGCCGCGCGTAGCCGGTCGTGGCGGACAGCTTGCCCTCGATCAGGGGCGCGTTGACCACCAGCGCGGCCGCGTCGCTGTTGCCGGAATCGGTGCCCAGGACCACGGAGTCGTAGAAGACCGAGGAGTGGGGCAGGGACAGGGGCTGATAACCGGCCGTCACGGTGATGGACGTTTGCGGCACGGTGAACTGGAGATAGGCCTGGTTGGGCTGGATGGCCACGGTCGGGTTGGCCGCCGTCAGCTCGCCGTGCCCCCAGGTCTGGTTGTTGACCCACAGGCCGAGCCGAAAGGACAGATTCTCGTTGGCCGTGAAATCGGCATGGAGCCGCAGCCGTTGCCACATGTTGAGCCGGTCTTCGGTCTGGGTTCCGCTGGCGTTCCAGCCGGTGTAATTTTGATTGGCGAAAAACGTGCCCTGGACGCGAAAATCGCCGTACATGGCCACAGTCGAGGCCTCGGCCGGCCCGACGAACCCAAAGACCAAGCAGGCCATGACGCGGCAGACGGCGGCGAACCGGAAACGGGGCATGTTTTCTCCCTTTCTTTTTGAGGGCAGCCAAAAGGCCGCGATCTTTCCGGCCGGCGGACCAATGGCGGCTCCCGTCAAGGACGAACCACCCCTTTTCCTCTCAAGGGGGTCCGGGGGGGATTATCCCCCCCGGCCGCCGGAGGCATCTTCCTCTTCTCTTCTCGCTCTACTTTACACTTCAGCCTTCTCGCCGCCGGCGCCGGCGGGGGCGGTGGGCAGGGAGACGACCTGCGCCCCGATTTCCTTGGCGATGGCTTCGAGTTCACGCTTGCGGATATGTTCGGCGAAAAACTTGATGTCGCCCTGGGCGGCGACCACGCGGAAGCGGGGCTTTTTTTCGCCCTTTTCGATCTTGCGACGTTCGCGGGCAAAGATCTTGGCCATGACGTCCTCCTGTGGGCACGCGCCCTCGATTGATGTTAGGATTAACCTATGTGCTTGACGCATATATGTCAAGAGGTGTGAAGCGATGTCGGAAAAGTTGGGGTCGGGCAAGCAGGACCGCTACATGCAGCCGTCGATTTTGATGGCCCTGCTGGACGGCCGGTCGCACGGCTACGAGTTGTTGCAGCACATTGGCGAGTATGGATTTTTGAAGGGCGACGCGCCGCCGGGGATGATCTACCGGCATTTGCGCCAGATGGAGGACGAGGGACTGGTGGTGTCCCAGTGGGACGCCTCCGGGTCCGGGCCGGCCAAGCGGGTGTATGCGATCACGGACGAGGGGCGGGAGGTGTTGGACGCCTGGGTGGCCTACATGGAGCGCCACGCCGCCAGCCTGGTGGCTTTCGTGGAGCGTTATCGCAGCCGTTCATAAGTCTTCCCGCCGAGGGGTCCGGGGGGCTCAGCCCCCCGGCGGGCGCGGGCAGAGCCCGCTCTGGTCGTGCTGTTTTACTTCCCTTAAGCGGCTTTGTCGCGGCGTTTGGCCAGGGCGGCGACCCAGCGGCCGTCGCCGTCGGCCCGCACTTGCAGCACGGCCTGGCCGGCCATGAGCGAGGGGCGCAGCCAGCCGCCGGTGGCCACGGTATGGCCGGGCAGGGGTGTTAGGGGATCGCGGTCCACGCTGGCCACCTGGATGCCGCGCGCCAGCAGGTCGCCGACGGTGACGGTATTGGGCAGGGAGCGCATGTCGCCCAGTTCGATGAACCGGCCGCACCAGCCGTGGCGGGTGAGGCCGATGGCCGCGGCCGCGCCGATGATGCCGTCGTTTGTGCCGCCAAGGCCGGCCAGGAAGACGCCCGAGGCGGCGGCCATGGCCTGGTCTTGGCGCATGACGCCGCCGTTGCAGGCCAGGGCGAAGCCGACCAGGGCGTCGGACACGGCCCGGCGTTCGGCCAGGCACACGCCCGGATCGCTGCCGTCCGGGGCGAATTCCGTCAAATAGGCGGCGGCGCGGTCAAACAGCGGCCGGCCCAGGGCCGGGTCGTCGGTTTCGATGACGGCGCAGGCCGAGCTGTTGTTGCTGGTGAAGGGAATTTCCGGCCGTTTGGGCAGCTGGTGGCGCAGCACGGCGCGCAGCCGGTAGGTTTCGGGCAGGGTGGCGCAGAAGTCGCGGATGGTGCGGCCGGTGCCCTTGGGCGACGTCTTGGTGTCGGTATCGTCAAAGCCCAGGTAGAAAGTGAACACGTCCTCGCGGGTGGTCATGGCTGCTCCTTGGGGCGAGCCGCCGCGCTCGCCGGTTGGAGGGCCTTTACCACGCGGCTCCGGGCCGGGCAATCTTAACAGCTAAAAATAACTTGTATTATTTATGATATAAGCGCTCAGCGCGGCTTGGCCCCGCCCGGCGGCAGGGTTTCCTTGCCCGTGACGTGGTTCATGGAAAAGCCGTTTTGGTAGATCACGCCCGTAGCCGTATCCATGACGTATTCCTGCTCGCCATTGGCGATGTACTGGTAGCGCCCGACGCTGCGGCCTTCGCCGTAGAAGAACAGGAAGCAGGCCAAGGCGGCCAGCACGGCCAGCTTGAAGGCGATGTCGATGAAGTCTTTCAGTCCCTGGGGCATGGCCGGTCTCCGATCAGACGTCTTCCTCGCCGTCGCGGGCCAGGCCGTATTTGCGGATGCGGTAGCCGATCTGGCGCAGGGTGAGTCCCAGTTCCCGGGCGGCGCGCGACTGCACCCAGCCGTGGCGTTCCAGGGCGTTTAAGACCTGCTGGCGTTCCATGTCACGCAGTTCGGCCGCGTCCTCGGGCAAAACCGGCGGCCGTTCGCCTTCGGCCAGCACCTCGGGCGGGATGTCGGCGATGTCGATGCGTTCTTCCGGGGCGGTCACGGCCAGCCGGGAGGCCATCAGCTCCATCTCGCGGATGTTGCCCGGCCAGTCGTAGGTCTCCAGGGCCCGCAACGCCTTGGAGGTGAGCGTCATGCGCCGGCCGCCGCGCGCGGCCTCCACCGAAAAGAGATGGTCCAGCAGCGCCGGGATGTCCTCGGGCCGCTCCCGCAGGCTCGGCACGCGGATGGCGGTCAGAGCCGTCACGGCGGTCAGTTCCGGGGACAGCGACTGCTCGCTGGGGGCCTGGAAGGCCAGCCGCGCCGTGCCCCGGCGCTCCCGGCCGCCGCCCAGGCGGGTGTACGCGCCCGTGGCCAGGTAGGCCGCCAGACGCTGGATCAGCTCCGGGTGCAGGCGATGGGCCTCCTCGATGAGCACCATGCCGCCCTCGGCCTCTTCCAGAAGGCCCGGGCCGCTGCCGCCGGCATAGCCCCGCGCTCCGCCGAAAAGCCGGCGGCCGGCCGCCGCCGGATCGGACTCCTCCCCGGCCGCGAACACCGCGAACGGATGCACCGCCCGGGGCGAAAGTTCGTGGATGAGCCGGGCCAGCACCGCCCGGCCCGAACCGTCCTCGCCGACCAGGGCCAACGGCGCGTCGGACAGGGCCGCCCGGTCGGCTTCGGCGCGCAACTGGCGCATCACCGGGCTTTGGCCGTCGGAAAACACATGGCGGTAGCGCAGCGACACCTTGGAACGCAAAAACGTCAGTTCCCGGGTGAGGGCCGCCCCGCGCGACACGGCCACGCCGGCCATGTCCGCCAGCCGGCCGATGAGCCCGGCGATGAGCACGGCCGCGCGCAGTTCGTCGGCCAGGCCGGCCTCGCCGCCAAGCAGCGCGTCAGCGAAAAAAACACCCGCGCAGGCGCCGCCGACGACCACCGGCGCGGCCAGCATGGCCGCCTCGTCGCGGTTAACCGCCACGTCGCCGTTGTCGTCGGCCGCAACCGCCGTCGCGCCGCGCCGCAACACCCGGGCCCGGGTCGCGTCCTGGCCGCGCTCCAGGGTCGCCGACAGGATAAGGCCCATGTCCGGCGATCCCAGGCTGGCCCGTATGGTCGGACGCTCGTCGGCGTCGAGCAGCACCACGGCGGCATGGGTCAAGGCCGGCGTCTCGGCCAAAACAGCCAGTAATCCGGCCAGCATGGCGTCCAGGCTGCGGCCCGTGTCCTCGGCAAGGGCCAGACAGTCCACAGCCCGTCGCAGGACGGCGAAACTCACGGCATCCATAACAAATCGTTCTCCCTGGCAACATCTGCACGGCGCGGCAAGACGCTCGCGTCCGTGCCCTTGTTCCCGTTTTGCCGCCGGGAAGTCAATGCCGGACGAGGGCGGAGGCAGAAGAGGTGAGGGGAAGGGGAGATGTGGTGAGTAGTGTAGAGTAGAGGGGAGGGGAGGTGAGGGGAGGGGGAGATGCCTCCGG
>ALAO01000251.1 GCA_000307955.1 Solidesulfovibrio magneticus str. Maddingley MBC34 | reverse complement strand
CCCCAAGCCCCGCTGGGGGCCTCAGGCCCCCGGACCCCCGACCTGGGGGTGCGGCGTTCACCGCCGCTAACGTCGGGAATTTGCGCGCACCCATGCGCCACCCATGAAAAGTTTTTGGGAAGGGGTCCGGGGAAACCTTTTTTGCAAAAAAGGTTTCCCCGGCCGCCGGAGGCATCTTACTCATGACCATTCATAAAAAAGGCTACTACGGCGACTTTGGCGGGCAGTTCGTGCCGGAGTTGCTCATGCCGCCGCTGTTGGAACTGGAAGAGGCCATGCGCACCATCGTGCCCAGCGAGCCGTTCAAGAAAGAACTGAACGCGCTGCTGGCCGATTACGTGGGCCGGCCGTCGCCGCTCTATCGCTGCCCCAACCTGTCCAAGGAGCTGGGCTTTGATTTGTGGCTCAAGCGCGAGGATTTGAACCACACCGGCGCGCACAAGATCAACAACACCATGGGCCAGGGGCTTTTGACCAAGTACATGGGCAAGACGGCGCTTCTGGCCGAGACCGGGGCCGGCCAGCACGGCGTGGCCACGGCCACGGCCGCCGCCATGCTGGGCCTGGACTGCATCGTCTACATGGGAGCCGAGGACGTGGTGCGCCAGGCGCACAACGTCAAGCGCATGAAGCTGCTGGGGGCCGAGGTCGTGCCCATCGAGTCCGGCACCAAGACCCTCAAGGACGCCATCAACGCGGCCCTGCGCTATTGGATCGCCGAGCAGGCCACGACGCACTACTGTTTCGGCACGGCCGCCGGACCGCATCCGTTTCCCCTGCTCGTGCGCGAGTTCCAGGCCGTCATTTCCCTGGAAGCCCGGGCCCAGTGCCTGGACAAGATGGGCCGACTGCCGGATTACGTCGTCGCCTGCGTCGGCGGCGGCTCCAACGCCATCGGCATGTTCCACCATTTCGTGCCGGACGCGTCCGTGAAGCTCATCGGCGTCGAGGCCGGCGGCACGGGCGAGCCGGGCTGCTACCACAGCGCGCCCATAAGCCTGGGCACGCCCGGGGTGCTCCACGGCATGCGCACCATGCTGCTGCAGACCAGCGAAGGCCAGATCGAACCGTCCCACTCCGTGTCGGCCGGCCTGGATTATCCCGGCGTCGGCCCGGAGCACGCCTTCTACGGGGCCACCGGCCGGGTGCGCTACGACATCGCCGTGGACGAGCAGGCCCTGGCCGCCTTCGAGGCCTTGTGCCGCCGCGAGGGCATCATCCCGGCCCTGGAGAGCTGCCACGCCGTGGCCTGGGTGCTGAACCACGCCGCCGAGATACCCCAAGGTTCCCAAGTCGTCGTCTGTTTGTCGGGACGCGGCGACAAGGACCTCGGCATCATCGAGGCCCACGAAGCCAAGCTTGGAGGCGCGAAATGAGCCAGTCCATCCTGACCGCACGCATCATGGAAGCCCTTGGCGCAGGGCGCAAGGCGCTCATTCCCTTCCTGCCCGGCGGTTTCCCGGACAAGGAGCGCTTTTTCGACGAGCTGGCCGCCCTGGACGCCGGCGGAGCCGACGTCATCGAGATCGGCGTGCCCTTCTCCGACCCCGTGGCCGACGGCCCGGTGGTGGAGCAGGCCAGCCTGGATTGCCTTTTAAACGGCACCTGCCTGTCCTGGCTTTTTTATGAACTGGGCAAGCGCAAGGGCCAGTACCGGGCCGGGCTGGTGCTCATGGGCTACTACAACCCGTTTTTGCAGTACGGCCTGGAGCAGTTGGCGGCGGATGCGGCCGACGCCGGGGTGGCGGGATTTATCGTCCCGGACCTGCCCCTGGAGGAGTCCGGCCCGATGCGCGAGGCGCTTTCCAAGCACGACCTGGACCTCATCCCCCTGGTCGGGCTCAACACCTCCGAGGAGCGGCTGGCCGCCTACGCCAAGGACGCCCGGGGCTACGTTTACTTCGTGTCCGTGCTCGGCACCACCGGCATGCGCGAATCGCTGCCCACCGAGGTCAAGGAGCGCCTGGCCGCCGTGCGCCGCATCTTCAACGTCCCGGTGGCCCTGGGATTCGGCATCAAGTCGCCCGAGCAGCTCTACGCCTTTGGCGATCTCGTGGACGGCGTGGTCTTTGGCTCGGCGCTCATCGCCCACATCAAAGCCGGCGGCACGGCCGCCGAGTTCATGGCCCGCTGGCGCAGCTGACCGCAGTTGATGCAGGCGGCGGCCGCCGGTGTCTCCGAACAGGAGGCCGGCGGCCGCCAAAGGCCCCCGGCCGGTCATGCGACCCGGCCGGGCGGCCCATCCTGTCGCGGGAAGCCGCCATGTTCACCCAAACCTATCTCGCCTATCTGCTTACCCTGGCCGTCAGCATGCCCACCCCTGGTCCGGCCATGCTCCAGGCCATGACCCTGGGCATGCGCCACGGGGCGCGGCCGGTGGCCGCGGCGGCCCTGGGCAACGTCTGCGCCACGGGCTTGCAAGTCACGGCCATCGTCTTCGGCCTGTCGCTGCTGGCCCGGGAACCGATCCTCCTGCGGCTGGTCCGGCTGGCCGGCGCGGCCTACCTCGCCTGGCTGGGGCTGCGATTGTGGCGCGCCCCGAGCCGGCTGGCGTTGCCCACCGACGTCGCTTCCCCCGCCAGTCTGCCCCTGCTCTTTGGCCAGGGGCTGTTCGTGGCGGCGGTCAATCCCAAGGCCTGGGGGTTTCTCTCGGCCATGCTGCCCCCCTTTGCCGCCTCCGGCATGCCGGATGCGGCCGGCCTGATCCTGCTGGCCTCGCCGGTGTGCCTAATCGGGTTTGGCGGCATGATGGCCTATGCCATGTTCGGGTCGTGGCTTGTCCGCGTTCTGGATTCGCCTGTCGCCCTGCGCCGGCTCTTTCGGAGCATGGCGGCGATCATCTGGGCCTGCGCCGGCTTTTTCGCCGCCGCCCGATTCCCCTGAAACCGGGTTTGCGGTATGGATGCGGCCATGCCCCAATGCGCCAAAATCCTTTTTGTCGACGACGAGGGCGCGGTGCTCGATTCCCTGCGCCGCAACCTCGGCCGCTGCTATGTTCTGGAGACCGCCGTTGGACCGGAGGATGGCCTGCGCCGTCTGGAAGCCAACGGCCCGTTTGCCGTCATCGTCTCCGATCTGCGCATGCCCGGCATGGACGGCGTGGCCTTTTTGGCCAAGGCCCGGGAAATCGCCCCCGAGGCCATACCGCTGATGCTCACCGGCCACGGCGACCTCGACGCGGCCATGGCCGCCGTCAACGAAGGCCGCATCTTCCGGTTTTTGACCAAGCCCTGCCCGCCGGGCGTGCTGGCCCGCTCCCTGGACGCCGCCCTGGCCCAGTACCGGCTGGCCGCCGCCGACCGGGAACTGCTGCGCGTCACCCTGGAAAACGCCCGCCTCAAGGAGGACGTGGAGCGCATCATGCGCCACGACCTCAAGACGCCGCTGACCACCATCGTGAGCCTGCCCCAGGTCATGGCCGAGGACGAAAACCTCACCGACGACCAGCGCGAGATGCTCTCGCTTATCGAGGACGCCGGCTACACCATTCTCGGCATGGTCAACCTATCGGCGGCGCTGTATAAAATGGAACGCGGCCAGTACGAACTGGAGCCGACCGACGTCGATCTCGCGCCCATCCTGCGAAAGCTCTTCGCCAGCCACGCCGATTCGGCCAGACGCCGGGAAATCGCTCTGACCCTGGCCGTGGACGGCCGGCCCGACAGCCCCGACGCCGCCTGCCTCGTGCGCGGCGAATCGCTGCTGTGCTGCTCCATGCTGGCCAACCTCATGGCCAACGCCATGGAAGCCTCGCCCACGGGCGGAACGGTGTCGGTGGATCTGCGGCGGGAGGGGAATACGGTGCGCGTGGCCATCGCCAACCAGGGCGAGGTGCCGGAAAGCATACGGGATCGGTTTTTCGAGAAGTACGTCACGGCTGGCAAACCCAAGGGCACCGGGCTTGGAGCCTATTCCGCCCGGCGCGTGGCCCAGGCCCACGGCGGCGACATCGTCATGCAAACGGGCGGGGGCGAAACGACCCTTACCGTATCCCTGCCCGCAGCCTGACCAGGCTCGGACAGCGGTCGCACACGGCATAGAGCTTCTTGGCCAGGGTGTCCGGTGAAAACGGCTTGACCACGTAGTCCGTGACCCCGGCCTGGACGGCCGTGACCACATGGTCGGCGTTGGCCTCGGCCGTGACCATGATGACCGGCAGCTTGGCCAGGGATTCGCTCTTGCGGATGCGCTCCAAAAGCGACAGCCCGGACAGGCGCGGCATGTTCCAGTCGAGCAGCAGCAAATCCACCCGGCCGGCGTTGAGGATGCGCCAAGCCTCGTCCCCGTCCTCGGCGAACTGGACGTTTTTGAGCCCCAGTTGGCGCAGGATGAAGGCAATGGTCTTGCGCATAGGCTGCTGGTCGTCCACGATGAGCACGCTCATGGCGGGAGGCAGGCGGTGCGACGGGGCGGGATGGTCCTGCGGCTGCATGCCGCCACCTTACGACGCCGGCCGGCAAAAAGTCACGCCCTGTCGCGCAAAATCCCCGGGATCAGTCGCAGCGATGCCGGCTGCAGGCCCCTTCGCGGGTGAAGACCACGGACTCGGCGATGTTGGTGCACTGGTCGCACACGCGCTTTAAGCCATGGGCGATAAAGCACACCTGCACCGCCCGCTCCACCGGCTTGGCCGCGTCGCGCATGACCTCGGCCATCTCCTTGAGAATGGAGACGTTGAGCTCCAGGATCTCATCGGCTTCCTCGCACAGCCGCCGGGCCATGGTCAGGTCGAGGTTGGTGAAGCACTCGGCCGTGTGGGTCAGGAAGTCGCGGGTGGCCTCGGCCAGCTCCACGAGTTTGGGCGGCGGGGCCTGGGGAGCCAGCTCCAGGAGAATGAGCCCCCGCTCGGCGATGTTGACGGCCTGGTCGCCGATGCGCTCGATGTCGCCGGAGCAGCGCATGCAGCCGACGATGGCCCGCAGGTCGCCGGCCACGGGCTGGTGCAGGGCCAGCATCCGCAGCACTTCGGCGTCCAGCGAGCATTCCATGGCGTCGATGGCGGCGTCGCCGGAAATGACCGCGTCGGCCAAGGCCGGGTCGCGCTCGAACACCGAGCGCACGGCCGTGTCCACGGCCGCCTGGGCCATGCGGAAAGCGGTCAGGGTTTCGGTCTTGAGGCGCTGCAAATCGGCTTCGATGAGGCGTTCCACGCATTCCCCCGCGGCTGGTCTGGGTTGTTTGGCGAATGGAAACCGTACCCGGCGGCGTCACGCCTGACAAGGGGCGCGCCAAAATGTCACAATCCCCGCCCTAAGCCGCCTCCGTGGGCCGCCCCAGGACCGGTGGCGCTTCCCAGGCCCGGCCTTGACGGGACCGGCCGAAAAGCCCACACCCGCCCAAAAATGGAATAGGGACGTCGTTATGCCTTTCCCCGCCGCCGGCGCGCCGGTCTTGACCCTTGTCACCGTCTGCATCGCCCAGTTCATGGCCCCGTTCATGCTGACCGCCGTGGGCGTGGCCCTGCCGTCGCTGGGCCGCGACCTCGGGGCCTCGGCCATGCAGCTGGGGCTTATCGAACAGCTTTACGTCGTCTCCCTGGCCATGGCCATGCTGGCCTTCGGCCGCTTCGGCGACATCGTGGGCCAGCGCAAGGTGCTGCTCCCGGGCTTGGCCCTTTTCACCGGGCTGACCTGCTCCCTGGGCTTTGCCGGCTCGGTGGAAATGGTGCTCGTGCAGCGGTTTTTCCAGGGCTTGGGCGCGGCCATGGTGCTGTCCGGGTCCCTGGCCATGGTCGCCGCGGCCTATCCGCCGGAGATTCGCGGCCGCAAGATCGGGCTGGTCTCGGCCTGCACCTACGCCGGTTTGTCCGTGGGGCCGGTCATCGGCGGCTGGGTCGCCGGGCATTTCGGCTGGCGCTACGTGTTTCTCATGTCCGTGCCGCTGGGGCTTTGCGCCACGGCCATGTGCCTGTTCGGGGTGCGCCAGGGCCGGGCCGCCGCCTCGGGCGAGCATATGGACTGGCCGGGCGCTGCGGCCTACGCGGCAAGCGTGGGGCTGGTCATGCTCGGCGCGGCCCACGCCCGGGAGCTGCGGCTCGGGCCGGCCATGATCGGCGGCGGGCTCATCGGGCTGGCCTGTTTCCTGCGCCTGCAGGCCAAGACGCCCTGTCCGCTGCTGGACGTGTCGCTTTTGCGCCAAAACCGGTTTTTCACCCTGAGCTGCCTGGCGGCGCTGGGCAACTACGCCGCCACCTTCGGCATCACCTTTCTCATGAGCCTGTATCTGCAATACGCCAAGGGGTTGCCGCCGCGTCTGGCCGGGCTGGCGCTTCTCTGCCAGCCGGTCATGCAGGTCGTCGCCTCGCCCGTGGCCGGCCGGCTGGCTGAGCGGTTCGCCCCGGCCAAGCTCGCCACGGTCGGCATGCTCGTCAGTTCGGCCGGACTGCTCGCCTGCGCCGCCGGCATCGGCCAGGACACGCCGCTGTGGCTGCTCGGCCTGGAGCTGGCCGTGATTGGCACGGGATTTGGGCTTTTCATCACGCCCAATTCCACGGCCATCATGGGCAGCGTAAAAAAGCGCCAGTTCGGGCTGGCCTCGGGCATGGTGGCCAGCATGCGGACCCTGGGCATGGCCGTGTCCATGACCAGCGTGACGCTCATTTTCGCCCTGCTCATGGGCGAGTCGGCCATCGGCCCGGACACGCTGCCGGCTTTTCTGACCAGTATGCGGATAGGGCTGACCGCCTTTGCCGCCTATTCCTGCCTGGGAGTCATCCTGTCGTTTCTGCGGGGGAAAAAAAGCTGACGGCGTTGTCCGCCAAAAGCGCTCGCACGCCTTTTCGGGCAACGCCGTGGAGAGTGTCTGGCGTATGCACGGTCCTTAAAAATACGATAGTATTTTTAAGAAAAATTAGTTATTGTAGCCCATTGCCCGCAAAATGCCCTCTGCGCTTTTCGTGGCCGCGACACTAGTGCAGGACCGGAAACGCGGCGGTCAGGCCCGTGATGACGAACTGGATGCCCAGGGCCAAGGTGATGAGCCCAAAGATCTTGGTGAAGATGTCCATGCCGGTGCGCCCAAGAAACCGCACGATGGCCGGCGAGTAGTAGAACGCCAGATAGTTGACTACGCTCATGACGCCGATGGCCCCGCCGATGCGCAAAAGGCCGGCCATGGAGTGGGCGGATTCGGCGAACAGCACGATGGTGGAGATGGTGCCGGCCCCGGTGGTCAGCGGGATGGCGATGGGCACCACGGCCATGGGGATCATCCGCGACAGGTTGATCGGAGCAAGCTCCTCGGCCTCGTCGCAACTGCATTTGAGCATGGACAGCCCGCTGGAGACCAGCAGCAGCCCGCCGGCGATGCGGAAGGCGGCGATGGAGATGCCGAAAAATTCGAGCACCGCCGCGCCGATGAACAGGGATATGGCCATGGTGGCCAGGGAACTGGCCGTGGCCACGCCGCACAGCCGATGCTGCACCGGGACTTCGGCCCCCCGGCACAGGTTCATGAAGATCGGCAGGGCCGGGATGTTGTTGGCCACAGCGAAAAGGCCGAGCAGATAATGCTGGAAGGTCATGTCCACGGGGCGTCGTCTCCGTCCTGTCGGGCAGCCGGGAAGCGGCCGCGCGGCCGCTCCCCGGAAGGCGTCCCTTTGTCAGGCGTTATTTGTAGTAGATCTTGATCTCGTTGGTGCCGGGCGTGTCGTTGCCCGGCGTGGGCCGGCCGGCGGTGATGACCACCGGTTCGCCCTTCTCGAAATCCGGGCATTCGTTCACGAAGTTCTCCACCTGCTCCATGTAGCCGCAATCGGCGCAGTCGAGCAGGCGCGGCTTGACGCCCCAGGCGAAGTTGAGAAACCGCATGACGCGCGGATCGGGCGTCATGGCGTAGATGTTCTGGCGCGGCCGGCGGGTGGAGGTCAGGCGCGCGTTGGCCCCGCTGACCGTGTGGCACAGGATGGCCTTGCTCTCCAGGTTGTCGGCCATGAGGCAGGCCGAGTAGGCCACGAACTTGCGCGGGTTTTTCTCGCGCTTGGGGGCATAGGGCGAGGCGATGCGCTCCAGATAGTATTCCAGGGCGTTCTGGGAGATCTCCTGCATCACCTTGACCGTGTCCACCACATGGTCGCCCACGGCCGTCTCTTCCGAAAGCATGACGCAGTCCGCGCCGTCCAGGATGGCGTTGGCCACGTCGGTGCACTCGGCCCGGGTCGGGATGGGGTTTTTGACCATGGACAACAACATCTGGGTGGCCACGATGACCGGCCGCTGGGCATGGCGGCAGGCCCGGATGATCTTTTTCTGGATAATGGGCAGCTCGGACATGGGGCATTCCAGGCCCAGGTCGCCGCGCGCCACCATCACCGCGTCGGTGACGGCCAGGATGGCGTCGAGGTTGTCCACGGCGTTTTGCCGCTCCAGCTTGGACACCACCGGCGCCCACACGCCGTGGCGCTTGATCTCTTCCTTGGTCTGGATGACGTCCTGGGCGTTTTGCACAAAGGAGATGGCCACGGCGTCCACGCCGACGTCGAGGCCCTCGTGGAGGTCCTTGATGTCTTTTTTGGTCAGCGCCGGCAGGGGATGGTGCTTGCCCGGGAAGGCGATGCCCTTGTTTGACGAGAGCAGGCCGGCGTTTTGGGCCTCGATCTCATAGAGGCGGTCGGCCTTGATCTCCCGGGTGACGTGGAACTGGAGCAGCCCGTCGCTCAGGTTGACCGGCATGCCCACCCGCAGGCCGGCCAGAAGCGGCGGCACGTCCAGCGAAATGAACACCCGCTCGTCGCGGCTCGGGTCCGGGCGTTCGTCGGGCAGGCCGAGAAGCAGGGCCTCGCCCTTGGCCACGGTGCGCGGCGAGGCCGCCACTTCGCCGATGCGGGTCTTGGGGCCGCACAGGTCGGCCATGGCCGTCAGCGGCACGCCAAGCTCGCTTTCGATGGACCGGATGGTCTTGACGATGGGCGCGAAATAGGCCGCGTCGGCATGGGAGAAGTTGAGGCGGAAAATGCGCACGCCATGGCGCGCCATCTCCAGCATGATGTCTGGGGAAAGCGACGCGGGGCCGAGCGTGGCCACGATCTTGGTCAGCATGGTTTGCCTCCGTTAAAGGGGCCGCATCCGCCCGGGGTCGCCGGGAAAAAGCGGATGCAAGCCGGACGGGTTTGGGGTAAGACTACCCCCGGCTGGTTGCCGTTTTGCGTCATAGGTTTCTGTAATAGGGAGCGGGGCGCAGGACAAGGCCCAATGCCGCGCACTCAAGGAGGAATTCGTCCCATGGCCAGCGAATCCGACAAGACCGGGGGCTGCTGCGGGCAGCGCTCCGGCCAGGAACCGTGCATGCCGCCGGTTTCATTTATTACCTTCATTTTGTCCCTGGCCCAGTCGGCCATGGTGCTCATGGGCGAGGCCCCGGACCCGGAAACCGGCCGCACCCTGAGCAACCTGCCCGAGGCCAAACACACCATCGACATCCTGGCCATGCTCGACTGCAAGACGCGCGGCAACCTGACGAGCGAGGAAAAAGAGGTGCTGGAAAGCCTCCTTTGCGACCTGCGGATGCTCTACGTCAAAAAGCAGTAACGAGGAAACCGCCATGCAGACCATCCCCGTGGGCCTCGTCGGCGTCACCGGCTACACCGGCATGGAACTGGCCCGCATCCTGGCCGTCCATCCGTCCCTGACCCTGCCCCGGGCCCCGCCCCGGGCCGAGGCCGGCAAGCCGCTCAAAGCCATCTACCCGTTCCTGGAAGGCTTCCCGGCCGGCGACGTGGCCATTACCGCGCCCGACGCCGCCGATCTGGCCGCTTCCTGCCGCCTGGTCTTTTTGGCCGTCCCCCACGGCGCGGCCATGGACTACGCCGCTGAACTGCTGGCCGCCGGCCTTAAGGTCGTCGATCTCTCGGCCGATTTTCGCCTGCTTGACGCCGACGTCTACGCCGCCTGGTACGGCCTGGACCACCGCCACCCGGCGCTGTTGCCCGAAGCGGTCTACGGCCTGCCCGAACTCTACGCCGAGCGTCTCAAAACCGCCAAGCTCACGGCCAACCCGGGTTGCTACCCGACCTCGGTCATCCTCGGTCTGGCCCCGGCGCTCAAAAACGGGCTGGTCGCCACCGACGACATCGTGTGCGACAGCAAGTCCGGCGCGTCCGGGGCCGGACGCAAGGCCGCCGCGCCCATGCTTTTCTGCGAGGTCCACGACTCGTTTCGGGCCTACAACCTGGGCAAGCACCGCCACACCCCGGAGATCGAGCAGGAACTGTCCAAGCTTGGCGGCGCGGCCATCACCGTGTCGTTTAATCCCCACCTGCTGCCCATCGACCGGGGCATCCTCTCGACGATCTACACCAAGCTCGTCGCGCCCATGACCGTGGAAGAGGTCCGGGAGCTGTACGCCAAACACTACGCCGATGCTCCCTGGGTGCGCGTGCTGCCCGTGGGCAAGCTGCCCGAGACCCGCTTCGTTCGCGGCACGATGTTCTGCGACATCGGGTTGGTCGTCGATCCGCGCACGGGCCGGCTCATCGTCGTCTCGGCCATCGACAACCTCTGCCGGGGCGCGTCGGGCCAGGCCGTGGCCTGCGCCAACCTCATGTCCGGCCTGCCGGTCAATGCCGGGCTTAATCTCGCGCCCATGATGCCGTAAGGGTGGGGCGGCAACCGCTTGCCAAGGCGCGGTTGCCGCCTCCCTCCCCTCCTTTTTCCAAAACCTGCAATGGTTGCCACGGCGGAGGCCTTGCCATGACCATGGACAACGTGCGCCGGCTGTACGAGCGCTTCGAAACCGACAAGGAGCTGCGCAAGAAGCTCTACATGGCCGAAGGGAAGGACGCGCGCGAGGCGGCCCTGCGCGAGGCCGGGCTTTTTTTCACCGACGCCGAATTCGACGAGATGATCGACCCGCTCCACGTCAAATGCCAGACCGTGGAAGAGGCCGAACGGTTTTTTGAATTCCGCAACTGGTGGGACATGCTGCGAAGGAGTTGACCCCATGGCCGAGAATCAAGCCCCGCTGCCCAGGTGCGCCGTGTGCCCTTACGACTGGTCCGAGCGCTGGTGCCGGGCGGCCAAGGGCAAGGCCCCGGCCGACTGCCCGTCGCTTAGGCTGCGCGATCTGGCCGGCGCGTCGGTTGCCTGCATGACCGAAGGGGCCTGCGCCGCCTTCGCCAAGCAGGCCTCGCTCCAGGAGGCGGCCTGCTACGCCGGAGGCGAAGACGGCTACGCCGCCGTGCGGGCGGTCAAGCCCCGCATTGTCGAGATCGTGGAGTTCGCCCGGCGCATGGGCTACCAACGGCTCGGGCTGGCCTTTTGCATCGGCCTGCGTTTCGAGGCCAAGGTGGTCCACGAGATCCTGGAGACCAACGGCTTTGCCGTGGCCTCGGTGGGTTGCAAGGCTGGGGGCAAGGCCAAATCGCTCCTCGGCATCGGCCCGGCCGAGCAAGTCGATCCCACCGCCGCCCACGAAACCATGTGCAATCCGGTGTTCCAGGCCTTGGCCCTTAACGAGGCGCGCACCGACTTCAACGTGCTGCTTGGCCTGTGCGTCGGCCACGATTCGCTTTTTTTCAAGCACGCCGAGGCCATGGGCACGGTGCTGGCCGTCAAGGACCGGGTGATGGGCCACAACCCCCTGGCCGCGATCTACCAGTACGACACCTACTACCGGTATCTCAAAATGCCGTTGCCCGAGTAAGACTCCCTCGAAGAAATGCTCTAGTATTTTACGCGTGACTCACGCATAAGGGGCTCAGATGTTGTCCTTGAGCTTCGTCTCCACGAACGGCGAGGACACGTACCGCCGTGGAGCACGCTATGGACAACCTGTTCTGGACCAGCGAAACCTCGATTTTCCTGTTTCTCGGCCTGCCGACCGTGGCCTACCTGATCATCGCCTATTGGCGCAACGCGCCGCCCATCCAGAATCTCTCGGAAACCATCGCCAACTTCAATCTCTTCAACTCGCTCTACTCCATCTTCTTGAGCATGGCCCTGGTCACCCTGCTCGTCAATTTCAACAACGTGCAGGACGACACGCGCAAGGAATCCGAAGCCATGGTCTCCATGGCCCGCCTGCTCAACGGCCTGGACGACGCCGCCGGGGCCAAAAGCGCCCTGGTCGATTACGCGACGGCCGTGGTCCGCTACGATTTGCCGGCCATGGCCCAAGGCGAGATGTCGCCCGAGGCCCATGCCGCCATCGACGGACTCTGGAACCAGGTCTACAAACTGCAGCCCGCGACCAAGTCCCAGGAATCCATCACCCGTCTGGTGCTGCAAGACCTCGGCGACATCACCAAATGCCGCCTGACCCGCCGCATCAAGGCCAAGGAAAACCTGCATCCCATGATTTTCGGGCTCATCGTGGCCGGCTATTACGTCATGCTCATCAAGACCTGGCTCACCCGCGTTGGCAACCGCAAGACCCAGCTCGCCTTCGAGCTGCCCATGTTCGTCATGATCATCCTAGTCATCACGGTCATCGAGGACCTCAACACGCCCTTTGTCGGCATCGTCAACATCGACACGTCGTTTTTCGACTACGCCCTCAAACGCGTCAGCGAACTGGCCGGGCTGCCAAGGCCATGAGGCCACGCCGGCTGAATGCCGGACCACCGGCAATAAACGTCGTCAGTACCAGCCGATAGTCATGTTCTTCAGTGCATTATCCCGCCCAACACATCGGCAACAAGATCGGCAAACCCAACCCACAAAATCCAGTTTCATGAATCATACCGGCAGTTAGCCGCTACAAAAGACCGGCACGGCCGCGCCCTTCCGGCTGACGGCATCCTGACTACGGACACGCCCAAGGGGCCGGTGCGCCTGCATATCCCGACCCGCGCCCTGGACGTCGTGTTCCCGGAACTTTTCCCGGCCGCCTGACGGCCGACAGCCGGGTGGCCCGAGCTCGTGTCGCGATCCATCATCAATCCGCCCGGGCCGCGAATCCCTGGGCGGCGTGGCCGGCAATGATGGCCTCGGCCAGTCGATCCAGGGCGGCGTACGTCTCCGAGGTGGGCAGGCCCTTGCACAGGACCGGCTCCAGCACCTCGGCCTTGAGGTTGGGAACCATGCCGGCCAGGACCTCCACCGTGCGCCCGCCCCAGCCGTAGGAGCCGATGATGGACAGGAACTTGGCCTTGGGCCGCAGGGCGTTGGCCAGAAAGGCGGCATGGGCGGCCAGGGGATGCGGCCCGGCCAGAACCGTGGGCGCGCCGACCACGATGGTTCCGGCGTCGAGCAGGGCCATGGCCAGCTTGCCGACGTCGGCCACGGCCAGATTGAAAAGCTCCACCGCCGTCCCCCGGGCCGTCAAGGCGGCCGTCAGATGCTCGACCATGCGCCGGGTGCTGCCGTGCATGGACACGAAGGGCAAGGCGACCAGATTGGCCGGCGCTGCCGTGGCCCACTGCCGGGTGGCGGCCACGATCCAGTCCGGCTTGTCGTAGACCTGGCCGTGGCTGGGGGCGATCATGGCGATGGGCAGGCCGGCCAGCTTGTCCAGGTTCTTTTCGATCATGGGCCGAAACGGGGCCATGATCTCGGCGAAATAGCGCTTGGCCGCCTCGCGCACCCGACACGGGTCGGTGACGAACAGCTCCGAGGCGGCGATGTGGGAGCCGAAGAAGTCGCAGCTAAAAAGGATGCGATCCTCGGCCAAGTAGCTCGCCATGGTCTCGGGCCAGTGCACCCAGGGCAGGTGGAGAAAGGTCAGCGTCTTGCCGCCAAGTTCCAGGCGGTCCCCGTCGGCCACGGCCTCCACCCGGTCCTCGGGGAGTTGCAGCAGATCGAGCAGCATGGCTTTGCCCTTGGCCGTGGCCAGCACCTTGGCTTCGGGATAGCGCGTGAGCAGCAGGCCGATGGCCCCGGAATGGTCCTGCTCGGCGTGCTGACTGATGATGTAGTCCAGGCGCGGCACGTCGGCTAATTGGGCTAAAAGCGTGTCGGCCATGGCCGGTTCCACGGCGTCGAGAAGCGCCGTCTTGTCCGTGCCTTGCACGAGATAGGCATTATACGAGGTGCCGTCGGGCAGGGGCACGAGGTCGTCGAATAGCCGCCGGTCCCAGTCCACCGCGCCAAGCCAATAAACGCCCGGGGCCATCATTTTTTTTTGCATGATCCACTCCTTGTCGGTTCTCGGCCGCGCACGGCCAAGCCAACGAAAGATCTGGCGTCACAACGACGCCGTTTCATTCTGTATCTTTCGCGTCTTATCCGTTTCCCAACGGCCAGGAACCCTGATTGCAACAGCCGCCCAGCCGCGCTCGGCCGACCATTGCGGGCGGAAGCAAAAAGGGTATTGAATGGATACTAGCACGCAGGCAAACTTGGCGACAAGAAAAAGAAACAGTAGGCAAATGTCGGCGATCTGCATGCTGGCTTCCTTCATACCCGAGACGTCGCCGACAGACGGCGATGGCTGGCGACAACCAGCGCCCCGGGGCGGCGCGACAGGCCGTTCTCCCTCTTGCGTCATGCGCTATATGCCCATGAGCAGGCCTGGCCGAAATGGACGGCGAACGCAAAAAGCCCCTGTCGCGGCCAGCGACAGGGGCTTTGTAAAATGACGCAGACCCGAAAGCGGCCGGCTATTCTTCCTCGATGCCGTTGCGATCGTCCACCACGCGCTTGGCCTTGCCGAAGGTGCGCGGCAGCGTGCCCGGGGCCATGATCTCCACCCAGCCGCGCACGAAAAGGTGCTTGCGCATTTCGATGGAAATGGCCTCGGACAGGTTCTGGTCCAGCTCGGAACCGGTTCCGGGCTTGCGCTCCACCTTGACCACCATCTGGTCGCGGCCGTCGTGGCGCAGGAGGCGAATCTGGAATTCGCTGTCCACGTCCTTGAAATGCTCAAGGACGCTGGCGATCTGGCCGGGGTAGATGTTGACCCCGCGAAACACGAACATGTCGTCGGAGCGGCCAAGGATGCGGTCGTGGCGCGGCATGGACAGGCCGCACGGGCACGGCTCGGGCAACTGACGGGTGAGGTCGCGGGTGCGGTAGCGAATAAGCGGCGCGGCTTCCTTGCACAGCGAAGTGACCACCATCTCGCCCACCTCGCCCGGGGCCACCGGGGTCAGGGTCACCGGGTCCAGGACTTCCAGGATGAACTTGTCGGCCCAGTAGTGGATGCCCTGGTGGGCCGAGCACTCCAGGCCCGCGCCCGGACCGTAGAGCTCGGTCATACCGGTGATGTCGAAGCTTTCCTCGATGCCCAGCCACTTCTCGAAGCGGCGGCGCATCTTGTCGGTGTGGGTCTCGGCCCCGAAAATCACCTTTTTAAGCTTCACGCGCTTGCGTAGGTCGCGCTTGTGGACTTCCTCGGCCAGCAGCAGCGCCATGGAGGCGGTGGAGCACAGGCAGGTGGAGCCCATGTCTTCCAGCAACTGGAGGTGGATCTCCATGTTGCCCGGACCCACAGGCAGGGCCATGGCCCCGAAGTGTTCGCAGCCCAGCTGAAAGCCGGCCCCGGCCGTCCACAGGCCGTAGCCCACGGCGATCTGCACCCGGTCCAGGGTGGTCAGGCCGGCCAGCTCATAGCACCGGGCGAACATCTCCTTCCAGGTGTCGATGTCGCGCTGGGTATAGGCCAGGATTTTGCGCTTGCCGGTGGTGCCGGACGAGGCGTGGATGCGCACCACCTCGGTCTCGGGCACGGACAAAAGCGGCAGGGGATAGCCCTGGCGCAGGTCCTCGACGGTGGTCAGCGGCAGCCGGGTAAGATCGTCCAGGGTCAGTTCCTGGCCGGGCTCGTAGCCGGCCTCGGCCAGGCGTTCCCGGTAGACCGGGCTGCCGGCGAAGGCGTGGCGGCAGGTCCAATTGAGGCCGGCGGCCTGGATGTCGGCGATGGCCTCGGCGGAAAGATCGGGCAAAAAACGGTATGCAGACATGGACGGCTCCGAGTGGGCGGGATCGGTGGGGGCTTTTATCCGAAAACCACGATAAAGAAAACGCCCGCCACCATCACCGCCGCTCCGGGCAGACGATGGGCCAGGTCGGGCTCGCGAAAGACCGCCGCGCCAAGGAGCACGCCGAAAATGATGCTCAGGCGCTTGACGGCGATGACATAGGACACTTGCGTAAGCGGCAGGGCGTGCATCTGGCAAAAAAGGCCGATGGCTTCCAGGCAGCCGGCCGTGAGGATGGCCCAGGGAAAGCCCGGCAAGGCGGCCAGGGTGCGCCGCAGCGAACGCCCCAGAAACGGCAGCAGGCCCAGGGCCGTGGCCGTGTAGATGCTGGCTCCCCACAAGGCCGGCGAGGAGGCTTGCAGGCCCAACTTGTCGATGTTGGCCCCGATGCTCCAGACCACGGCCACGGCCAACATCAGCCGCGAGCCGGCGTTGGTCACAAGGGCCCGCACCGGGCCGAGCAGCCCGTGGCGGCGTTCCCGAAGATTAAGGACGTAAGCGCCGACGACCACCAGGGCGATGCCGGCAAGTCCGCCTGGACGCGGGAACTCCCCCAGGGTTATGGGAGAGGTGATCAGGAGAAAAAGCGGCGTGAAGGCCAGCATGGGCAGGGTCAGCGACAAATCGCCGCGCGAGAGCGCCAGGCCGTAGAGCCAGTAGGTCAGGCCGCCAAGCCCCCCGCCAAGGGCGAGCAGCGGCCAGAAGGACGGGGCCAGGACGACCTCGGCCGAAGGCGCGGCAAAAAGCCACAGGAACATGGCCGCGCCAGCGCTGTAGAGAAACATGGCCAGGGTCGGATCGGTCCGGCCCATGGCGGCTTTGAGGAACGTGTCCTTGACCGCCTGGGTGGCGGCGGTGGTGAGGGAAAGCCAAAACCAATGCATAAGGCCCGCCGTGCAAGAAAATAGCCCGGCCGCGCGGGCCGCGTGCCGGGCACGGTACAGAGGCAGGGGGGCAAGGGCAAGGAACTTCGACGGCCGCCCGTCTGACCGGCCGCCAAAGGAGCAGGACATGGAGTGGGGGCAGGTGTTTCCGCTGGCGCCGGCGGCGCTCAAGACCGGCTGGCTGACGGCGCTTTTCGGGGGCATGTTGGTGCTGTGGGTGGGACTGTTCTTTTGCATCACCCACATGATCCAGGGCGCGGCCTCGGCGCGCATCGCCGTTTCTGGCGGCGTGCTCTCGGCCAAGGGCGGCTTCTACGGCCGCGACATTGCGCTGGCCGACGTGGACGTGGCCGGCGCGTATCGCCTGGACCTCGGCCAGGGCGGCCCCAAGGGGCTTAAGTGGCGCACCAACGGCGTGGGGCTGCCCGGGCTGGCGGCAGGCTGGTACCGGCTCAACAGCGGCGAAAAGGCCCTGGTCTTCGTTACGGACAAGGCCCGGGCCGTCTATGTGCCCACGCGCCTGGGCTATGCCTTGGTGGCCAGCCCGGCCGACCCGGACGGGTTTCTAAGCGCCCTGCGCCGGGCGGCCGACGACGCGGCCCCACCCCGGGCCTCGGACGATCCGCCGCCGGCCGCCGGCCCGGCGACCTAGGCCACTTAACAACATAGCGACAGCTATGTTGTTATAATACAAAATAATATCATAGCATTTGCACGTCCATTCCACTTGAGAATAAGTGTGTAAAGGACGGAGGGGATGCCTCCGGCGGCC
>ALAO01000250.1 GCA_000307955.1 Solidesulfovibrio magneticus str. Maddingley MBC34 | reverse complement strand
TCGGCGATGTCGGAGATGACGCCGAGCACCGCGCCGATGCTTTCGGCCTGATGCCCAAGCTTCTCCATGTCCTGGCGCGATTGCCGGGCGTTGTCGTTGACCCGCGCGAGGAACTCGGCCACCCGCGAGACGGCCATGGCCCCTTCCTCGGCCTTGCCGCGCGCCTGGGCGGCGGTATCGGCGGCCTGGCCGGCGTTTCGGGCCACTTCCAGCACGGTGGCGTTCATCTCTTCCATGGCCGTGGCGGTCTCGCCCACGCGTTCGGCTTGGCTTTGCGACCCGCTTCGGGCCTGGTCGATCTGTCCGGTGAGATTGTCGGAGGCCGAGGCCAGGACGCCGGACACGCCTTCGAGGCGTTCGGCCGCCTGGAGCATGCCTTCGGCCCGGGCTTTACGGGCTTCGTTGGCCGCTTCCTCGGCCTTGGCCGTGGCGACCCGGGCGGCGTCGGCCTGGCTGGCCGCTTCGGCGGTCTTCTGGTCGGCCTCGGCGATCTTGGCCTTGAGGTTGGCGATCATGGCGACGAACACGCCGTAGACGCCGCCCTGGCCGTCCACGGGCCTCAGCGGGACATCGAGGTTGCCGGCGGCCACGGCCGAGGCGACCTCGCCCAGATAGCCGGGGTCCTGGCCGAGCTGGCCAAGGACGTTGCGCACGAGCCAGGCGGCCAGGACAACGCCGAGGACCAGGGCGGCGGCCATGAGGGAAAGCACCACGGCGCGTCCGGAGTCGTAGGCGGATACGGCGGCGGCGGCCGATTTCACGCCGCCCCGGTCGTTCACGTCAATGAGGATGTCGAGGTACTTCTGGGCTTCCTGGATGCGCTTGGCCGCGTCTCCGGCAGCGATGGCGGCGGCGGCGACGTTGTCGTTGACGCGCGACAGGGCCAGGGTTTTTTCATGCAGCCCCAGGAAGGCGTTCCAGGCGTCCATGAACTTCGGGAAGTTCTCGCGCTCTTCCGGTTCGGTCATGAGCGGCCTGTAGGCTTCGATGCTTTTTTCGATGTCTTTTCGGAGGTCGGCTAATTGGCGCTCGTACCCTTCCATGGCCGCCTTGTCGGTGGTCAGCAGGTGGACAAGTTCCAGACGTCGAAATGCGGAAGTCTGGTTGGTAAGCTTGCCAACCATTTTGATTGTTGGAAGCCAATTAGTGGCAAGCTCGTTTGTGTTGCTGTTTATGGAACCCATTTCCTTGACGGCATACAGGCCGAGCCCGCAAAGCATGAGCAGCAGGATTGCAAAACAGCAGGCGAGTTTCATGGACAGTTTCATGGCGGCCCCCTATGTCAGGCGAGGGATTGTCGCGGTACGGCCGACGGTGTTTGAGGTATTGCTTTGAGTGTTGCCCAAAAGCGCAGAGGAACGCCAGTGATTTCTTGGCAATTCTGGCCGGCTCAAGTGCTTTGGTCCCATGGGGCGGGAGCGCGGCTGTCACCGTTACGGGGCGATGATGACGTCGGTGGTGGCCGGCGAATGGACGTGGAGTATGCGCATCGGGAGGCTGAATGGTCGAGGAGATGTCGGCGCGGTGCTGTAGCCTGACAGGGCACGGAGCCGCCCCGGCGCGAGGGCGTTACGGCGCGGCGATGTCGCGCAGGATTTCGGGATGGGCCATGGCGATGGCGAGCAGCGTTTTGGCCGGGCCGGATGGTGTACGGCGGCCTTGTTCCCAGTCGTGGAGGGTGCGCACGGAGATGCCGAGCAGGGATTGCCTGCGGACGCTACTCACGAGCAAGCCTCGCCCGTTGCAACGCCTACGCTTTCGCTTGACTTCGAGATTGCTCTCAAGAAACCATGGGCCATGGTAAACGAAAACGCAAAGATGATGCCGCCGGGATACGCCATCCTGCAGGCGCGATCACGCCATTTGCCCATGTTGAATGCCGTCGAACTCGCTGCGGCGAGGATTTTTCCGGACAAGTACCTGCCGGAACCCATTCTATCGGACAAGTTGCCCATGGATGTGCTGCTGGCTGCCAAAGAGCAGGGCCTGTTGTGGGTGGCTGTCGATGCTGTCGGATTGCCTGTTGGGTATATCCTTGTGCAAGTTGTCGACGGCCTCGCCCTGCTTGCCCAGGTGGACGTGCATCCTGACCACGGCAGCCAAGGCCTAGGGACCGCGTTGATGCGCCACGCCATGGGGAAAATCCGCGAGAAGGGCTTTTCGGAATGCTATTTGACGACATTCTCGGACATTGCCTGGAATGCGCCGTTTTACGCCAAACTGGGCTTTGGCATTGTCGGCGAGGCCGCCATGCCGAAGGCGCTTGCGGCGATACTGCGTGAAGAGCAGGAACGGGGATTGAGGAATCGGGTGGCGATGCGGTTGAATCGTTAGCAATACGCTTAATGAACGAATAAAAACGGGCCGCCTCTTCCAAGGCGGCCCGTCCATTTTTCATTCCCTTCGCCCCTTTCGGGGCCGGGGGCAGCCCCCCGCGTCGCTACGTCGTCAGCGGCGTGTTCTCCACCCAGCTCCAGACGCCGCAGGGGCAGGCGTTGGCGCAGAAACCGCAGCCGATACACTTCTCCGGGTCCGAGACCATGGCGAACTCCTTGCCTTCCTGCTGCTGGCGGGAAATCGCCCCCACCGGGCACAAGGTCTCGCACAGGCCGCAGTCGCGGCAAGCGCCGCAGGACGAACACTGGCTGGCGCAGGAGTCGAGATCGTTGAATTCCAGCACGCGCGGATCGAAGTACTCGAGCTTGGCCCGCTTGTAGTCGATCATCTTGCGCGTGTCCTCGCAGGGACGCTTGCCGGTCAGCATCTCGTCGATGGCCCGGGCCGCGTCGCGGCCCATGCCGATGGCCTGGGTCAAAAGGCCCGGCTTCACGATGTCGCCGATGGCGAACACCTTGGGATTGGTCGTCTGGAAGACGCTGTTGACCTTCACATGGCCGCGTTCGGTGGCGATGGTGTCGCCCAGGAACTCGACGTCCGGCACATCGCCCACGGACAGCAGCACCGTGTCGGCCGGGATCAGCTCGCCCGACTGGAGCATAACGCCCTCGGGCGTGATCTCCTTGGTGAAGCAGGGCCACTTGAAGACCGCGCCGACTTCCTCGGCGTCGTGCTTTTCCTTGCCGAAGGCGGCGGGCTTTTGGATGTCGATCAGCGTAATGGACTCGGCTCCAAGGCGCGCCGCCTCGGTGGCCACGTCGCAGCCCACGTTGCCCGCGCCGATGATGACCACGCGCTTGCCGACCTTGCCTTCGCCCTTCTTGGCGGCTTTGAGGAAGGTGAGCGCCGGAGTGGCCAGTTCCTTGCCCGGAACCGGCAACATGCGCGGCTTGTTCGCGCCCACGGCCAGGACCACGAAGTCGTAGTCCGTGACGATCTGGGCGAACTCGTCGGCCGAAAGGGCCTTTTGGGTCTGGATGTGGGGCAGGATCTCCCTGGCCCGGGCGATTTCGGCGTCGAGCACGTCGGCCGGGATGCGGCTGGACGGAATGGCCGAACTGATCTTGCCGCCGAGCTTCTCGGCCGGGTCGTAGATCACGGCTTCGTGACCGGCCAGGCGCAGCTGCCAGGCCACCGACATGCCGGCCGGGCCGCCGCCGATGACGGCCACCCGCTTGCCGGACAGCTCCGGGAGTTTCGGCATCTTGCCGGCCTTGACGTTGGCCTTGCCGAGCATGGCCGTGTCCAGGGGTTTCAAGGTGCCGACGTTGCGGGTGCAGCCCTGCATGCACAGGTTGGGGCACAGGTAGCCGCAGACCGTGGCCGGGAAGGGCGTGTAGGCCAGGGCCAGGTCCATGGCTTCGTCCATGAGCCCGTCGCGCACGAGCTGCCAGCGCTCCTGCACCGGAATGCCGGTGGGGCAGCTGGCTTGGCAGGGGGCGAGGTATTTCTTGTTTTCCCAGACCGGCACGAACCGGCGCAGTTCGCCGGTGACGATCAGGCCGATGGTGCTGCGGTCGGAGTCGTCGAGGTCGCCGATCAGCCCGCCGCGTCCGAGCTCGGCGTCCCAGACCTGGGCGCGGAATTCGCCCATGGGACGGCGGGTCTTGCCGGTCTTTTCGTAGGGCGACCGGGCAATGATAAGCTGCCAGTCGTCGCGCTTGGCCAGGGCGTCGAACAGTTCGGCCCGGCCGATGGCGTCGAGGAACTTCTTGAGGTTTTCGGTCAGCCAGCCAAACGTGGCGTCGTCGATGGCCACGAGCTTGGCGTCGGCCAACGAAAACCCTTTGTGGGGGCCGCGGAAGAAGATGCGCCCGCCGACCATGCCGACGCAGGGCCGGTAACCCAGCACGTTGTCCGGGTTTTGGGGCTCGTGGCCGCAGACCACGGCCGTGCCGCCGGCCATGAATTCGGCGAAGTAGTCGCCCACGCTACCCAGGACAAAGAGTTCCGGCGCGGCGTACTTCGGGTTCTGCTTGGTCATGGTCATGCCGCGCGAACCGATGTTGCCGGCGATCATGACCTTGCCCTGGGCCATGGCGTTGCAGGCGCCGTTGCCGGCGTTGCCGCGAACGACGATGTCGGCGCCGGCGTTGAGCCAGCCGATGTCGTCGGAGACCGAGCCGTCGATGTCGATGCTGGTGCCGGGGAAGCCCATGGAGCCGGTGCGCTGGCCGGGCGAGCCGGTGATGCGCACCTTTATCGGCTCCTCGCGGGAGATCCACAACCGGCCGCCGATGCCGTGCTGGCCGAAGGCTTCAACGAGAAGCTCGCGCGCGCCCTGGGTGACGGCGCGCTGGATGCGCTCCTCCAGGATGCGGGACTGGACGCGTTGTCCGTTTTCTATGCCGTGTATGGTGACGGTTTGCTGTGCCATGTTCGTGCCGCCTTGTGCGTGTAAAAGGACGCCCGGGTTAAACCACGTACTTGATCTTCAGGCGCTCGGCCACGTGGTAGTCGCTGATGCCCAGGCCGTCGGACATGCCGATGGGCAGGGACGTGGACCGGCCAAGGGGCGCGACGATCTTGCGCAGTTCGGTGTCGAAGGACAGGAAGACGTCGACCAGCCGTTCGGCCACTTTTTCGGGATCGAGCCGGCGGTACACGCGCGGGTCCTGGGAGGTGATGCCCTTGGGGCACACGCCGATGTTGCAGACGTTGCAGCGGTCGGCTTCGGAGCCGACGCAGCCGGCGGCGGACTGCATGATGTATTTGCCGGACTGCACGGCGCTGGCTCCGAGCATGATCAGCGCGGCGGCGTTGGCGGCCAGGTTGCCGTTCTTGCCGATGCCGCCGCCGGCGATGAGCGGAATCTCGTTCTGCTTGCCGGAGATGACCAGGTTTTCGTAGCAGTCGCGCAGGTTGGTGGCGATGGGGTGGCCCATGTGGTTCATGGACACGTTGTAGGCCGCGCCGGTGCCGCCGTCCTCGCCGTCGACGGCCAGGCCCGCGGCGTAGGGGTTGCGCACGAGGTTGTTGAGCACCGCCGTGGACGTGGTGGTGCCGGAGATCTTGGGATAGACCGGCACGCGGAAGCCCCAGGCCATGGACATGGACTGGATCATCTTGGCCACGGACTCCTCGATGGAGTACTGGGTCTGGTGGGTCGGGGGGCTGGGCAGGGACACGCCCTGGGGCACGCCGCGAATGGCGGCGATGAGCTTGTTGACCTTGTACCACATGAGCAAGCCGCCGTCGCCGGGCTTGGCTCCCTGGCCGTACTTGATCTCGATGGCGCAGGGGTCTTCCTTCATGTCCGGCAGGGCCTTGATGATCTCGTCCCAGCCGAAGTAGCCCGAGGCGATCTGCAGGACCATGTACTTGAGGAACCGCGAACGCAGCAGGCGCGGCGGGCAGCCGCCCTCGCCGGTGCACATGCGCACCGGCATGTTCAGCTCTTCGTTCAAGTAGGTCACGCCCATGACCAGGCCTTCCCACATGTTGGGGGAGAGCGCGCCAAAGGACATGGAGCCGATCATGAGCGGGTAGATCTCGCGCACGGCCGGAACCCAGCCGTTTTGCGCCAGGGCGGCCAGGCCCTCTTCGGGCGGCTGGATGCGACCCAGCAGGGTGCGCAGCTCGAACTCGTGGCGGCCGGCGTCCAGGGCCGGGTCGGTGAGCATGGAGATGCGGATGAACTTGATCTGATCGAGCAAGCTGCCGCCGTCGTTGCGCCGTCCGCCCCGGGTGCGGGCCGCGCCGCCACGGTTGTTGTGGAACTTCAGCGTGGTGGCTTCGGGGCGCAGACGCGGCGCGATGGCGTTATTGGGACAAACCATGTTGCACATGGCGCAGCCGATGCAGCGATAGGCCGGATCGGTGCGCTGGCGGATGCCATGGTAGATGGAATAGCTGTTGGTGGGCTTTTTGGGCAGACCCGGCAAGGCCTCGACGGTGCGTTTGCGGTGGACGCCGAGTTCGATGGCGTTGACCGGGCAAACGGACGTGCAGCGCCCGCACAGGGTGCAGGTGTTCTTGTCCCACTCGATCTGCCAGGGCAGGTCGTTGACGCTTAGTGTGGACGGGGTAATGACTGCAGTTGATTGCATATGGTGACCTCTTGGCATTGCGGGCGCACGATGGCCGTATCCAGGTGCATGGGTTGAAAATCGGCGTGCTGGTCGCGGTCGGGAATGGCCGCGTCGAGGCCGCAGATTTCCGAGGAGAAGGCAAAGATGCCGGGCTTGCCGCCGACGACGCCGGGCCGCAGCTTCTTGCGGTCCTGGACCATGAACATGGTCTTGTCGGGCAGGCAGCCGATGACGCAGTTGGGGCCGTCGATGATGAGCTTGCGGCAGGTCTGCTTGATGCGGGCGAGCAAGGCCTGGTCGGGATGCTCGGCCATTTCGGCGTCGGACAGCGGCGTGATGACGTGCTTGTAGTACTCGATGCCAAACTGGAGGCGATTGAGCGTGAAGTGCATGATGTGGGCAAAGACTTCCGAGTCGGACTGGTAGCCCATGTAGCCGGGGAAGCCGCGCGAGAGCAGGTATTCGCGGATGGGCACGAAGGCCGTGTTCTCGCCGTTGGTCATGGTGCATACGCCCTGCAGGAAAAACGGATGGCAGGCGTAGAGATTGATGGCGTAGTTGGTGTTCTGCCGGCCCTGGGCCAGGATGCGGCGGCAGGCCAGTTCGGGGCGGTCCAGGCCGAGGTATTCGCCGACCTCCATGGGGTCGCCGACTTCCTTGACCATGATGGTGTCGGGCCAGAACGAGAAGACGCGGATGTCTTCCTTGTCCTCGCCCATGTGGCGCAATTCCACGCGCATGAGCATGTAGGCCAGCTCACGTTCGGCCTGGCTTTTGGCCTTGAGGTCGGCCGGAGCCTCGTAGGCCCGGGCGATATAGGAGCCGCGCACCGGGGTTCCCAGGGGCGGCTTGGTGCGCGGATCGAGTTCGAGAGTCTTGCGGGTGACGAACCCGCGTTCTCCCATGTAGGCGTCGAGGCGTTTTAGGCCTTCGTCGGTAAAGATTCCGGAGAGGATGGGCGCATCCTTCATTTCACCGAAGGGGCCGCCGAGGTCGGAGAGGAAAAGACCGACGCCCGAGCCGTCGTGCCCTTCCTTCATGACGTTGAGCGCCTCGATGGCGCGCATGGGGGACACGGGGTCCCGGCTGCTGAGGGCGAATAAGCGGCACATGGTCTACTCCGAATAATCGAATTCTCATTAAGGGGGGTTTTTTCATAGTGACAAAATGGGCTATCGTAAAGTGAAAAATAAAATTCGGTGCCTAGGAGACATAATAATCAGCAAATACGGGCGGTAGCGCCATTGTGGAGACGGCCTTTTCAGAAGGCTTTTCGCCGGTTTTGGCAACTCGGCCTTGCGGTGTCCGGCGGGGCGTTCGGAATTGGGCCGTTTGGACGTCGTTTCGTCGGCGGTTTTTCCCAGGTGGCCGGCGAACAATGTTCGTTTGGCCGAGCCATGGCTGTGGAAAACGTCTTGCGGCCCCGATTTTACCGGGCTGGATGGCGGCGTTGTCGGAGGGGAAGGCGGCGAAGAATATTCGGGTCACTGGCGACACAGCAAGCGTGACGACGAAGCATCGACGCCCCGGGCGCGGGCCGTGGGGCGCGCCCGGGGCGTCCGGCGCGAAGCGACTCGCTGCCGGCTCGGGTCGCGCCCCTGAAAAACGGCGAGGGGCTTTTCCAGAAAACCCGCCTGGTGCTGTTGGCCGCGAAGCGCCAGAGGCGCTTTTCGGGAACGCGGCACAAGCGGTTCGCGGCCCAGGGGCGCAACGCCGGGCGGCTTATTTCGCCGGCTCGTCCAGGATCTCGGCCGCCGGGAAGGGCTTGGACAGCAGCCCGAACCGGGCCGACACGTCGATGACGCCGGTAAGCGCCTGGGGATCGAGAGTCTGGGGGAAGCGCGGCAGCACGATTTTGGCGGCCAGTTCCGGGGCGAGCTTGGTGCGCTGGCTTAAAATCTGCCGGGCCTTGTCCGGGTGGGCGTCGATAAAGGCCGCCGCCTTGGCCACGGCCCGGGCAAAGGCCGCCGCCTGGGCCGGATGGGCCTTGATCCAGGCCTTTTTGGCGAACCAGCCGCCGATGAGATACGGGCTGCCGAAGGCGGCGTGGGGTGAAGGGTCGAGAACCTTGGCCGCGCCGCGCGACACGGCGTTGGTGACGAAAGGTTCCAGCGTCAGCGCCGCCTGGACCGAGCCCTTGGCCATGGCTCCGGCCATGTCCGGGAAGGGGACCTCCACCAGCCGGACGGCGTCCGGGGCGATCCCGGCCTTCTGGGCCAGGGCGCGCATGGCCGCTTCGTTGATGTTGCCCAGGGTGTTGATGGCCACGGTCTTGCCGGCCAGCCCGGCCACGGAATCAATCTTGGAATCGGCCGGCACGAGCAGGGCATGGACGTCGTTGGAACCGGCCACGCCCTCGGCTCCTGGGGCCAGGAAGGCGAAATCGAAGCCCTTGGCGTGGGCCAGGATGATGGACACGGTGTTGGACCAGCCGATGGCCAGCTCGCCGCCCTCCACGGCCGGGGCGATGACCGCGCCGCCCTTCATGGCCGCGCCGGCCACGGCCAACCCTTCGGCCGCGAAATAGCCTTCTTCCTCGGCCACGTAGTATTGCAGGCAGTCGCCCACCGGGATGTAGCCGACCCTAAGCGGCGTCGGATCGGCGGCCAGGGCCGGGGCGGCGAGGATAAGCGAAAGGACGAAGGCGGCAAGGGCGGCGATGGGCATGGCGTTCTCCTGGGGTTGCTCAGCGCCCCATACCATTTTTCCAGCCTTCGTGCCAGCGCAGCAGCCGCGACAGCCCCTGCTCCACGGCCAGATTGCCGCCCAGGCCCAAAATGCCCAGCCAGGCCACGCCGGCGTACATCTCCGGGATGGCGAAGGTGCGCTGCATCCGCAGGATGTAGTGGCCGATGCCGCTGGATGCGCCCACCATCTCGGACAGCACGGCCACGATAAGCGCCATGGGCACGGCCGTGCGGAAGCCGGCCGCCAAACTCGGACCGGCCGCCGGCAGGATGACGCCGAATAAAAGCTGCGACCGACGCAGGCTATACGCCGCCGCCGTCAGCCGAAAGCCCGGCTCCACATGGCGCGCGCCATCCACCGCGCCAACGAGGATCGGGAAAAAGCAGGCAAAGACGATGACCGACAGCTTCATGGCCGTGCCGATGCCGAGAAGCAGCATGGCCGCCGGTATGACGGCCGGCGGCGGCACGGGACGCACCAGCTCCACGGCCGGCGTCAGCAGCGCCGACAACCGGCGCGACGTGCCCATGGCCAGCCCCAGCGGCCCGGCCAGGGCCAGGGCGACCAGAAGTCCGACCACGGCCCGGGCGAAGGTCTCCCCGGCCTGGGCCGGCAGCGCCCCGGACACGGTCAGCTCCCAAAAGGTGGCGGCAATGGTCGAGACCGGCGGAAAATAGAGCTTCGAGACCAGCCCGGCCCGGGAGACGCACTCCCAGACGCCAGCCAGGGCGCACAGCACGAGGATGCCCGACAACCGCTTCATGGCCGCCCCGTCCCCGGCAGCCAGATAAGCGTGCGCCGCCGCAGGACCAGAAACAGGGCGTTAAGCGCCGCGCCAAGCGCGCCCACGGCCACGATGCCGGCGTACATCCGCTCCGGCCGGCCGGCCATGGAGGCCTCCAGAATAAACGAGCCCAGGCCGTTTGGCGCGGCCGCCATCTCCGTGGTCACGGCCACGGCCACGGCCACGGCCAACCCCGTGCGCAGGCCGGCGAAAATCTGCGGCAGAGCGGCCGGGGCCAGGACAAAAAGGATGCTTTCCACGCGCCCCAAGCCGTAAGCCCGGGCTGTGTCGCGCAGCTCCGGCCCGGCCGCGCCGGCCCCGGCCCGGGCCGCCACATAGGCCGGCCAGCAGCAGGCAAAAGCCGCCACGGCCACGCACAGCCCAAACCCCAGCCCAAGAAACAAAATGCCGATGGGAATAAGCGCCACCGACGGCATGGGCCGCAAAAATTCCGCCGTGGTCCCGACCGCCCGGCCAAAGCCTGGAAAAACGCCGCAGCTAAAGCCCATGAGCACGCCGGCCAATCCGCCCAAGGCAAACCCGGCCAACACCCGGCCGGCCGTGCGGCCGATCTCGGCGAAAATCTCGCCGCTCATCCCCAGCTCCCACAACGCCGCCGCCACCCGCGAAGCCGGCGGCACGGCCCCGGCCGGCAACACCCCCGCCCGGGCCAGCAGCTCCCAAAGTGCCAGAAGAAAGACGATGAAGAGTAGGCCTGAAAGTTTATAAGCAGGGCCCCGCCCTGCCCCCGCCC
>ALAO01000249.1 GCA_000307955.1 Solidesulfovibrio magneticus str. Maddingley MBC34 | reverse complement strand
GGGCCGGGGGGATTATCCCCCCGGCGGGTGCAGGGCAGCGGGCAGCGCCCGGCGGGTCCAGGGCAGCGCCCTGGCGGCTACTTGCCGGCGACTTCGGCGGCGGCGGCTTTTTTGTGGCGCAGATATTCGATCACGCCGGGCAGCACCGAGATGACGATGATGGCCAGCACGACGATGCTGAAATTACGCTTGATAAACGGCATGTTGCCGAAGAAAAAGCCGGTGTAGACGAAAAAGGAGACCCAGATCACCGCGCCACCGATGCTGTAGGCCAGGAATTGGGGGTAGGCCATGCGGGCGATGCCGGCCACGAAGGGCGAAAACGTGCGTACGATGGGCACGAACCGGGCCAGGATGATGGTCTTGCCGCCGTGCTTTTCATAGAAGGCATGGGCGCGCAACAGGTATTCCTTCTTGAAAAAGCGGGTTTTTTCACGCTCGAACACGGCCGGACCGACGCGGCGGCCGATCCAGTAGTTGAGATTATCGCCGATAAACGCGGCGGACACGAGCAGGATGCATATCAGGTGGGGATTGAGCACGCCGCCGGCGCACAGGGCCCCGGTGGCGAAGAGCAGGGAATCGCCGGGCAGAAACGGCGTGACGACAAGGCCGGTTTCGCAAAAGACGATCATGAACAAAATGAAGTAGGTCCATGTGCCGTAGTCGGCGGCGAGGGCATTGAGATGCCTGTCGACATGAAGCACCATGTCGACAAGTTGCATGACCAGATCCATGACGGCTCCTTATGTGCTGTTCGGAATGGGCCAGAACCTATGCAGGGCTCGGGCGTTTGGCAAGGGCGTTTCGCGGTCGCTGGAGCCGGGCGTCGGTCGGGACGGTCCGGCCTGGGGCTATCGTCGGGGCTTTTCAAGGCGTTGCCGGCGGGATAAGGTGTGGGCATGGTGGTTTGCGACACGGATGCGGCAAAAGGATCGGGGCGCAGCTTTCGGCTGGTGTGCGAGGCTGGCGAGCGCGACCTCGTGGAGGCTTTTCTGACGGCCACGGGACATGTGGCCGAGGCGGAGCCGTTTTCGCCGTGGTGCCGGCGCATCGTGGCCGAACCCACGGCCCTGGGCGCGTCCTTGGCGGCGCGGTTTGGCTACATCCACATCCAGGACCGTTCGTCCATGCTGCCGCCGCTTTTGCTCGATCCGCCGGCCGGAGCGCGGGTGCTCGACATGTGCGCCGCGCCGGGCGGCAAGACGGGTTTTCTGGCCCAGCTCGTGGGGCCGACGGGCTTTGTCCTGGGCAACGAGCCTTCGCCCGACCGGCTGGCCACGTTGCGCCAGACGCTTTTTCGGGAAAGCCTCGCCAACACGGCCACCTGCTCCTTTACCGATCTTTCGCCCCAACTGCCGGCCGGCTCGTTTACCCATATTTTGCTTGATCCGCCGTGCAGCGGCTGGGGCACCCTGGACAAGAACCCGCAGGCGGCCAAGATTTGGGCCGGGGACAAGGTCGCGCCCCTGGTGGCGCTGCAGCGCAAGCTTTTGGCCACGGCGGCCGAACTTCTGGCCCCGGGCGGGCGGGTGCTCTATTCCACCTGCACCACCAACGTGGCCGAGAACGAGGACCAGACCCGCTACGCCCTGGACGAACTGCCGCTGCGCCAGATTCCCCTGGCCGCGCCGGCCGGGTTCGTGTTCGAGGCCCCGCATCGGGGCGACGTGTCGGGGGTGCTGCGGGTGGACAGCGCGGCCAGCGCCGCCCAGGGTTTTTACATGGCGCTTTTCGAGAAGATCGGCGGCGAGGCCGACGCTCCCGGCGACGGGACGCTTCCGGGCGAGCCCGTGCCGCACGCGGCGATTACGGCCGCCGGCTGCGACCCCTCGGGCTTGCCGCCCGGGGTGGTGCGGTCCTTTGGCGACAAGGCCTTTTTTCTCCATGCCGGGGCGGCTTGCCTGCCGGCCGGCTTTCGGTATCAGGGCTTTGCCGTGGGTTCGTATCGTTCCAAGGTGTTTCGGCCCCACGGCCGGGCGCGGCTGCTTGTGGCGCGCGGCGGGCCGGGCTTGAACGAGGAAGCGCTTTCCCGTATCGAGGCGCTGCTCGCCGGCCAGAGCCTGCCGGCCGGTGATCTGCCGGCCCGGCCGGGCCTGTACTGGCGCGGGCTGCCGCTGGGATTTTTGACCAAGAAAGGTTCCCGGGCCTTGTGGTCCGACCGATAAGTCTTTTTCTGGAGGATCAATGCACGGCAATGATCGCAAACTGGCGCGGCTTTTCCACCCCCACACCGGCAAGGCCGTGGTGGCTCCCCTGGACCATGGTGTCTCGGAAGGGATGCTCTCGGGGTTGGAGGAGCTGACGAGCCTTCTGGAGATGGTGTCGCGGTTTCCGGTGCAGGGCATCATGCTCAACAAGGGGGCGCTGCGGGCCTATCTGCACGAGATTCCGGTGGACGTCTCGGCCGTGCTCCAGCTTTCCGGCGGCACGCGGCACTGCCAGCCGCCCTATGCCCGAAGCCTCATGTGCTCCACGGCCGAGGCCCTGCGCCTGGGCGCGGACATGGTGGCGGTGCAGGTCAACATCGCCAACGAATTCGAGGACCGGATGCTGGCCGATCTCGGGGCCATCGTGGACGAGGCCCATGGTTTCGGCACGCCGGTGTTGGCGCTGATCGCCCCCAAGGGCGAGCGGGTGGTCAACGAGATGGACCCGAGCCTGATCAACCACTGCATCCGGCTTGGGGCCGAGCTTGGGGCCGACGTCACCGGGGTGCCGTATTCCGGCGATGCCCGCAGCTTCGGCCGGGCGGTGGCCGCCTCGTCGGCCCGGGTGCTGGTGACGGGCGGCCCGTCGCGGGCGGATTTCAAGAGCTTCGCGGCTATGGTGGAAGCGGCCATGGGGGCCGGCGCGGCCGGGGCCTGCATCGGGCGCAACGTGTTCCAGCATCCCAACCCTACCGAGGCCATGCGGCGCATCGTGGAGATCGTGCACGGCAAGGAAGTGCTGGAGCTGGCCGAAGAGGTGCTGCGCGAGGCCGAAGCGGCGCAGGCGGCGGCCGAAGCGGCGGCCGAAGCGACGGCAGATGCGGCGGCCGAGGAAGCGGCCCGGGACGTGGCCGGGGAGTAGGGCTTGCCTTTGCCCGGGGCGGCTTTATGCTTGCACTCAACAGCCGGCAGCGAAAGACGCTGGAGCGGATTTACGCGGAACCGACGCGATCAGACGTGACCTGGCCGGAAGTGCGGGCCTTGCTGGAGGCATGCGGCGCGTCGGTCAAGGAAGGCCGGGGTTCCCGCGTGCGGATAGGGCTTGGCGCGTTCATGCTCAACATGCATACGCCGCATCCGCAAAAGGAAATGAAGAAGTACATGGTGGAGCTGGCGCGGGAATTTCTGGCCAAGATCGGCGTCGGACCGGAGCGGGAGTGAGCCATGCACGACAACACAATGCACTATAAGGGCTATGTCGGCTCTGTCGAATACGATGGCCGGGACAAGGTCTTTCACGGCCGCGTGCTGGGCATTTCGGACATCGTGGCCTTCGAGGGCGACTCCGTGGCCCGGCTCGAAGAAGATTTCCAAAACGCCGTGGACGACTATCTCGACGCTTGCCGCGAGGCCGGAAAGTCCGCTGAAACGCCGTATTCCGGCAAGATCACCCTGCGCGTGCCGCGCCAGCTCCATGCCGCCCTGGCCGTGCAAGCCAAGGGCGCTGGCAAAAGCCTCAACGCCTGGGCGGCGGAGATCTTGGCCCAAGCCACTCGCAGCGAAGCCCGCTAGAAAAACTCCCCCTGGCGTGTCCCGTTCTCGAAAAGCGCTAGGGACATTTCGCTGGCAATAAACGCAGCCCACCGCTTCGTCCGAATACTACGACCGTAGTATTCGGACGGTTACCCCGCCTTCCCCTCGTCCGTGGCCTTGATGACCACCAGGGTCACGTCGTCCTCCAGGGGCAGCCCGGCCTTGAACTCCTTGAGGTCGGCCACCAGCGCGTTGACGATGGCCGAGGCCGGGCCGGCCGCCTCGCGGCGGATCACCGCTTCCATGCGCTCCTTGCCGTACATGCCGTCGGCAGGGCTGCGGGCCTCGTGGATGCCGTCGGTGAAAAGCACCAGCACCTGCCCCGGGACCAGCCACGGCCGGCGCATCTCCTCGTAGCTCCAGTCCGGCACGGCCCCAAGGGGAATGCCCGATCCCTGCATCAGCTCGAAGGCGTCGGCGGCCGGATCGTAGAGCATGCCGGGATCGTGTCCGGCCCGGCACCAGACCATCTCGGTGGCGGCGCGGTCCAGGCGTAGGAAAAAGAGCGTAATGAAGCGCCCGGTCAGGTGGGTGTCCTGGCACAGCAGGTCGTTGACCTCGGTGAGCAGCGCCCCCGGCCCGGGCTGGCCCACGGCCCGACCGCGCAAAAGCGCCCGGCCCGTGGCCATGAACAGCGCCG
>ALAO01000248.1 GCA_000307955.1 Solidesulfovibrio magneticus str. Maddingley MBC34 | reverse complement strand
GGGGGCCTCAGGCCCCCAGCCGCCGGAGGCACTCTTCGTCTTTTTTCCTCTTACTCCTCTTCCTTCCAAGCCTCGCGGCTGCGGGCGATCTTTTTTTGGACGCCGGCCCAGGTCTTGGTGGCCAGGAAGGCCTCGGGCCAGCGGCTGAGAAGTTGTTCGTAGAGGGCGAAGGGCACGGTGAAGGTCATTTCGTCGGGTTTCAGGAATTTGCGCGCCGACGGGTCGCCGCAGCCGAGCACGGCCCGGGGCCGGCCCTTGGCCAGGTAATGCAGCGGCCAGCTGGTCATGAAGCTGCAGCCGGCTCCGAAGGGCGTGGCCGTGACCTCGAAGTCGTCGGTGACGAAGGCGGCCAGGTTGGCCAGGCCGGTCAGCGTTTCGCCCCGGGCGAAGAAGGTGACGGTTTCGGGCGTCTCATTTGCGGCGAAGCGGCTGACGGGTTTGAAGACGCAGTATTTGGCCGGGGCCGGGCGTGGGGCGAGCTCGGTGAAAAAGCGGCGGGCCGAGGCCGGGGAGGGCAGGTAGCGTTCGCCGGCCACGGGCGTGCCGGGGATGCCCGTGGAAATGTAGCAGGCGATGAAGTCGAGCTGAGGCTGGTGGAAGCCGAGGTAGAACGAGCCGCCCGGGCAGCCGTAGCGGTCGGCGGCGAACCAGGCCGCCTCGCCCTTGCGACGGGCCAGCCAGAGCTTGCCCAGGACGCAGGAAAACGAGCTCCAGATCGCGCCCCAGTCAAGGGTTCCGGCCAGTTCGGCCTCGATGGACAGGGGTGGGCCGGCTTCGGGGGCGAAGCCGGAGGTTGGTTCGTCGTTGGTGTAGAACATGCCGTAGGGCGTTTCGGGCAGGCCCAGGGCGTCAAGCAGTCCGGCCAGGGCGTCGGTGGGGGCGGTTTCGGGCATGGCGCGTTCTCCGGTGGTGGTTTGCGCCGGGGCCGCTTAGGGGCGCGGCCGGCGCGGGCGGCGAAAGGCCAGGAAGCTTCCCTTGAGAAACCGGGGAGCGAGCAGCCGCCAGGGGGCACTGGTCGCTCCTTGCGGCAGCAGATGATGCCAGGCAAAGCCTCGGGAGCGGTAGTGGGCCTTGGCCTCGTCGATGCAGCCTGCCTGGCGGGCGGCGTGCAGGGCAGCGTCGCGCTGGCAGCGGGAGCGGGCCATGGCGTCGAAAACCCGGGGATCGAAGCCCCGCCGGGCCAGGATGCGGCGCACCCGGCGCGCCTCGGCCAGCCGGGACAGGGCGTCGCAGACCGACAGCACGGCTCCGCCGGCCGAAGCCCCGGCCATGACCAGGGCGGCCCGGATGGAGGCCGTGCAGAAAAGCCCCAGCCACAGGGCGGAGACCAGCCCCAGGGCAACGGCCACGGTCATGGGCAGGGGTGCGGCGGCGAGCAGGCGTACGACTTGGATGGACACGACCCTCTCTGGGTGGCCGAGGAGCCCCGGCCCTGTCAAGACCCCCTTGACAGGCGAGGCGATTTCCGGTGCAAGCGAGACATGACCCCCCCGGAGGTGAGGCCATGAATCGTTGGGGAATGGGCGCCATGCTCTACCGCGCCACCATCTGCTACGGCTTGCTCGCCATCGTCTATGACGCCATCCTGATCGAATCCTTTTGCGACCGTTTGATTCCCGAGCGGCTGGCCCTGGCCGTGGGCGGCGTGCTCCTGCTCCTGGGGGTCGCGGTCTACTCGCTGGGCATCTTTTCGGTCTATCGGGCCATTGACGCCGGACAGCTCGCCACGCGCGGCATTTTCGCCGTGGTGCGCCATCCCCTCTACGCCGCCTGGATCTGGTGCATCGTGCCCGGGCTGGCGCTCATGCAGGGCACGCTGCTTGCTCTTTTGACTCCGGTGGTGGCGGGGGTGTTCTATTGGCTGTGCATTCCCCATGAAGAGGCCTGGCTGCTGTCGCGGTTCGGCGAACAGTACCGGCAGTATTGCCGCAGTGTGGGTGGCATTGTGCCGAAGTTGTCGCGCGGGAGACTGCCCCAGACGGGGTAATAAACGGCCGGTTGACGACGGCGGGCCTGGACGCGGTTGCGGTTGGCGATGGGCCGTTGGTGCGGTTGCGGTTGGTGATGGCCCGTCGGCGCGTCGGGGGCGGCCCGTCGCGAGACGTCGGACGGCTGCCGGTCGGCTCGTGTCGCGTCCACGAGAACCACCGCAAGCTTTTCTGGTCAATAGCCGGAATGCTTGGTTTTCTTAAAGATATCCTCGAATTTTTAGGGCCGTGACGCTAGACCCGCAGCGACAGCATGGTCGGGCCGGAGGCGGTCTGGGGCGTGACGGCGGCGGCCGTGGCGTAGCCGGCCAGGGCCTGACGGCGGGTGGTGGCGTTGGGCGGGGGTGTTTGGCTCAGGGCGGGCGTTTCGGCCAACAGGGCACTGGCGGCGGCGGCGTCCAGGGCGTCGATGAAGCTGGTCTGGGCCGAGGCGCCCGAGAGGTCGAATTCGTAATCCGTGGCCGAGTAGCGCAGGGAAAAGGGGCCGAACGAGAGGCCGGCCTCGCGGCTGATGACCTTGCCGGGCACGCGCGGCGCGGCGGGCGTCAATCGAGACGCCTCGCGCTGGTAGGCCCCTATGGGCGATGCGGCGGCAATGGCGGCCATGGGCGGACTCCGGGCGCAAAAGCGCCACGCGACGGGGACACGAGCGTGCCTGCCCTCGCGGCCCCGTACTTCGGGGACCGGCTCCGTCCATGGAGAAAGGTGACGTAACTGTAAGGCGCTTTGGACGTCGTGGCAAGGGGGCGGGGGCACGTCAGCGGGCCGCCGCCAACTGCCTCGCGTCCGGCTACAGGCCGCCGGTCCCGGCGGGCATACGGCCCTTGGCCGCTTCCAGATAGAGCGCGGCGCGCGGGTCGCCCGGCAGGGCCTCGGCCCAGTGGAGATAGAGCAGCCGCAGGGCGGCGGGGATTTCCCGGGCCGCCTCCAGCCGGCGGAGCGGCAGCGCCTGGGCCGGCTGCGCCGTGACAAAGCCGGCGAACCGGTCGGCCCGGGCCGCCGGACTGTGCCGGGCGCGCAAGGCTTCCAGGCCTTGCCGGGCCACGCGCTCGCGCCTGGCCGGGTCGGGCAGCAGTTCACGGACCAGGGCGGCCAGGCTGTCCAGGTCGCCCGGCGGATAGGTGAAGAGCTGGTCGCCCGGGGTGAACAGCTCGGTCAAGCCGTGGCCGACCTCGGGGGTCAGCAGACAGGAGCCGACGGAGAGCGCCTCGAAAACCCGAAAGTTGAGGTCGCCGTGTTCGGCGATGTTGAGCACGAGGCGCGCCCGGGGGAACAGTTCGCGCCAGCTCCCCTGGGTGACGACGAGGCCTGGAAACAGGGCGGCGAGCTGCGTGAGCAGGGCCGCCCGCCGGGGCGTCAGTTCGGCGTCGACCTTGCCGACAAAGAGCAGATCGATGTCCTTGTCTTCCTCCCGGGGCAGGGCTTCGGGCGGGATCGCCTCGGCCGAGGGCGGCAACCAGATGGCCCGGTCCGGGGACAGGTTTTGCTGAAAGGCCGGCAGATGGTCGCGCAGGCTCACCGTGCACAGGTCAAAGGCCTGGGCATAGGTCGGATACCAATGGTGGATGTGGCTGTCCACGCAACCAAAGACGGTCAGGCAAGGGAAGTGCTCCACCCCGGGCAGGGGCGGCGGCGCGCTGTAGTCGAAGTAGGCCACGATGTCGGGCGACCGGCCGCAGGCGGCCCGGATGCCCTCCCAGGTGCGGCACTGGAAGGTGTCCGGCGTGACGGACACGACAGCGAACGCGTCCCTGGGCAGGCAGCCGAGGAAGTTGGTCGATCCGACGCAGGCCATGGTCAGCATAGGGCTTCTCCGGGACGGGCGACGCAGGCCCTGGCGGCCATGGGCCGTCCCACCAAAATAGCCTACGTTCGGGGAAAAACCAAGGTCTGGAAAGAACGGGCGTCCCGGGCTGAACCGGCGTTGAGCCCCCGCCGGTCAGACGGCCGTCGATCTGCCGCGAAGAAAGGCGACCACGGGCTTTTCCCAGATTCTCCTGGCCTCGACGACCTCGAATTCCCGGAGCTGGAGCAGGCCGACAAGCTGGTCGAAGGTAAAGCTGTGCCAGATGGTTTTGCCGCGATACTTGACGGCCCAATCGAGCAAGGAATGGTTTTCCGAGAGGCTGGAGTCGCCGTAGCAATAAGCGATGAGCAGGAGTTCCCCCCCGGGGCGCAGGACGCGGCGCATCTCCCCCAGGGCCTTGTCCGGCTGGTCCATGGCCTGCAAGGCGTTGACGCTGACCACGGCGTCGAAGCTGTGGTCGTCGAAGGGCAGATCGCAGGCGTCGGCCTGCTGGAAACAGGCGTTGGCGGGTTCGGCCGCCAATTTTTGCTCGGCGACCGCGATCATCTCGGGTGTGACGTCCACGCCCCAGACCGCCTGGCAATGCCGGGCCAGACGCAGGCTCAGGCTGCCCGGGCCGCAGCCGACGTCGAGTACCCGCAGGGCGGGGGACATGTGCCGGGCCAGGGTGTCCCAATTGACCGCGTATTGATCCCCGAAGGCGTCGGCGATCCAGTCGTCGTAACTGTGGGCCGAGGCTTCCCAGAGATTGCGGTCGGTTCCTTCGCGGCCCGGGGCGTCATAGGTCATGGGCGTATTTCCGTTGTCGTTTTCGCTTGGGCTTGGGCTGGCGACTGTTTCTTTGCCATCGCCCCGGCCTGCCGGGCATGGCGGGCGTCCAGGCGGCATCGCGGCGAACGCGACTGTTGGCCTTGGCCGGGCAGGCCACTCTTGGTTGACAATGCCGCAAGCCATTGACGCGCTCAGGCCGGGGAGAGCCGCGCATCAAACACACGCTCTTCCGGGCGCAAGCCGCCCAGACCGCCGCGAGGCTTGGTGATGGCTAGGCAATAAGCGTATTGGCGTCAAGTCGTTGCTTTCCAAATTTGGAAAAAAGCAGTGGTTTTGCACGCCGCTGGCCGCCGCGACGGTGATGGCCAAGGCCCGATCGTGTTTGGCTTGGGGCGGCGTCCTCGCCCACGCCCGGTTGACGGCCCGGCGCGACTCGGCCGAACCCCGCCCCAAGCCTTGACCCCGCCCGCGGCCCGGGTATGTTTGGCAGCATACCCCCGGAGAAGCCCGTGGAACACTGCGAACTGCCCCGCCGCCCGTCGCGATTCGATCCGCTGCTGCGGCTGTTGCCACATCTATTTCCCTTCCTTGCCTGGTGGCCCCGGGTGGGTCGGCGCACGCTGACCGCCGACCTGTGGGCCGGACTGACCGGCGCGGTCATCGTGTTGCCCCAGGGCGTGGCCTTTGCCGCCATCGCCGGCCTGCCGCCGCAGTACGGCCTCTACGCCGCCATGGTTCCGGTCATCGTGGCCGCGCTGTTCGGCTCGTCCTGGCACCTCATCTCCGGCCCCACCACGGCCATCTCCCTGGTCGTTTTCGCCAACGTCAGCCAGCTCGCCCCGCCCGGCTCGCCGGAGTACATCCGGCTCGTGCTGGCGCTGACTGTCCTGGCCGGCCTGGTCCAGTTCGGCCTGGGCCTGGCCCGCCTGGGCGGCGTGGTCAATTTCGTGTCCCATTCGGTGGTCACGGGCTTTACCGCCGGCGCGGCCATCCTCATCGCTACCAGCCAGCTGGGGCATTTTTTCGGCCTCACCCTGCCGCGCGGCGGCTCCTTTCTCGAAATCTGGCTGTCGTTTTTCGAGCAGTTGCCGGCCGTCAACGGTCACGTGGCCCTGATTGCCGGGGCCACGCTTTGCCTCGCCGTGACGCTCAAGCGGCTGTGGCCGCGCAGCCCGGCCCTGCTCCTGTCGCTGATCGCCGGGAGCCTGCTATGCCAGGCCATCGACGGGGCCGGCCATGGGGCCAGGCTCGTGGGCGCGCTGCCGGCCAGCCTGCCGCCGCTGTCCCTGCCGGAAATCGACCTCGACACCTTCCGGGTGCTGTTTCCCGGGGCCTTGGCCGTGGCCATGCTCGGGCTGGCCGAGGCCGTGTCCATTGCCCGGGCCGTGGCTGTGCGCTCCGAGCAACATATCGACAACAGCCAGGAGTTCATCGGCCAGGGCCTGGCCAACATGGCCGGCGGCTTTTTTTCGGGCTACGCCTCGTCGGGGTCGTTCACCCGCACCGGCGTCAATTACGACGCCGGGGCCAAAACGCCGCTGGCCGCCGTGTTTTCGGCCATGCTGCTGGCCCTGGTCGTGCTCTTGATCGCGCCGGCCACGGCCTACCTGCCCATCGCGGCCATGGCCGGGGTCATCGTGCTGGTGGCGGCGGGGCTCGTCAACGTCAAGGCCATCCGCCATATCCTGCGCACCGACCGGTCCGAGGCCGGGGTGCTGGCGGCCACGTTTTTGTCCACGCTCTTTGTCGGGTTGGAATTCGCCATCTACGCCGGGGTCATGCTGTCGCTGCTGCTCTACCTGCGCCGCACCAGCCACCCCCATTTCATCACCCTGGCCCCGGACCCGGCCACGCCTCGCCGCGCCCTGATCAACGTGCGCCGCAAGAAGCTGGCCGAATGCCCGCAGCTGAAAATCCTGCGCCTGGACGGCTCAATCTTTTTCGGAGCCGTCAACCACATCGCCGAGGAACTCCACCGTATCGTCGAGAAAAGCCCGGAGCAGTGCCACATCCTCATCATCGGCTCGGGCATCAACTTCATCGACGCCGGCGGCTGCCACATGTTGTTCCACGAGGCCGGGGCCATGAAGCTCTCGGGCCGGGAGATCTTTTTTTGTTCGCTCAAGGGCGAGGTCATGGAGCTGCTCACGCGCGGCGGCTGCCTGGACCGCATCGGGGCGGAGAACGTCTTTCGGGACAAGGAATCGGCCATTGCCGGCATTGTGGCCCGGCTCGACCCGGAGCGCTGCGCCTGCTGCCCCAGCCGGGTTTTCGCCGAATGCGCTGGCCGCCCCGGCGGCTGGGCCGAGGGACTGGCGGCGGCCGGGCTTGGCGACGGTCCGGCCCTGGCCGAGGGCGACGAAGGGGACGAGAACGACGACGCGCCCGAGGAGGTCTGAGCGGTTGCGGCGCAAGGCGGCGGGCTGATCGAGAGCGCGCCGCGACCGGCCGGGCGTTTGGCGATGTTTGGCCCTCGGCCCTTCGCGCGGCTCAAGGGCGGACCGGTCCAGGCCGGGAAGGCGGGGCATGTTCTTTCTGCTTCGGCTTTGGGGGGCTGGCGGACCGGCCCAGGCAAGGAAGAAGGACCGGCCAGGCGACGCCTGCCGTCAGCCCGGCGGCGTTCGCGCCGGTTCGGAACAAGGCGCAAAAAAACGGCGGCCCCGGTCAGGGCCGCCGCACTGTTTGCACTTGGCGACAATCCGGCTAGGCGCGCTTTTTGCGGCACTCCGGGCACAGCCCGTAGAGGTAGAGCTTGTGGGCGGTCAGGGTGAAACCGTGGCGACGGGCCACCTCTTCCTGAAGCTGCTCGATGGCCGGGTCCACCACCTCGACGTTGACCCCGCAGGCTTCGCAGATGAGGTGGTCGTGGTGGGTCTGGCCGTAGAGGATCTCGTAGCGCATGGCGCCGTCGCCGAACTCCACGCCCTTGGCCAGACCGGAGTCGGCCAGGAGTTTGAGCGTGCGGTAGACCGTGGCCTGGCCGATGCCGGGATGGTCGACCTTGACCTTCTGGTAGAGTTCCTCGGAGGTGAGATGCCCTTCCTCGGCCAGGAACACGTCGAGAATCTGCCGCCGCTGGGGCGTCATCTTGAGTTTCTTGCGGGCCACGAAGTCGGCGAACAGGGCATACGGATCTTGTTGCATGCGGCGTTGGTCCTCATCCAAGCAATTTGGCCGAGTGTAGCGGCCTGGAGGCGCGTGGTCAATGCGGCGCGCGCGTTTGGCGGTCTCCCCGCGCGCCTGGCGGGCGTCGGGAACAGTGGCTCGCCGTGTTGCAGCGCGCCGCACCGCATCGTGGCGGCGGTCCGACGGCAAACCCGGCCTCAGGCCGCCGCCCGCTTCACGGAAGCGACCAGGGAGGGCACGTCGAGAATGAGCGACATGGTGCCGTCGCCGTTGATCGTCGCCCCGGAGATGCCGGACACCGAGCCGATGTAGTTGCCAAGGCTCTTGATGACGGTCTGCTGCTGGCCAAGCACCTGGTCCACGGCAATGCCGGCCCGCTCGCCCTCGAATCGCGTCACCACCACCTGTTCGATGGCCGGGGGCAGGCCTTCCATCTCAAAGGCCTCGCGCAGCCGGATATAGGGCACGATCTCGCCGCGCAGCTGGATGGTGCGGCCGCGACCGGTTCCTTCGCCGCCGTCATGCGACAGCTCCACGCATTCTTCCACCAGCGACAGCGGAATGATGTATTGGTCCTCGCCGGCCTTGATCTGGAGGCCGTCGATAATGGCCAAGGTCAGCGGCAACCGGATGGTGATGCGCGTGCCCTTGCCGGGTTCGCTTTGCACGTCGATCTTGCCGCGCAGCGCGTCCATGGAGCGTTTGACCACGTCCATGCCCACGCCCCGGCCCGAAATGTTGGTGATTTTCTCCGCCGTGGAAAAGCCGGGCAGGAAGATCAGGTTGAAGCACTCGCTGTCGGTCAGGCGCGCGTCCGGGGGAATCAGCCCCTTTTCCACGGCCTTGGCCCGGATGCGTTCGGCCTGCATCCCCTTGCCGTCGTCGACGATGTTCAGCACCACCTCGCCGCCGGCGTGTTCGGCCGACAGGATGATGGTCCCGGCCTCGGGTTTGCCGGCGGCCAGCCGGTCCTCGGGGGATTCGATGCCGTGGTCGATGCTGTTGCGCAGCAGATGCACCAGCGGG
>ALAO01000247.1 GCA_000307955.1 Solidesulfovibrio magneticus str. Maddingley MBC34 | reverse complement strand
GGGGGGTCCGGGGGCCTCAGGCCCCCGGCCGCCGGAGGCTTCTTAAAAAAACCTAAATCGCCGCTTCGCCGGTCTCGCCGGTGCGGATGCGCATCACGCCTTCGACGGGGTAGATGAAGATCTTGCCGTCGCCGATGGCTCCGGTGTTGGCGGCGGCGCGGATGGCGGCCACCACCTTTTCGGCCAGGGCGTCGGTGGTCACGACCTCGATTTTGACTTTGGCGTTAAATTGCACCTGGTACTCGATGCCCCGGTAGGCTTCGACATGGCCCTTCTGGCGGCCGTAGCCGCGCACTTCGGTGACGGTGAGGCCGTGCACGCCGAGACTGTCCAGAGCGTCCTTGACCTCGTCGAGCTTGAACGGCTTGATGATGGCTTCGATCTTTTTCATGGGATTCCCCTAGGCTAGCGATGGGTTTTCTGCAGGACGAACTCCGGATAGGCCGACACGGCCACTTCGTGCTGGTCCAGGCCTTCGAGCTCGTACTCGGGCTTTACACGAAGGGGGACGATCCGGTCCAGAACCTTGAAGAAGACGTACATCACGATGAAAACAAAGACGACATTGGTGATGATGCCAACGATCTGGGCCATGAGCTGGCTGGCGTCGCCGTAGAACAGGCCGGTGACGCCGCCGGCCACGCCGTTTAAGGCGTCGCCGTAGACGCCGTCGGCGAACAGGCCCACGCACAGCAGGCCGAACGCGCCGTTGACGCCGTGGACGGAGATGGCGCCGACGGGATCATCGATCTTGAGCTTGCGTTCGACGAAGAAGACGCTGACGCACAGGAGCACGCCGGCGATGGCGCCGATGATGACGGCCGAGACGGAGTTGACGAAGGCGCAGGGGGCGGTGATGGCCACCAGGCCGGCCAGCAGGCCGTTGGCGATCATGGAGATGTCGGGTTTGCCGTAGAAGGCCCACATGTACATCATGGCGCTCATGGCGCCGGCGGCCGAGGCCAGCATGGTGTTGACGGCGATGACGCCGATGCGCAGGTCGCCGCCGGCCAGGGTGGAGCCGGCGTTGAAGCCGAACCAGCCGAAGGCCAGGATGAAGCAGCCGGCGATGGCCATGGGGATGTGGTGGCCGGGCAGGGCGACGGGGGTGCCGTCCTCGCGGTATTTGCCCAGGCGCGGTCCGAGCACGATGCCGCCGGCCAGGGCGGCCACGCCGCCGGTCATGTGGACGACCGAGGAGCCGGCGAAGTCAACGACGCCGTGGCCCAGGCCGTAGAACTTGCCCAGGGTGGAGAGCCAGCCGCCGCCCCAGACCCAGTTGGCGTAGAGGGGATAGACGAACATGGAGATGAAAAAGCCGTAGATCACGAAGGATTTGAAGGTCCAGCGCTCGGCCATGGTGCCGGTGGGGATGGTGGCGGTGGTGTCCATGAAGACCATCTGGAACAGGAACACCGAGAACACGACCGCGTCGTAGGACACGCCTGACAGGAAGAAGCCGGTGGTGCCGAAAAGGCCGAAGTCGTTGCCGCCGATGTTGATGGTGAACTCGTTGGCCAGCACCTGGGCCCCGCCAAGGGAGGCCACGCCGCCCACGCCGCCCATCTGGAGGGCGAAGCCGCAGATCCAGTAGCCGAGCATGCCGATGCCGTAGACCATCATGTTCATGGCCATGGTGTGGCCGGCGTTCTTGGCCCGGGTAAAGCCGGTTTCGGCCAGGGCGAAGCCGGCCTGCATGAACATGACCAGGAAGCCGCAGATGAGCGTCCAGACCATGTTGATGGCGATGCGGTTGTGGCCGACGACGTCGGCGAGTTTGGCGGCCAGGGGTTCGGTCGCGGCCAGGGACTCCATTTCTTCCTTGGTGGGCGCGCCGGCGGTGGCGCCGACCACGTCGGCGGCGGTGCCGATGGAGGCTCCGCTGGGGTCGGGGGTTGGGGCCGGGGCGTCGTCGGCCATGGCGCTGGCCAGGGGCAGGGCCAGGGTGGTCAGGAACAAGGCCAGGAGGCAGGTGATGATGCTTTTTTTCATGTGTCTCTCCGATTCCAAGGGATTTCCGGATGGCGTCTTGGCCGGGCGGCCGCTTCGGCAACGCAGCAATGGCCGACGGGCGTCAGGAGGAGTCGAAGATGGCGGGCATGGCGGGCCTCCGGGGAAGGGTAGTGCGTTGTCGCTGACGACGGTGATTTTGCAATGTCCAAGCCATGTGCCTAACAGCCTGAACATGGAGGCTTTTTTACGTCCGCAGCGGCAGCGTCCGTTGGCCGGCCTCACTTTTCGTGACAATTTTGTTGCATGCCTCGCCCCCGGATGGGGGTGGCCAGCCAAAATCTCAAATGATTATGGAAGTTCGTTGAAAGCGAGTCTAGCTCAAGGAAACAGTTTTGTACTGTTTCATCTTTGTCATTATTTACGCCATTGTGAAAACTTGCTGATGGCGTATGACTTTGTTCACATGGCGAGGTTTAACCGTGGCGTTGCGTAAGGCTGATATCAAGCGTGCTGGATTGAAGCGCACATCGCGCCCCACGGCCGGGATAAACCGAGCTTATCGCGTAATTATTTAAATATATTTATATTTTGTCGAACTTGGCCTGCCGGTCGCCGGGATTTCGCGGGCCGGGCCGGAGTCCGGGCGCGCTTGTCCGGCCATCGGACGGTTCGTTGCCCGCTCTGGGGTCACTGGACAATTTTGTCATGCGACGGCACAGTCCTCCTCATGCCGCGCGCCGCCTGCTGGTATGTCCTGGCCGCCCTGGGCGAAATCGCCGGGTGTTACGCCTTCTACGCCTGGTTGCGCCTTGGCCGATCGCCCTGGTGGCTCGGGCCGGGGCTGGCTTCCCTTGTCGTCTTCGCCTGGGCGCTCACCCGGGTCGAGGCCCCGGCCGCCGGCCGCATCTTCGCCGCCTACGGCGGGGTCTACATCCTGGCTTCCCTGGCCTGGATGCATGTCGTCGAAGGCCAGCCGCCCGACCGCTTCGACCTGGCCGGCGCGGCCCTGTGCCTGCTCGGCGGCGGCCTTATCCTGTTCGCCCCGCGCTGACCCGCCTTGCCCGGAAGGCGGCCATGCCGTACAGCAGCGCCATGACCGCCGACGCCGCAACAACCCCTGTCGCCTGGAACGGCTTGACCCTTTCCGTGCCGTCGTCCTGGCGGCCCGCCCGGCTGGGCCTTGGCTATCTCTATTTCGAGGACGGCTCCGGCCCGGCCTTTGAGCTCAAATGGCGGGCCGGGGCCGGGCGCGACGGCATGGAAGCGGCCTTTCGGGCCATGACGCCCAAGGGTCAGGCCCGGCGCGCCGACGGCTTGCCCAAGGTCTGGGATACCGCCCTGGCCGAGTTTGAATCCATGCCCATCGCCTGGAGCATCGGCGAGCGCGGCGGGCTTGGGGCGGCCCTTTTTTGTCCCGACTGCGGCCTGGCCGCCATCTTTCAGGCCTACGGCGGCCCGGACGGCCCGGACGCCGGGCGCGTGGCCGAGGTCGGCCGGGCGCTGGCCAGCTTTGCCCATCATCACGACGCAGCGCCGGAGTTTCGCGTCTTCGGCCTGTCGTTCACGCCGCCGCCGGGCTACCGCCTGACCGCCTTTCATTTCTCGCCCGGCCGCTTCAGCCTGAATTTCGTGGCCGGCAAGGCGCACCTGGACATCCTGCGCCTGGCCCCGGCCGAAGTGCTGCTGGCCCGCGATCCTCTGCCGCGTCTGGCCCGGCTGGCTTATGGCTTCGACGCCGACCGGCCGGCGGCCGAGGCTGTCGTGGACGGGTGTCCGGCCGTGTGGATCGGGCAGCGCCAAGAGCAGCATTGGCGTGACCGCCTGGCCCGGGCCCTGGGCCGCCCGGCCCGGCTGGCCCTGCTGCGCCATGACCTTGCCGCCGACAAGCTCTACGGCGCGGCCGCCTCGGACAGACGGCCCGTGGACCCCGACTGGCTGGCCGCCGCCGGAGCGCGCTGTGTTTCCGTTTAGAGCCAAAAAGCCGCCCGAGCCGGTCATGACCCGCGACGAGGCCATGGCGCTCGCCCCGTGCCCCAGCCGCGACGTGGACGCCTCGCGCACGGCCGAGGGCTTGTGGCGGCTGTCCGTGCCCGTGTCCGTGCGGCCGGCCCTGGCCGGACTGGCCAAACGCCTGGGCGTGTGGGACGGACGCGTGCTGCGCAAAACCGTGGAGCTCGACGCCATCGGCTCGTTTGTCTGGGAACGCATCGACGGCCGGACCACGGTGGGCGAGATCAGCGCCGCCCTGGCCGAGCGTTACGGCCTCGACCGCAACGAAGCCGGACTGGCCGTGGCTGAGTTTCTGCGCCAGCTTGGTCGGCGCGGGGCGGTGGGATTCGTGGGGGGCAAAGGGGCCTGAAGAAGCGGCCCGAGGGAAGATTTTCGGCGGCCGGGGAGCATGTCTCCCCGGCCGCCTTTTTATGGAGCTTGCGGCTGTTGCGCTTTAGGGCGGCGGGGCGATGGTCACCAGCACGCGCATGTTGGTGATGGAGCGGATGCCGTGGGGCGTGGCTATGGGGCACACCAGCACGTCGCCGGTCTTGGCCGGGATAGTCGCGTCGTCCGCGCCCAGGAACTCGCCCTCGCCGGAGAGCACCACGATGGACAGTTCGCCGTCCACGTCATGGGAATGCACGGCCAGCTGCTGGCCGGCCTTGAAGTTGAAGTTGACGATGCGGAAATTGGCCGAATCATGGACCCACAGCGTGCCGTGGCCGGTGTCCTTGAACGGGCCTTCCTCGATGATGTTGAGCTTCTTCATGACCGGCTCCTTGCGCTTGCGGTCAAAGGGGGGCGGCGCGGACGCTCCGCGCCGCCGGGAAATGCAGGGGGGGAGTGAGTGAGGGAGGGAGGGAGGCCTCCGGCGGCCAGGGCTTTGCCCTGGACCCAC
>ALAO01000246.1 GCA_000307955.1 Solidesulfovibrio magneticus str. Maddingley MBC34 | reverse complement strand
AGGCCAGGAGGTTGGTCTGGTCGGCGATGTCGGAGATGACGTTTAAGATCTGGCCGATGCCCTGGGCCTGTTGGCCAAGGGACCCCATGTCGGTCTTGAGCTGCAGGGCCTGGGATTGCACCTCGCCGATGCCGCGCACGACCTCGGCCACGACCTTGGCCCCTTCCTCGGCTTTTTCCCGGGCGTTGTCCGCCGATCCGGCCGCCTGGGAGGCGTTTCGGGCCACTTCCAGCACGGTGGCGTTCATCTGTTCCATGGCGGTGGCGGTTTCGCCGACCCGGGCCGACTGATCCTGGGCGCCGTGGTTGGAGGCCTCGATCTGGGCGGCCATGTCGCGGGCGGCGTGCTGCAGGGCGGCCACGACCTGCTCCAGTTTGCCGGCGGCCTGGAGCATGGTTTCGGCCCGGGCGGTGTCGGCTTGAGCCTTGGCCTGCTCGGCCTGGGCCGTGGCCTCGGCGGCCCGGGCGGATTCCTCCTGGGCCAGACGCTTCTGGTCGTCGGCTTCGCCGATCTTGTTCCTGAGCGTCCCGACCATGGCCCTCAAGCTGTCGGCCAGCTTGCCGATTTCGTTGCGGCTGGTAAGGGCCAGGGATTTGTCCAGATCGCCCCGGGCGACCTCGGAGGCGTATTCCTCGATGCGGCGCAAGGGGCGAACGACGATACGGTCCATGGCCAGCAGCGCTGCCGCGATCAGGGCGAGGATGGCTCCCGCGCCGAGCAGGATCATGAAATCGCGTTGCTTGGCCGCGGTCGCTTCAATTTCGGCGGTGCTCATGGAAAATCCCAGCACCCAGTTCCACAGGGGCACCCGGGTCCAGACGACCTGCTTAGGCTCCGAGCCGAACAGGATGATTTCTTCGCCCTTGGGCGAGGCCAGCATGGCGGCCGTGCCGTCTTTTTGTCTGAAATCCTGCAGCAGCAGGCTCTTGTCGGGGTGGCCGATCATGATGCCCTTGGGCGAAAGGAGGAAAGGATAGCCGGTCGTGCCGATCCGGGTGCCGGCGATATAGGTTTCGATGACATCTTCCAAGAGATAGGACATGCCCACGCCGCCCAGGACGACGCCTCTGTCGTCTTTGATCGGGGCGGTGACGCTGACGATGAGCTTGCCGGTGGCGATGCTCTTGGTCGGCACGTCGCTGTAGCCTTCCTTGCCGGCCAAGGCGTCCTGGATATAGCCCCGGTCCGCCAGGGCATTGGGTTTCATGGGCTTGCCCTGGGCCATGAGCACCACCTGGTTGCCTTGCTTGTCGAAGACGTAGCAGGTGTTCACATTCTCCGAGGCCTGGGACAAGGCGCTGATGATTTGCTGCACTTGCTCGGCGTTGGCTCCAGTGGCCAGAAATTCACGCACAGCCGGTATCTTTGTCGCGCTACGCATGGGTTCCATGAGTTGCGCGCCGAATTCCTTGGTGGACTTGGCCAAGGTATCGGCCAATACGGTCATCTCGTGCTTGGAGTTGTTGACGCTGGTGGCATAGATAGATCGGGCGACTAAAACGATGAGCAAAGATTGTATAAGAAGAACAACAGTTCCTAGGAATATGGCGATGGTCGTTCGGATGCTCTTCATGGCGGACTTTGCTCCTCAAAAAAAGATGATTAGGATTTTGCTATAATAGTCGAAGATCGAAGTCCAGTATCCGTTCGCAAAAGGCAGTTTGTGCTGCTCGTCACAAGAAAAAGGAGGCCGCCTTTCGCGCCGCAAAGGATCGACGCAAAAGGCGGCTGAACGCCTGTGGCGTAACAATGATGGGCGTTTAGCCGAACATCTTGAGCGCGCGCAAGGTGTATTCCAGCAACTCGTCGATGGGGCGCTCGGGCAGGCAGGCGTGGGCCAGGGAGAAATACAGGGGTTCGCGTTCGGCCAGGGTGGCCACGATTTCCTCTTTGAGGCCAAGCTGCGTCAGATTGGGTCGCTGGTCCGGGTTGAGGTCGGCCATGAGGCGTTCGGCCAGTCGGTCGGGGTGGGCTTGCAGGTAAAGCACCAGTCCCTTGGCCAGGATGGCCCGGTTTTCCGGCAACAGCACCACGCCGCCGCCCGTGGCCGCGACCAAACCCTTTTGAGCGGCGGTTTCGGCCAGAATGTCCGCTTCGGCCCTGCGGAAGGCGTCCCAGCCCTCCCGGGCCACCAGGTCGGCGATGGTTTCGCCGCGCGCTTCGACGAACCGGGCGTCGAGGTCGACAAAGGGGCGGCCAAGGCTTTCGGCCAATTTGCGGCCCAAGGTGGTCTTGCCCGAGGCGCGGGGGCCGATGAGGTAGATGTTCGTGTCGGCGGCAAGGGGCATGGCTCGCTCCGGGAGGTGGCGTGCGGCCGGGATGCGGCCGCCGGCAGAGCAGATAGCCTGCCGGACGCGGCTTGTCGAGGCGGGCGTGTAACCGATTGGCCCCGCTCGACGCCTGACCAGGCAAACGCGCCTGGGGAGGGGCGTTGGCGGAGGCTTGCTGCATGACGACGCGTGTTGGCGAGAAAGGCGTCCGGTTGAAGGACGGCCTGACCGGCCGTCCCCGGCCGCGCCTGGAGGGGATTGATGACGCCGCCTTGGCCCGGGCGGCCTTTGAGGGCGACCAGCGGGCCTTTGCCGCGCTGGTCGTGCGGCATGGGCCGGGCGTGGCCCATCTGGCCTCCCGGTTTTGCCGCGATCCGGCCGGAGTCGAGGATTTGGCCCAGGAAGTGTTCGTCAAGGCCTACCTGAACCTGGGCGGGCTTCGGGACTGGGGCATGTTTCGCGGCTGGCTGCACCGCATCGCCGCCAACACCTGCATTGACTGGCTGCGCCGGCGCAAGATCGAGGAAGGGCTGGTCGGCGGCCTCAAGGACACCTTGCCCGACGAAGGCGAAGCCGCCCGGCGCGAGGCGCGCGAGGCCCGGCGGCGTCTGGAGGCAGCCATGGCCGTGCTTGGCCCCAAGGATCGGTTGCTCGTGGCGTTGCTCGGCCTTGAGGGCAAAAGCGTCGAGGAAGTGGCGGCGCTGACGGGACTGACCCGGGTCAACGTCAAGGTGCGGGCTTTTCGGGCCAGGCGCAAACTCAAGGCGTTTTTGGAGAAAGACCATGGCTGAAGGTTCGCGGCAATTCGGGGCGGGAAGCCTCATCACGGTTCTGGTCGTCGGCATCGGCGTGGGGTGGCTGCTGTCCAGCCGGCAGGCGTTGCTGGACAGGCGGGCCTGCGACGGCGCCGGCTTTGAGGACGCGCGCCAGCGGTTCGCCGACGAGTCCATGCGGCGTCTGGATCTCAGTCCGGAGCAGCGCCGCGTCTATCTCGACGCCTGGGAGAACGGCCGACGCGATTTCGATTTGGCCCTGGGCCGCATGCGCCCGGAAATCGACGGCGTGTTCAAGCGCATCGATGATCGCGTGCGGCCGATCCTGTCACCGCGCCAGTTGGCCGTCTACGACCGCCTCGAAGCCGAACGCCGCGCCCACATGCCCGAGCGGCCAGCCGGCGGCGACTGATCCCGGCTATTCGTTGCGCAGATACGGCAAGGCCCGCCGGGAGAGCATGGCAAAGGCTCCGGCCGAGCCGAAAACCAGGGTCAGGGTCGCGGCGGCGGCCACCACCAAGGCGGCCGGGCCGGCAAAGACCGAAAACGGCAGCTCCATGAAATATGTCGTAAACCCAAACGACACGGCCGTGCCCACGGCCAGGGCCACCAGGCCCGCCAAGAGCCCAAGTAGGACGTTTTCCAGACACAGCACCGTCATGATGTCCCGCCGGGTCGCGCCGCAGACCTTGTAGATCACGGTTTCGTAAGCCCGTCGCCGCAGGCCGGCGGCCAGGGACTGGATAAGGACGAGCAACCCCGCCCCAAGCGTGGCGGCGGCAGCGGCGCGCACGGCCGAGGACACCTTGTCGGCCACGGCCAGCACCTCGGTCAGGGCGTCGCCGATGCCGACCACCGTGACGTTGGGGAAGCGCTCCGTGACGGCGGTAAAAACCGCCTCGCCCGGAGCCTTGCCGGCGGCTTTGTCGGTGTAGGCCGTGGCCAGCCAGGTGGCCGGCAGCCCGTCCAGGGCGTTTGGCGAAAAGACAAAGACGTAGTTGATGCCAAGGGTCAGCCAGTTGACCCGGCGAAGGCTGGCGATCCGGGCCGCGATCTCCCGGCCGAGCACGTTGACCGTCACCGTGTCGCCGACCCCGACGCCGATGCCCTTGGCCACGGCCTCTTCCACCGAGACCAGCGGTTCGCCGGCATAGTCCGGCGGCCACCACGTCCCTTCGACCAGATGCGTGCCTTCGGGCATGGCCGCGGCAAACGACAGCCCCCGGTCGCCCGAAATGGCCCAGCGCACGTCCTCGCTGACCCGGGACTCCTCCGGGGCCTCGCCGTTTATGGCCGTCACGCGGCCCCGGATCATGGGTGAGGCGTCCACCCGGGTGACGCCGGCCACGCCCCGGGCCGTCTCCAGAAAAGCCGGCAGCTGGTTCGGTTGGACATCGACGAAAAAGTAGTCCGGCGCGGTCTTGGGGATATCTTCCACAAAGGCCTGGCGGAAATTGGCTTCCACCTGGGTCATGGCGGCCAGGGTGGAGAGCCCGAGGCCCAGGGCGGCCAGCACCCGGGCCACCTGATTGCCGGGCCGGGCCACGGCCCGAAGGGCCAGGGAGAAAAGCCCGGGCCGATGGAGCGGCGCCAGCCCCATGAGGCGCACCGTGGCCGCCGCCAGCAGCCGGAAGATGGCCGCCGCGCCAAGGGCCGCCAGGACAAAGCCAAGCCCCAGCCGGCGGTTGGGCGTGGCCAGGACGGCCAGGACGAAAAGCCCGGCCAGGGCGATCCCCCCCGGCAGGGCGTCGCGCCAGGGCAGGCGGCCGTTGCCGGCCGGGGCGTAGCCCCGGAAGAGAAGCAGGGGCGAGACCCGGCCGGCCTGCATGAGATGGGGCAGGGAAAAGGCCAATACGGCCAGCGCCCCAAAAGCGGCGGCCAGGGCCAGGGCTTCGGGGTAGGGGCCGGGCGGCAGGCGCACCGGCAGCGCCCCGGCCGCCAGGGGGGCAACAAGCGGCGGCAACGACGCGCCGACGGCCAGGCCGATGGCGATGCCCAGGCAGCCCTGGGCAGCCACGGCGAGCAGATAGGTCCAAACCACCACGCGCCTGGGCGCGCCCAGGCACTTGAGCGTCGCGATGGAGCCTTCGCGGCCTCCAAGATAGCCGGCCACAGCCTGGGACACGCCGATGCCGCCAAGCAGCAGCGAGGCCAGGCCGACCAGGCCGGTCACGGCCCCCAGCCGGTCCATGAAGCGGGTCAGCCCGGGCTGGGCCGAGGCCAGATCGCGCACGCGCCAGCCGGCTTTGGGGTAGGCGTCTTTCAAATGGGCGGCGGCGGCCTTGGCGTCGGCCCCTGGCGGGAGCTTGACCCGGTAGGCGTGGCGGGTGAACATGCCCGGGCCGATAAGTCCCGTTCCTTCCAGGGCCTTTTGGGCCACGAGCAGGCGCGGCCCAAGCGACACGAGGCCTGTTGCGGCGTCGGGTTCGCGCACGATGGTCGCCCGTATCTCCATGGGCACGTCGGCGACCAGGATGACGTCGCCCAGGCGCGCGCCCAGGCGGGTCAGCAGTTCCGGGGCGACGACCGCGCCGGGCAGGCCGTTTCGGGTCTCCAGGGCCTCGGCGGCGGTCATGGGCGGCGACAGTTCGAGAGTCCCGTATAACGGGTAGGCCCCGTCCACGGCCTTGAGCGCGGCCAGGGCGCGGCCGGTGTTGTCGCTCTGTCCCCGGGCCATGGTCTGCATAGTGACCACATGGGAGACCATGCCGAGGCTGGCCAGGGCGCCGCGCTCCTCGAGCGAGGCCGGGCGCAGGGATAAGGCCGCCTCGACGTCGCCGCCAAGCAGCGCGGCGGCGTCCTCGGCCACGCCGGCCAGATAGGCGGCGGACAGGCTTTTGGAGCCGGCCACGGCGGCCACGCCCAGGGCCAGGCAGGCCACGAAGACGCCAAATCCCCGCACCCCGGCGCGCAGTTCACGGCGGGCCAACCGCCCGGCCAACAACAGATCATGCAAGAAGCCTTTCATGGTACAACTCTCCGATGGTATTCCCTACTGGAAACACAGGCAAAGGTCCATGTCCGTATAAGCGCGAGGTTTGCGTTGCAAGAGGCAACGAAATAGGCCAGAAACAAACAATCCGGGGACGACCGCGCCCAGGTCCCGAATCCGCATCAGAAACTCACCAGCGCGGGATACCATTATGTCAAGGGGAGGCCGGCAGTGAAGAACTTGAAGCTTGGCGTCAAAATCAGCATCGGTTTTGGGCTCCTGATCGCCATAGCCTGCGCCCTGGGCGGCATGGCCGTGTTCAACATGCGCGCCGTGGAAGGGCAATCGACGCGGCTGGTGCAAGAGTACATCCCGGAAGTGGCCATCGCCAACAGCGTCGAGCGGGCCACCATGCAGACCATGCTCGAAATGCGCAGCTACGGCTACAGCGAGAACCAAAAAGAGTTTGACGCCGGCATGCGCAATCTCGCCGACCTCAAGCGCGCCCTGGCCGAGGCCAAGGCCCATGCCGACAAGTATCCTCAACTGGTGCAGTTGCGCGACCACGCGGCCAAGGCCCAGGCCAAGGCCACCGAATATGAAAAATACATCGCCGAAACCCATGCCCGCATTGAGGCTTTGACCGCTGTGCGCAAGACTCTGGACGTGGCTGCGGCGGAAATCATCAAGAACAGCGACGCCTATCTCGAAAGCCAACAGAAACGGCTGCGCGAGGAGATCGCTTCCGGCGTGGCCACCGCCGGCTTGCAGGAGCGCGCGGAGAAGGTCAGCGGCGCAACCGACGCCATAAGCAACCTCACCGCCATCCGGGTCGGCAACTACCGGGGTCAGCTTTTCCGCGAGCCACGCTACATCGAGGAAGCCGTCAAGGCCTTTGGCCCGCTCGACCAAGCCATCGACGCCATCCGAACCAAGACCCGCGACGAGGCCAATATTCGTCAGCTCGCCGCCATCCGCGACGCCTCCCAGAAATACCGTCAAGCTCTCATGGATTATCTTGACAATTTCAAGGCCCTCCAGGATCTCGCGGCCAAACGCCTGGAGGCCTCCAACGCCGTTCAGGACGCCGCCGAGGAAACAGCCAAGGCCGCCATGGACGCCACCACGAAGATCGCCGCCGACGCCGTGGCGAGCCTGGGGACCGCCTCCTCGGTGATGCTTGGCGGGTTGGCCGTGGCTTTGCTCCTGGGCGTGATCATCGCCATCTTCCTGACCAAGGCCATCACCGGCCCGGTCATCAAGGGCGTGGCATTCGCCAAGGCCATGGCCGAGGGCGATTTCACCCGGCTGCTCGACATTGACCAGAAGGACGAGATGGGCGTTTTGGCCGCGTCGCTCAACGAAATGGTGGGCAAATTGCGCGAAGTCGTGGCCGAGGTGCAGTCGGCCTCGGAGAACGTGGCCTCGGGCTCCGAGGAACTCTCGGCCTCGGCCCAGAGCATGTCCCAGGGAGCGACCGAACAGGCGGCCAGCGTCGAGGAAATCTCCTCGT
>ALAO01000245.1 GCA_000307955.1 Solidesulfovibrio magneticus str. Maddingley MBC34 | reverse complement strand
CCGGCCGCCGGAGGCATCTTTCTCTTTTCTTTATCTATTCCCACTCTACTGGCAATCGAACAATCTTTCCCGCCTTGTTGCTGAACAGCAAGTAGCCGTTATCGCGGCCGAAGGTGTAGAGGTCGCGGGTGACGATTACATCTTGTTTACAGTAGGCGGCGATCTCGTCGATGCGGCCTTCCTTCCACCAAGCCAGGGCTTCCAGGCCGCTGGCCGATTTTTGCGTGCCCAGCGTCGCCTTGGCCAGTCCGTCCAAGGACAGGCGGTAGCCCAGGCGGGCGTGGACGCGCTCCAGGATGTCCAGGGTGGGCAGCTTGCGGTGGTCGAAGGGCGACGCGCCGGCCAGCACCTTGTAGTCGAAGCGCAGGATATTGAAGCCCACGATGAGGTCGAGGCGGGCAAGCGCCTCGTAGAGGGCCGGCAGTTCGTCCTGGGCGTAGGTGATGCAGTCGTCCAGGCCCGAGTCGTAGAGCACGGCCACGGATACGCCCATCTTGTGGGCGTTGCCCCAGCCGCCCACTTCGGCGGCGGCCCGGCGGGTTTCGACGTCCAGGACGCCGTAGCGGCCCGGGGAGTGTTTCGTCATGGCGGCCTTGGGTTTGGGGGAGCCTTGGGGATCGCCGGGTTGCTGTGGTTCGTTGGAGACCAGGCCTTCGGGGCGGCAGGGGTCGGTTTCGGGAAGTTTGCCGGACATGAGCAGCTCCAGGAGATAGCGGGCGGCCACCTTGTCGATGGGGCGGTTGCCGGAGCCGCATTTGGGGGAGTGGACGCAGGACGGGCAGCCGGTTTCGCAGGGGCAGCCGGCCACGGCGGCGAGCGTCCGGGAAAGGGCCTCGTCGGCCTTGGCGAAGGCCAGGCGGGTGAGCCCCACGCCGCCGGGCGCGCCGTCGTAGACGAACACGCAGGCCCGGCCGACCTGCGGATGCAGGGGCGTGGAGATGCCGCCGAGGTCGTTGCGGTCGGTGAGGACCAAAAGCGGCAGGATGCCGATCATGGCGTGTTCCATGGCATGGATGGCCCCCATGAAATGGAACAGCCGTTTGTCGAGTTCGGCCTGGACGTCCTGGGGGATGACCCACCACAGCCCCTCGGTCTCGAAGACCATGGGCGGCAGGTCCAGCGGCACGATGGACAGGAGCTGGCCGCCCCTGGCCCGGCGGCGCTCGTAGCCGGTGACGGTCTCGGTGACCTTGAGCCGGCCGAGGAAGACCGGCACGCCATTGACCTGTTTTTCGCCCAGCACCTCAAGAATTTCGGTGGTTTTTTGGCCGCGCGCCCGGGTGTAGTAGTCCACGGTCCCGGGCGCGACCACCACGCGCCGTTCGGGGATGTCCAGGGACTCGACCAGATAGGAGACGCCCCGGTGGATGTAGACCGCGCCGGGATGGGTTTCGCGGTAGGCGCGCATTTCGTCGATCTGGCCGATGACCGCGCCGCCGGCCTCGATGGTGAACTGGCCGCCCGAGCCGCGCAGGTTGACGTCGCGGTGGGGGCGTTTGCGGGCGGCGAAGTAGCGCGTGCCTTCGCGGTCGCGCAGCAGCAGGCCCTTGTCTTCCAGGCGTTCGGCCTCGGCCCGGATGCCGGCGTCGGCCAGCAGCGGATCGGTCAGTTCGATGGGCAGTTCGGCGGCAGCGCATTCCAGGTGTTTGGCGGCGATGGCCGGATTGGCCGGATTGATGACGGCCGATTCCGGCGGGCGGTCGAAGAATTCGGCCGGATGGCGCATGAAATACTGGTCCAGGGCGTCCTCGCCGGCAATGAGCACCACGGCCGATTCGCGCCCGGCCCGGCCCACCCGGCCGCCGCGCTGCCAGGCCGACATGACCGAGCCCGGGTAGCCGCACAGGATGCACAGATCCAGGCCGCCGATGTCGATGCCCAGTTCCAGGGCCGAGGTGGAGACCACGCCAAGGAGCCGGCCCGAGGCCATGGCCGCCTCGATGTCGCGGCGCTCCTCGGGCAGAAATCCCGAGCGGTAGGCCGACACCCGCGAGGCGTAGGGGCCGGCTTTCTCCTTGATCCATAAGCTGATCAGTTCCGTCATCTTGCGCGACTGGGTGTAGACGATGGTGCGCAGGCCGCGTTTGAGGGCGGCGGCCAGCAGCATGACGGCGGTGGTGGCGGCGGACTGTTCGGGATTGAGAAACAGGAAATGGCGGGCGGCGGTGGGCGCGCCGGATTCGGTGACCGTGGTCACGGGCAGTCCCGTCAGGTCCTCGGCCAACTGCCCGGGATTGCCGATGGTGGCCGAGGAGAAGACGTAGGCCGGGCTGGTCCCGAAGCGGCGGCATACGCGGGTCAGCCGGCGGAATACGTGGGCCATGTGGGAGCCCATCACGCCCCGGTAGGTGTGCATTTCGTCCACCACGACATGGGACAGCCCGGCGAAGAGGGTGCTCCAGTTCTCATGGTGGGGCAAAAGCGACATGTGGAGCATTTCGGGGTTGGTGATGAGGATATGCGGCGGATTGTCGCGGATCTTGCGGCGAAAATGCGGGCTGGTGTCGCCGTCGTAGATGGCCGTGGTCGGCCGGGCCGATTCGGGCAGGCTGGCGGCCAGTTCGCGGATGGCCTTTTGCTGGTCTTGGGCCAGAGCTTTGAGGGGATAGAGGAAAATGGCCCGGGAATCGGGGTTGCGGATGACTTCCTCCAGCACGGGCAGGAGATAGGTCATGGTCTTGCCGCTGGCTGTCGGGGTGGCCACGGCCACGTGGCGACCGGCCCGGGCCAGATCGGTGGCCCGGGCCTGGTGGCTGTAGAGGGTGGGGATGCCCTTGGCGGTCAACAGGCCGGCGACGGCTCGGGAAAAGGGCCGGGCCGGATCGGCGAAAACGGCCGGCGTGGCCGGCAGCACGCGGTGGTGGACGACGAGGTGGCCCAGGCGCTCGGAAGCGATGAGAGCGGCCACGTAGGCGGCCACGTCGCGGCCGTCTGGTTCGTCGTCGGGGGTCGGGGGGGAATGGGTCTCGGACTGCATGGCCTTGCCTAGCATGGTCATGGTCGAAAATCCGGGTTTGCGCAAGGCGGGCGGATTGCCGCAGCGGCGAGTTTACGCTAGTGTGGCAGAATTCATCTACTTCACCAGGCCACGCCGCTCATTGTGCGACCTGGCGTCTTCCGGCAGGATTCATGGGATTGAAACGCTGGCTCGGCCTTGACACGCTTCGCGGACTGCTGCGTTTTTATACGCTGCTGTGCGTTTCCTTGCCGCTGCTTTTGGCGGCCGGGTTCTTTTATTTCTTTCAGCGTGGTCAAATCATTGACGATACGCTGAACAGCATGACCGAGACCCTGCTCACGGAGCGCAGCGTCTTGCGCGCCTGGATAGACGAGCGATTTGACGATGCGCGGTTTCTGGCCCTTCTCGACGGGGCGCGAACGGCCAACATGAATATGATGGCCCAGGCCTTCGCCAAGTACGTGCGGAGCCATCCGTCGGTTTCGGCCGTGGTCTCCGTGGACCAGGACGGGCGGACCTTGGTCGATTCATCGGGGGCGCCGAGCATCTTTGTCGGCGACCGGCCTTATTTCACGGAAGCCCGGCAAGGACGCGACGTCTTGGTGGCCGGCATTATCGGCCGCACCTCGGGCAAGCCGATCTGCCTGTTCGCCACGCCCGTGACGCGGCTGGACGGCACGTTTGGCGGCCTTGTTTTCCTTTCGGTGCAGCTCGAAACCCTGGATGTCTGGCTGCGGCAAACCACGATCTTGGGCCAGGGCAAGGCTGTGCTGTGCGACGCCGAGGGGCGCATTCTGGCTCCCAGCGCCTCTGTGCGCGTCGCCGGCGGCCAGTTGGCCGGCCAGGTCACGCCGCAGGCCCTGGCGGCCGGGGAGCGGGGAGCGATTTACCGTGACGCGGACGGCCGGGAGATGCTGGCCGTGTCGGTGGCCGTGGACCGTGGGGGCCTCAGGCTCGTGCGCGAGGAACCGGCCGCCGCCGCCCTGGCCGGCTACCGCAGCCAGGCCTTGTGGGTCGCGGCCGGAGCCCTGGCCGCCATCATCCTCATTTCCCCGCTGGTGCTGCGGTTTTGCCGCAAGCTGGAACGGCCCCTGGAAACCCTGTCCCGCCATGCCCGGGAGCTGCGCTCCAAGGAATACGACGAGACGTGCGCCCTGCCCGCGCCGCCGGACATGCCCCGGGAGGTGGAGGAACTGTTCGTCGCCTTTTCGGAAATGGCCTGCGACGTGCGGGGCCATATCGACGCCATCGAACAGCTAAGCGTCCAGGATGAGCTGACCGGCCTCTACAACCGCCGTTTCCTGTTCTCCAGCGGCCTCAAGCTCGTGGCCGCCGCGCTGCGGGCCGGCCAACCCTGCTGCTGTCTCATGTTCGACGTGGACCATTTCAAGCGGGTCAACGACACCTTCGGCCACCAGGCCGGCGACCATGTCCTGGCCAACATTGGAACCCAGCTGGCCGGAGCCGTGCGACGTTCCGATCTGGCGGCCCGCTACGGCGGCGAGGAGTTCGCCGTGCTGCTCGTAGGCGCCGACCTCGCCCAGGGCCTGGAACAGGCCGAGCGCATCCGCCGGGCCATGGCCGAAAAGCCGTGCGAAGCGGCCGGGCGCAGTCTGTCGGTGACGGTGAGCGTGGGTGTGGCGGCGGTGCGCGACGGCCAGGAATTCGGCGAAGCCGCCTTCGACGATCTGCTGGCCCGGGCCGACGCGGCCCTGTACGCGGCCAAGGCGGCCGGGCGCAATCGGGTGATGGCGGAGTGACGGGCTGCAAAATGAGGCGCAATGGGTTGTCCGACAGCGCGCTCCATCAGCAATTCATTTCAAGAGACACCGCGCAGGGTAGCCCGCTTTGGTTTGTATTGACCGAGTGGGCTTAATCATTTCCGTGGCCTTCAGCCGGTTCAAGATGGATGACGATTCTATCCAGGCCGGGGATTCTCAAATGCATGTTCGCCTCTATCGCGGCAGTGATTTTGTGAGCATAAATAACTGATGTAGCGGGATTTATGCGACAATGAAAGCTTACGGACGGTTTTTCCTCGTCGCCCAGGATAGTCACGTTATGACAATCAATAATGCCAGGCGTTTCATCGCAAACGGCCATGATCTCTTTGACAATCCAGGCGGAGTCCAGCGATTCGCTTAACCGCAAAGCCGCTCCATCCCCGACGGGTTCAATGTGCGTGACAATCGATGTTACGTCTGGAATTTCAGAATATAGCCCCTGCTCAAAGGAAGTCACGAGATCGTGCGCCTCTTTGATGTTTAATTCTTCGGGGACTTCCACGTGCATTTCAAGGTATAATGTCTCACGAACTTGATGGGCCCTGATGCCATGGGCACCCAATCCCTTCTTGGCCGCTGCGGACCTGACTTTTTCAATGACACTTGAGTCGTTCATTGAGACGGGCTCAATGTGAACAACCGTATCGGCATTCGGGATCGTCAATCTGACCAAGTTTTCTGCTTCATCAGCAACGGCATGGGCTTCTTCAAGACTTGCCAGTCGGGGAATGTGCAACACCATGTCAACGAAAGTGGCCGGACCGCTTTGACGAATGCGAAATTGTTGTAAACTCAATACGCCAGGCAATGCCTCGATAGAGAGCTGAATATCTGCAGAGGCAGATGCTGGCGTTGCGTCAAGCAAGGCATCGATGGCCTTTTTGCCCATTTTCAGACTCACATGGATGACTATCGCCGCCACGAATAATGCCGCGATCGCATCAGCTTTGAAGAGCCACTCCCGCCAAATTGACCCGACACTAAGCTGTTCGCCAATGAATATGGCCAAAAGGCCGACGATAACAACACACGATGACCATATGTCAGTGGAAAAGTGTAAGGCATCGGCCTCAAGCGCCTGGCTGTTGTGTTTTTTGGACATCTTCAGAAGCATGCGGGATCTGGTGAAGTCGACGACTATCGATATTCCCATTACAATGAAGCTCCATATTGAAGCTTCAACGTGCTGCGGTTCAACAAAAAGACGCATGCTTGCTTCGTAAACAATCCAGACGCACGTAGCAAATAGAAGGATCGTCTCGATTAGTGCGGAAAGGTTTTCTACTTTCCCATGTCCATAATGGTGCCTTTCGTCTGGTGGCGCGTCAGACAGCCGTACGGCGAAATATGTGACAGCTGCAGCAATCAAGTCCAAGGCACTGTGCGCAGCTTCGGACAAAATACCAATGCTGTTGGTTGCCAACCCTACAACAATTTTCATGGCGGTCAAACAAATAGCTGCGAACACTGAATTCGCCGCAGCTTTCTGTTTTTCAGATTCAGCTGAAGCTTCTGAAATGCTCTTGTTGGTTTGCATTGCTGTTTAAACTCATGTGGTTTTGAAGGATTGTCGAGAACAACACAGCTCAACGTTCCTGGCGGCTAAAGAGAATCCGCCATCCTGTCAATGTGTGACCATGATTATCATTACTCTTTTCGTTGTTTGACGAATCTTGAACTTCAAAGAACGCACTCGTAATACAGAAAAATGCCTTCGACTGAAAACAGTCCAAGAGCGTTTCGGCGCGGGGGCTTGGTGGGCTGGGAAGCGGAAGGGGCTGTCCTGGGCGCTTGGCGGAGATCATCGCCGCTTCGACGACCGAGGACCCCGGACCGCGCCCCTGAGAGGGGGAAGGCGATCCGGTTGGCCTAGTGGCCGGTCAGTTTGTACTTCTTGAGCTTATACTGCAGCAGACTCTTGGAAATTTCCAGCATCTCCGCCGCCTTGACCTGGACGAAGTTGGAGCGGGCCAGGGCCCGGCGAATGAGCGCCACTTCGATTTTTTCCAGCGTGTCGTTCAAATTGATGGTCACCGGCAGCAGATCCACGGCCGACTTGTACTGGCTTTCCTCGTCGCGAATCTCGCTGGGCAGATCCTCCACCTGCACCACGTCCGAGGCGGCCAGCACCACGCAGCGCTCCACCACGTTTTGGAGTTGCCGCACGTTGCCCGGCCATTCGTAGGCCGTCATGTACTCCATGGCTTCGGGGGAAAACCCCTTGAAAACCTTGTTGTTTTCCCCGGAGTAACGGGTGAGGAAATGGGCGGCCAGGATGGGAATGTCCTCGCGGCGTTCGCGCAGGGGCGGCGTTTCGATGTGGACGACGTTGAGGCGGTAATACAGGTCCTCGCGGAAGGTTCCGGCGGCCACGGCCTCGGCCAGGTTGCGGTTGGTGGCGGCCAGGATGCGGATGTCCACCTCGATGGGTTCCGAGCCGCCCACCCGCTCGAACTTGCGTTCCTGAAGCACGCGCAGGAGCTTGACCTGCAGTTCGGGCGAGAGCTCGCCGATTTCGTCGAGAAAGATGGTGCCCTGGTGGGCCATTTCGAAACGGCCGCGCTTGCGGGCCACCGCGCCGGTGAACGATCCCTTCTCGTGGCCGAACAGTTCCGATTCCAGCACTCCCGAAGCCAGGGCCATGCAGTTGACGGAAATAAAGGCCGCGTCCTTGCGGGGCGAGGCGTAGTGGATGGCCTTGGCGAAAAGCTCCTTGCCGGTGCCGGATTCGCCGGTGATGAGCACCGTGGATTTGGTGGGCGCGGCCTTGCCGATCATCTCCAGCACCCGCTGCATGGCCTTGCCCCGGCCGATGATGTTCTCCGAGGAGAACTTGTCTTCCAGGGACTGGCGCAGCAGCATGTTCTCACGCTGGGCGGCGGCGAAGCGGCTGGCCTTTTCCACGGTCAGCAGCAGTTCGTCGTTGGCGAAGGGCTTGGCGATGTAGTCGAAGGCCCCGATGCGCATGGCCTCCACCGCGCCTTCGATGCTGCCGAACGCGGTCATGATGATGACCGGGATGTAGGGGTAGTTGCGCTTGACGTGTTCCAGCACCTGCTGGCCCGTGACCTTGGGCATCTTCATGTCCGTGATGACCACGTCCACTTCGGATTCGTCCAGGAAGGCCAGGCCGGTTTCCGGATCGTCCAGGGCGGTGATGGCGTAGCCGGCGTCGCCGAGCATGGCCTCCAAAATGAGGAGGTAGTTCTTCTCGTCGTCTAAAATCAGAATCTGGCTGGGCATGGTATCTCGTCTCGTGTTTCCATCGATTGCTTGCAGGTGATGTCCGCGAAAGCCGCGCCTCCCTTTTATCCCATTTGGGGGGTCTGGGGGCCTCAGGCCCCCGGCCGCCGGAGGCCTCTTTTCTTCACCAATTAAGCCGCCGTAAAGGTCATCGTCACCCGGGCGCCGCCTTCGGGGGCGTTGTCCAGGGCCAGGGCGGCGTTGTGGCTTTCCACGATGGTGCGCACGATGGCCAGCCCCAGTCCCGTGCCGGCGTCCTTGGTGGTGAAAAACGGGTCCAGCACGCGATCCTTGTTGTCCGGGCAAAAGCCGGGGCCGGTGTCGGCGATGGTGAGCGTCAGCTCGTCGCCGTCGCGGGTCGCGGCCACGGACAGGGCCGGGGCGCGGCGCTTTTCCTTGTCCTCGGCCATGGCGTCCAGGGCGTTGGAGAGCACGTTGTAGACGGCCCGGTAGAGGAGATCCTTGTCGCCGCGAACGGTGAGCCCCGGGGCGTAGTCGCGGCTGACGACGATGCCGAGTTCCTCGCACTTGGCTTCGAGGAAGGTGAGCGCCTGGTCGCAGATGAGGGCCAGATCGACCTCGTCCTGGCGCGGGGTCTTGGGTCGGGCATAGTCCAGGAAGTCGCCCACGGTCTTGGACAGGCGCTTGGATTCGTCGAAGATGGCTGAGAGCAACCGGGCGTTGGCCGGGTCGGCGTCCTTGGCCCGCTTGAGGAGCAGTTCGGCCGTGGAGCGGATGATGCCCAGGGGGTTGCGGATTTCGTGGGCGATGCCGGCCACCATGCGGCCCATGCCGGCGAGCTTTTCCTGCTGCTGGAGTTCGCGTTCCAGGCGTTCGCGGTCGGCGATGCGCTGGGCGTTGATGCGTCCGGCCCGGCTGATGATGATGCGCAGCATGACGAAGAGCAAGAACGAGGAAACCAGCGAGGTGGCGATGATGATGCGCTGGAAATCAACGACTTTTTGGTAGTCGTCGGTGATGTCCTGGGTGAATTCCAGCACGCCCATGATGAACCCTTGGGGGTTGCCGGGCACCAGCGACCGTTCGGTGCGCAGGGGGTAGATGGTTTTCAGCGTCACCGTGTCGGGCTTGGGCGAAAAATCGAAGATGCCGCCGAACATGCCGGCCCGGGTCACCACCTGGAAGCTTGAGGTGCCTTGTTCCAGGGCCTCGATGATGGCCGCGCCGGCAAAGCCGGACTGGCCGACCAGTTCCTTGTCGGTGGAGTAGGACACGCGCTTGTCGTGGTCGTAGATGCGCACTTCGCTGACGTGGAAGCTGTGGATGGTCGACAGCACCGTCTTGTCCAGGCGGTCGTACTGGGCCGGCTGGGACAGTTCCACCCGCCCAAAGCCGATGACCGTGGGCAGGGTGAAGCGCTGGTAAATCTGGTGGTTGAGGTTTTCGGCCAGCAGCAGGGCGAATTCCTTCTGCTTGGCCAGCACGTCCTGGCGGGCGTAGTTGGAAAGAAAGATGGACAAAAACAGGTTGACGAGCAGGATCAGCGCCAGGGAGCTCCAGGACAGGAACTTGACGAACCCCAGGGATTGATCATCGTCTTTACGCGGTTTTGTGGTCACGCCTTGCTCGCGGCGGCCGGTCGCGGGACCGGCCGCCGTCGGGGTTGGGGGCTGTGGGCCCCGCTAACCGAGTTTTTTGAGGAAATCGCCCATCTTGGTCAGGGCTTTTTCCAGGGTTTCGTCGCTGGTGGCGTAGGACAGGCGCACGCAGCGGTCCTCGCCGAAGGCCACGCCCGGAACGGTGGCGATGCCGGCTTCGGTCAAAAGCGCTTCGGACAGGGCCGTGGAATTGGGCACGGCTTCGTTATAATAGCCCGCAAGGCTCGGGAACAGGTAGAACGCGCCGGCCGGAACGGGGCAAAAGGCCTTGTCCCAGGTCTTGATGATGGACAGGCACAGGTCGCGGCGGCGGGCAAAGGCCAGGCGCATCTCCTCCACGCAGTCCAGGGGGCCGGTCAAGGCCGCGATGGCCGCCTTTTGCACGATGGAGCAGATGTTGGAGGTGGACTGGCTTTGCAGGGTGGACATGGCCCGGATGACGTCGGGATGGGCCACACAGTAGCCCATGCGCCAGCCGGTCATGGCGAAGCTCTTGGCTAGGCCGCCGACCACGGCCACGTTTTCCGGGTACATGGCGAAGCAGCCGGCCATGGAGGTGGGCTTGGCCGGATCGTAGACGAGGCGGTCGTAGATCTCGTCGGAGACGATGTAGATACCCCGGGAAACGGCCCAGTCCATGATGGCGTCGAGCTGTTCGGCGGTGTAATGGGCCCCGGTGGGGTTGGAGGGCGAGTTGAGGACCATGGCCCTGGTGGCCGGTGTGGCCGCCCGGTCGAGGTCCTCAACGGTGACGAGGAAGCCGTTTTCCGGGCTGCTCGGCACGGCCACGGGTTCGCCGCCGGCCAGACGGATCATGTCCGGGTAGCTGACCCAGTAGGGGGCCGGCACCAGCACTTCGTCGCCGGGGTTGAGCACGGCCAGGAAGAGATTATACAGGGCCTGCTTGCCGCCGTTGGTGGCGATGACCGCCTCCTTGGGCACGGGCACGCCGTAGAGCTTCTTGTAATACCCGGTGACCGCCTCGCGTAGGGTGGGGATGCCCGGCACCGGCGTATAGCGGGTGAAATTGTCGTCAATGGCCTTTTTGGCGGCGTCCTTGATGTGCTGGGGCGTGTTGAAGTCGGGTTCGCCAGCCGAGAGGTCGAGGATGGCCTTGCCCTGACGGCGCAGATCGGCGGCCTTGGCGGCCATGCCGAGGGTGGCGGACGGGGCGACGAGACGCATACGGAGCGCGGTGCGCATGGCCCGAAATCCTTGGCTTGGGGGTTGATGGCGGGGACCGCGTCGGACGCGGCCGGGTCGGAACTCTAATGCATATCGACGGGAAGGTAAATCATGGAGCAGGAATCAGGCCCGGTCGTTTTGCCCCACCCCGGCCCCATCATCGAAGCCCGGTTCGTGCGGCGCTACAAACGGTTTCTCGTCGACGCCCAAGGCCCAAACGGCCCCATCACCGCCCACGCCAACAACACCGGCTCCATGCTGGGGCTGCTGCGCCCGGGCGCGACCATCGGCCTGTCCACGTCCGACAATCCCAAACGCCGGCTGCCCTATACTTTGGAAATGACCAGAGTGCCGGATTTCGCGGGCGATTTCTGGGTCGGGGTCAATACGCTCACCCCCAACCGGCTGCTGCGCCGGGCCGTGGCTGCCCGGGCCATCCCGGAGCTGGCCGGCTACGACGCGGCCCGCCCCGAACCACCCTTCGCCGACGGGCGGCTCGATTTCCTGCTCACCGGCCCGGCCGGACGCTGCTTCGTGGAATGCAAAAACGTGACAATGGTCGAGGACGACGCGGCCATGTTCCCGGACGCCGCCACCGAACGCGGCCGCAAACACTTGGTCGAACTCACCCGCCTGGCCCGGGAAGGCCGCGACAAGGCCGCCATCTTCTACTGCGTCCAACGCCCCGACGGCCACTGCTTCGCCCCGGCCGCCGTCATCGACCCGCAATACGCCGAACTCCTCACCGAAGCCGCCGCCGCCGGCGTTCTCATTCTCCCCTACCGCGCCGCCGTCAGCGCCGCCGGCGTGGAGCTGGGGGAGTGTTTACCGCTTGCGCGGTGGTAGGATGCCTCCGGCGGCCGGGAGGGGGTTACCCCCTCCCGGA
>ALAO01000244.1 GCA_000307955.1 Solidesulfovibrio magneticus str. Maddingley MBC34 | reverse complement strand
GCGAGTTCCGCCTGGGCAGACAGCCCTTTTGCTGCGCACGGTTCGCGCTAGAGCGCGTGCTGAAAGATGCGCTCCACCACGGCGCTGTCCACGCGGATGGGGGCGTATTGCAGCAGCGCCTTGGCCGGGGGCGACTTGACGGCCAGACGGGTCAGCGCCGGCACGTCGGCTCCGGTGAAATAGGCGGTCATGGTGGCCGGCTGCCCCAGGCTGTCCAGCCACTGGCGCAGCCGGGTCGCGGCGACATCGGTCTCGCCGGGATTGCCCGTCAGGTCCGGGGCGATGGGGTGGAGCAGGTCGGCCAGGATTTCCGGGGTGGCCGGGTAGATTTCGCGCAGCACGGCCGGCAGCAGGATGCTCAGCCCCTCGCCGTGGGCCACGTCGGGATTGATGGCGCTCATGGCGTTCTCCAGGGCGTGGACAATATGCAGGCTGCCGCAGTCGATGGCGATGCCGGCGATGGCCGAGGCGTAGGTGAGCCAGTAGCGGGCGTTGAGGTTGCCGGGCTGGCGGATGGCCGTGGGCAAAAACGAGGCGATGATGCGCACGGCGTCCTTGGCCAGGCTGATGGAGTAGGGCGAGGCCGTGGTGGCCGTGGCCGACTCCAGGGCGTGGCACAGGGCGTCCAGGGCGGTGGCGGCCGTATGGCGCGGCGGCAGGGAGACGGTCAGGCTCGGGTCGTCGATGGCCTGGGTCGGATAGAGGTGCGGGGAGCGGATGGTCGGCTTGTCTTCGCCGTCGGACTGGGCCGTGGCCGTGGAGGTGCACTCCGAACCCGAGCCGTGGGTGGTGTTGACCACGATCAGGGGCAGGCAGCGGTTGACGGCGGCTTTGCCGGAAAAGAAGTCGGACGCCTTTTTGCCGGGATGGGCCAGGAGGGCGGCGGCGATCTTGGCGGCGTCGATGACGCTGCCGCCGCCGATGGCCAGGACCGCCTGGACCTTGGCCTCATGTCCGGCCGCGGCGGCGGCGTCGCAGTTGGCCAGGGTGGGGTTGGGGCGCACGCCGTCGTAAAGCGTCCAGGCGACGTGGGCGTCAAGGGCCGGGCGCACGACGCTCCAGGCCCCGCTGGCCTTGGCGGCCACGGCGTCGGTGACGACCAGTACGGCGGCTTGGCCGCCCTTGGCCAGATCAGCCAGAATGGGGTCGATGCGTGACAAGGCGCCGATGCCGAAAAGGGTGTTGGGCCTCGTGGGCTGCAGGGTGAAAACGTGGTTGAGGTCGATCTTGCAATGCCAGTTGCCCATGCCAGTCCCCCGGAAACGTTTGGATGATTGTCGGACGGACGGGTCCGGGGGCAGGACATCAATTCCCGTGCCAGCCTGGGAAAGGCTGTCCTTCCGGGATATATCGAAAAGCCGGTCGTTGTTTTGCGCGGTCAAATCACCCCGCTTCCTGGGAAGCGACCCGGGGAAAGCGAGATTATGGGGCGCGGGGCGGTGGTTTGGGACGACGGGTAGAAAAGAAACACCATGTAGCGAGGCTGGGAATTAATGACTCGTTCTCCGGCCCGGTTTCGGGGGCCGGGCCGGAGAACGGCATATTTACTTGGAAATGGCGGTGGAGCGGTTGACGTCGGCGCTGTTGCCCTGGGGGCCGGTGTAGGTGGTGGTGTTGTTCCAGGTCTTGGTGGCCGGGTTCCATTGGCCTTGGGACGTGCGGTTGACGGCCTGGTTGGCCGGGCCGGTGGTGGTGGCGCTTCGGGTGTAGCCGCCGGGGGTGCGGGTGGTGGTGGCCTCGTTGGTGACGGTGCGGTTCCCGGGACCGCTGACCGTGGATTGGCGCTTGAAGGCCTGGGCATCGGCGGCGCAAAGGACAAGGCCCAGGCAGACGGCGGCGACTGCGGCGCGGACGGCGTTTTGGGCGGGCGACATGGAAGCGGCTCCTTGGGTTTGGGCATGACGTTTGGGGCGCGGGATGCGCTTGTTTCGCCATACGCCGAAAGCCAAGAGCGTGCCAGGAGCGCGACGAGAATAATGTCCGCGCCAACCAGGGGGTTGGCGCGGACAGGGAAAAGCAGGCGAAGAAAAGGTTGGGGGCGGGCTGTCGAAGTGCCGAAATGCCGGCGGATCAGTGCATGCCTTCGGGCATTTTCGAGCCCATGGGCGGTTTTTTCATGATCCACATGAGCACGGCCAGGCCCAGGAACAGCTGGCCCTGGGCGTGGAACACGTCGCAAAAGGCCATGGCGTTGGCCTGCTTGAGCAGCAGCTTGTACAGCGCGCCCGAGGCGGTCTGCGAGGCGTCGTAGAGGCCCAGGACCTTGGGGGCGAGGTAGGCGGTCAGGCGTTCCTTGGCCGACTGGTAGGTGAGGTCGTAGGGCGTGAGGTTTTCGATGAGCCGGGCTTGGTGAAACTGGGCTCGCCGGGCGAGCAGCGTGGTGACGAAGGCCACGCCGAAGGAGCCGCCGAGGTTTCGCAGCAGATTGAACACGGCCGAGGCGTTGTTCATGCCCTCGCGCGGAATAAAGGCCATGGTGAGGTAGGACAGGGGCACGAAGAAAAAGGCGATGCCGATGGCCTGGACGTTGCGGGCGGCAATCGCCGTGCCGATGTCGATGTCCAGCGAAAAGCCGGCCATGCGAAACAGCGAATAGGCGCTGACGCACAGCCCGATGCACAGCAGCACGCGCGCGTCGATCTTGGTGGTGGCCTTGCCGACGATGGGCAGGATGGCCAGCATGATGAGCCCGCCCGGGCCAAGGACCACGCCCGAGAGAAAGGCCGTGTAGCCCATGAGGTTTTGCAGGTAGAGCGGCAACAGCACGATGGAGCCGAAAAAGGCGAAGAACCCGAAGAACATGACGATGTTGCCCATGGCGAAGGTGCGGTCGGCGAAGACCTTGAGATCGACCACCGGATGCTTGCAGCGAAGCTCCCAGATGAGGAAGGCCGACAGGCACACGCCGGCGATGATGGACAGCGTCAGGATGTAGTCGGCGTTGAACCAGTCGTCCTGCTGGCCCTTGTCCAGGACGATCTGGAGGCAGCCCAGGCCCAGGCTCAGAAGGGCCAGCCCCAGGTAGTCCACGGCGTCGCCGGCCTTGCGGCGTTCCAGGTAATCCGGGTCCTTGATGTAGAACCAGATCAGCGCCATGGCCAGGACGCCGACGGGCACGTTGATGTTGAATATCCAGCGCCAGGAATAGTTGTCCGTGATGTAGCCGCCCAGAAGCGGCCCGAGGATGGGGCCAAGCACCGCGCCCATGGCGAAGATGGCCATGGCCAGGCCGCGTTCCTTGGGCGGATAGGCTTCGAGCAGGATGGCCTGGGACATGGGCTGCAGCCCGCCGCCGCCGATGCCCTGGATGATGCGGAAAACGACCAGCATGCCGAGGTTGGTGGCCAGGCCGCAGCACATGGAGGCGATGGTGAAGACGGTGACCGACCACAGCAGGTAGTTGCGCCGCCCCAAGAGCTTGGAGAGAAAGCCGCTGATGGGGATGACGATGGCGTTGGAGACGAGATACGAGGTGAGCACCCAGGTCACCTCGTCCTGGCCGGCCGACAGGCTGCCCTGGATGTGGCCCAGGGCCACGTTGGCGATGGAGGTGTCGAGGATCTCGATGAGCGTGGGCACCATCACCGCCAGGGTGATGAGCCATTTGTTGGGGGCTTGCTCGGCCATGGAACGCTACTTCGTGTGAATCACGGGCACGACGCTCATGCCCAGGCGCAGTTGGGGGAGCTTGTCGGCCACGCTCTTGTCAAAGACGATCTTGACCGGGATGCGCTGGACGATTTTCACGTAGTTGCCCGAGGCGTTTTCCGAGGGGAACAGTGAAAAGACCGAACCGGTGCCGGCCTGGATGGACTCCACCGTGCCGGTGATGGCATGGCCTGGGAAGGTGTCCACCTCGATGTCCACGGGCTGGCCCGGGCGCACGTCCTTCAGCTGGGTTTCCTTGAAATTGGCCGTGACCCACAGGTCCTTGGAGTCCAGCGGCACCACGGTCATGAGCGCCTGTCCGGCGGCCACCAGCCGGCCGGATTCGATCTGCTTCTTGGTCACGTGCCCGGCCACCGGGGCGGTGATGCGGGTATAGGAAAGATTGAGTTCGGCCTGCTTGACCTTCTGGCGGGCCAGCTCCACTTTGGCCCGTTGGGCCGCGGCCTCGCGGGTCTGGATGACGGCCTGTTCCTCGCCGGTCTGGGCCAGCTCGATTTCCGAGCGCAGCCGCTTGATGACGGCTTCGATGGACTCCAGACGGCGGCTGGAGGCGTCGGCCTTGGCCTTGGCGGCCCGCAGCTGGGCTTCGTGGGCCCGGCGCTTGTTTTCGATGCTGTCGAGATCAGACTGGGACACGGCGTCCTTGGTGCGCAACTGGCTGATGCGGGCGTGGTCGAGCTTGTCTTGGTCGAGCTGGGCTTCGATCTGGGCGGCCTCCTGCACGGCGGCGTCGCGTTCCTTGACGGCCTGATCGAAGCTTCGCTGCTCGCTTTCGAGCTGGGCCCGGGCGCCGGTGACCTTGGACGAGGTCTGGGAGCGCTGCAGCGGCACGCCCAGTTCCTGGGCGGCCAGCTGGCTTTCGGCGGCGGCCAGGTCGGCCCGGGCCTGGGCCAGGGCCACTTCGTAGTCCGTGGGGTCCAGGACGGCCAGCACGTCGCCGGCGGCCACGAGCTGGTTGTCTTCCACCGGCGCTTCATCGACATAGCCGGCCACACGGGGCGTGATGGGATGGATGCGGCCGTCCACGAAGGCGTCGTCGGTGGAGACCTTGCCCCGGGCGTAGAGATAGTAGCCAAGGGAGAGCACGGCCACGGCGGCCACGGCCAGGACCAGGACGCGTTTTTTGCGGTCGGCCGGCTGGCCTTCGGGCTTGTGCTTGGGGCGGAAGGAAAGTTTCATGGGACGTCCTTGGTTTCGGGCTGGCGGTCGAGCCGGGCTTCGATGCGGGCGAGCAGGTCGTGCAGGGCGGCCTTGTCGTTCTCGGTGAGGTCGGCGTAGGCATCGTCGGCAAAGGCCTGGACGATGGGCACAAGCGCCTGGGCCAGGGCACGGCCGGCTTCGGTGAGGTAGAGGCGCTGGGAGCGCCGGTCGTCCGGGGCGCGCCGCCGCGTGAGCAGCTTCCTGGCTTCCAGCCGATCCAGGATACGGGTGATGGTGGTCTTGTCCTTGACGGTGCGTTCGCCCAGGCCCGCCTGGGTGATGCCTTCGTTTTCCAGCAGCCGGTAGAGCACCACCCACTGGTCCGGGGTCACGTCGTGGCCGGCGGCCACAAAGGCCCGGCGCAGGGCGATCTTGATCCGGGCGGCGGCATGGCCTACGGCATAACCGACGGCATTGTCGATATCGTAGCGGGAGGCATGGTTCATGGCGTTTCTCACTGTGGGGGCAACAACAGTTGCGGGCGGGAAAATATCGATGGCAACCATTGACGTCAAGGGACGCGGCGGCCGCCAGGGGGGGCGCTGATGGAGACGCTTCGCCGGCTGGCCGCGGCCGTGTGGGACATGGCGCGGTTTCGGGACCACGGCCGGCCCAGGCTGGCCGCCCTGGAAATTTTCAAATACATCGGCCCCGGCCTGCTCGTGACTGTGGGTTTCATCGACCCGGGCAACTGGGCCTCCAACGTGGCCGCCGGGGCGTCCTACGGCTATCATTTGCTGTGGATGGTGACGCTGTCCACCATCATGCTCATCGTCTTGCAGCACAACGCCGCCCATCTGGGCATTGCCACCGGCCTGTGCCTGTCCGAGGCGGCCATGCGCCATTTGCCCAAGCGGGCGGCGGCCACGGCGCTGGGCACGGCCGTCCTGGCTTCGATCTCCACGGCCCTGGCCGAGCTTTTGGGCGCGGCCATCGCCTTGCGGATGCTCTTTGGCCTGCCGCTGTGGCTGGGGACCCTGGCCGCGCTCATCGTGGCCTTGTGGATGCTGTTCGGCAAGTCCTACCGGCGCATCGAGCGGCTCATCATCGGCGGCGTGTCGCTTATTGGCCTGGCTTTTCTTTTCGAATTGTCCCTGGTCCACATCGACTGGGGCGCGGCGGCCCTGGGCTGGGTGCGCCCGAGCCTGCCCGATGGGTCGCTGGCCGTGGTCATGAGCGTGCTTGGGGCGGTGGTCATGCCGCATAACCTCTTTTTGCACTCGGAAGTGATCCAAAGCCGGCAGTGGAACCTCGACGAGCCGGAGATGATCGAGCGTCAGCTCAAGTACGAATATCTGGACACGCTGTTTTCCATGGGCGTGGGCTTTTGCATCAACAGCGCCATGATCCTGCTGGCCGCGGCCGCCTTTTTCGGCCGGGGGCTGGAAGTGACCGAGCTGGAGCAGGCGAAATCGCTTTTAACGCCCCTTTTGGGCAACGCGGCCGGGATCGTTTTCGCCGTCAGCCTGCTGCTGGCCGGCCTGGCTTCCAGCGTCACGGCCGGCATGGCCGGGGGCAGCATCTTCGCCGGCATCTTCGGCGAACCCTACGACATTCGCGACAGCCATTCGCGCGTGGGCGTGGCCGTGACGCTTGTTGGCGGCGCGGCGGCCATCCTGCTGGTCGGCGACCCCTTAAAGGGCCTCATCTGGTCCCAGATCGCCCTGTCCATGCAGTTGCCGGTGACGATCATCCTGCAAATAAGCCTCACCTCTCGCCGCGCGGTCATGGGACACTACGCCAACCGGCCTTCCACCACCGTGCTCCTGGCGGCCACGGCCCTGGTGGTCATCGGACTCAACATCATGCTTCTGGTCGAGACGCTTTTTCCCTAGCCCCGCCCATAAAAAAACGCCGCCTCCCGGAGCCCGGGCGGCGGCGTTCTCCCCTCACAGAAAACGAACTACTTCTTGCCCTTTTTGGCCTTGGGGGCGGCAGCCTTGTCCGGGCCGGGGTAGTTGGCGACCATGCCGCCCATCTTCATGCACTCATTGACGCTGGCGGTCATGACGGTCTTGTCGCCGACCTTGCACTCCCAGGTCTTTTTGGGGGCGGCTTTGGCCTTGCCCTTGGCGAAGGCCGGGGCGACGGACAGGGCAAGCGACAGGGCAGCGGCGAAAACGATGAACTTTTTCATGGGATCCCTCCTCGAACGGAACATTTTTTCGTGGAATATAACGCTGTGCGGGGGAGCGCAAGAGCGCGCGCGGCAGAAAATGCGAGGCGATTGCATTGTGTCGGCATGACGCCCGGACCGGCGTAACAGGTCGGGCCGTTGCAGGCGGGCGCGGCGGGCCGGCGGAGAGCCGGGGTTTATCAGCCCTGCCCCTTGCTCCCGGCGGCGCGAGAGCCGTTGGCTGACGGACAATCATGACCAAATTGCAATGCAGCCGGCTCCCTGCCGCATGGACCGGAAACCGGCCGGTCCGAGCTGCGCCTCGACGACCGAGGCTCAGGTCGCGTCGCGAATCTTTGCGGGCTGCGCGTCGCTTGGCCCGGCAAGGCCAGTCCTGGTCCCCAAGCCGTGTCTTAAGGGCGCGGCGCTAGCGCCGAAGGACCAGATACACGGCGTTGGTCAGCAGATCCTCCCGGGCATGGACGCACAACAGTCGCGGCGGCGGGACATGCTCCGGCGAGACGGGCGTGGTCTTGAGACGCACCGGGACAAGCCCCGAGCCTTCGACATGGTGCAGGAGCTGGCGCACGGTAAGGCGGTTGAGGTCCAGGAACTGTTCCACGAGGTACTTTTTATAGGCCGCGAAATCGTTTTGGGCGTAGAGCAGATCATCTTTTTCGGGGTTGGCGTCGTGTTCGCCGGCGGCCTCGGCCAAGGCGATGAAGGCGGCGTTGCTCATGAGCAGATGGCCCCAGGGCCTGTCCACCAGTCGGCGCAGATGGGAGCCGAAGGGCGAGTAGTAGAGCGGGTCGATCTGGATGAGGCAATGCCCGCCCGGACGCAGGGCCAGGCGCAGGGCCTCCAGGGCGGCCGGGATGTCCGGCAGGTGCTCGAAGACCGACCAGCTGTAGGCGGCGTCGAAGGAACCCGGGGCAAAGGGCAGCCGGCAGTCCGGCCCCGACTGGACAAAGGCCAGATTCGGGGGCGGCGCGGCCTCCCCGGTGTTGGCGTCCAGGCGCTCGGACAGGTGGGCAAAGGACGGATGGACGTCCACGCCGACCACGAACCCGACGCCCAGGGTCGCCGCGCCGGCGGCGGTGATGCCGTCGCCGCAGCCGAAGTCGAGGATTCTCGCGCCGGCCAGGGACATCTGTTCGGCCAGCAGGCCGCAGGCGATGCGGGCGGCTTGCACGTAATGGCTGGAAAACCAGGAGTCCATGGCGTCTCGTTTGTCGGATGCCTGTCGGGGCCGGGGCTTCCTAGCAGGGAGCGGCGCAAAAGTCATGGCTGACCGTCGGGCCGGGGCGGCGGCGTCAATTGGCCGGCCTGTCCGCGCCGCGCGTGTCGGCGATTTTGCGGCTGGTGGCAAAATCCAGTTCGTGGCGCAGGGCGTCGGGCCTTGGCGCGGCGTCGGCCCGGGCTCGGGCGGCGGCCGTGGCGGCCGAGCCGAGAAGACCGCCGGCGTTGTAATTGATGTGCGGCCAGTTGTTCTGGGCGATCAGTTGGCTGCACACGCCGTCATCGTTGATGTCGGCCACGACGCCGGTCTCGTATACGTTGTTCTTGTTCCAATCGATTGAGCCGCTGGCGTCGGCGACGCTGTATTCGCCAACCAGGCCCGAAACCGTGGCGTAGTATTTGGTTCCGTAGCCGGCCACGCCGGAGCCAAGGCCCGCCAACTCGTTGAGGTTGTTCTCGTCAATGGTCGGCGTGTCGATGCGTTGGTAATCAAAGAGCAGGGGGTTTTGCGACAGGTCGCCCCAGACGCCGTTCTTGTACAGGCCCGTGATCTGGAAGAAATAGTTCATCACACTCAAATAGTTGGGTTTATAATTGTCGTGGTCCGACCCGCCGTGGGTCAGCCCCAGGCAATGGCCGAGCTCGTGGACGAAGGTGCCGAGCTTGGCCCAGTCCGTGCCGCCGGCGGGTTCCCACAGGCCCAGGGTCACCAGAAAATCCGTGGCCGGGATGTCTCGGGCCAGTCCGCTCGACGTGCTCTCGTCATAGGAATTGGCCCAGATCATGTAGCGGAAGGATTTGGCGTAGGCAGCCGGGAAATGCAGGGCTTTGAGGGCGTCGAAATCGACCCAGACCTTGTTCTCATCGGCGGCGGAGCCCAGGGTTTCGGCAAAGGGCACCTGGAATTTGAGCAGGGGATGGATGGCGATGCCGGTGGTCCCGTCGGGGTTGGCCACCGGCGCGTTGGCGAAGACCGCCTTGATGTTGTCGATGACCGTCTGGGACGGGGCCAGGCTCGTGCCGTCCGGCTGCGCCATGTAGTCCATCCAGACGAACAGATCCTTATGGTAGGGGTTGGCCCCCATGGCGGGCAGATCCACGAACACGCCGTCCACGGTGTAGCCGTGTCGTTCCCAGACGTCCGGCAGGCCGTCGCCGTCGCTGTCGCGGCCCGCGGGCGTGATGACGGAGGGGATAAGCAGGGGCAGGTCCAGTTCGTCCGTTTGGGCCATGCTCACGGACCACATGCTCAACCAAGCCAGAACGAAGGCCAACGGACGGAGCCTGCGTGATATGGGCATACGGTCTCCTGGCGGGCAGGGGGATTTCTACAATAGGACTCTAAAGGAAAGATTACCATGAACCGATCGTTGCTTCAAGCCGGCCTCGGCCGTCGTCGGGCCGGGCCACGCCCGGACAGCGGCAATGGGTCGATGGTCAGCAAAATTGTGGAGTCGAGATTTTCCGTATTGCGCCAGGAAAGCATGAGTGGTATTCCGTATAATGCCCTGTTGTCGCTGCGGCAAACATCGCTCTCGTGGATCGGTTTCCAAAGGCGGCGACAGAAATAATGACCGTACGCAACATTTCTATTGGTCGCCCTGGCAGAGGTTTCGATGTTAATAGTTGATGTTTTCAATTGACGCCGCAGGAGGAGCCGAATGCAGCTCAAATCCATTCAAACCAAGATTCTTTTGCTTGCCGGGGCCTGCCTGTTGGTTACATCGGCCGCGCTGGTCGGCTACAGCCTGTATTCAGCCGGCAAGAATCAGGCCCTTGTGTCCCAGCGGGTGGGCAAACTGCTTGAGGAAGAGGCCAAGCGCAACCTGGCCAGTCTGGCCGCCAGCCAGGCCGCCGTCATCCAGAGCGCCCTGGAGGACAATCTCGTGACCGCCCGGACCATGGGCAAGGTCTTCGAGGTGCTGCGGGAGAAAACCGCCGCCACGGCCTCTCGCGAGGGCATCAAGAACACCGTGCGCGACACCCTCGACACGATTCTTCATGAAGTGCTCAAAAACAATCCCCAGTACCTGGGCACGTATTCCGCCTGGGAACCGGGAGCCCTGGACGGCCGCGACGGCGAATACGCCGGCGCGGCCAAGGACGACCATGACGAGACCGGACGTTTCGTGCCCTACTGGAACCGCGACAAGGCCGGCAAGATCGCCCGCCAGCCGCTCGTCGAGTTCGAAAGCCAGGACCGCCACCCCAACGGCGTGCGCAAGGGCGGCTGGTACCTCTGGCCCCGGGAATCCGGCAAGGAAAGCGTGCTTGATCCCTTCCCCTACATCGTCCAGGGCAAGCAGGAATGGCTGACCACCCTGTCCGTGCCCGTCAAAAAGGACGGCAAGTTCCTGGGCGTGGCCGGCACCGATTTGCGCCTGGACTTCCTGCAGGAGCTGGCCAAGAAGGTCGACGCCAGCCTCTACGGTGGCAAGGGCGACGTGGCCATCGTGAGCCACGACGGCCTGATCGTGGCCAGCAGCGAGAAGCCCGAAACCGTGGGCCAGCCGCTGTCCGCCATCTCCAAGGACTGGGAAGAACTGGCCAAGGCGGTCAAGGAAGGCAAAACGCTCACCGACGTCAGTGACGTCACCGGCAGCTACCGGGCCTTGGCCACCATCAAGCTCGGCCGCACCGACCGCCCCTGGGCCGTGCTCATCCGGGTGCATCCCGACATCGTTTTGGCCGAGCGCCACGCGCTGGACGCCGACATGGCCGCCCAGGGCAAGGAAGCGGCCTTGTGGCAGGTCGGGGTGGGCCTTGGGATCACCGCGCTGGCCCTTGGCGTCATGTGGCTTTTCGCCGCCGGCATGGTGCGGCCCCTGCGCCTGGCCGCCGGCTTCGCCGAAAAGGTGGCCCAAGGCGATTTCTCCCACACCCTGGACGTCAAGCAGGCCGACGAGATTGGCGTGCTGGCCGGGGCGCTTTCCCGCATGGTGGACAACCTCAAAAAGATGATCGGCCAGGCCGAGGACAAGAGCCGCGAGGCCGCCGCCGAAGCCGAGCGCGCCCGGGCCGCCGTGGCCGAGGCCGAACAGGCCAGAACCGAGGCCGCCGCCGCCCAGCGCCGGGGAGCGCTTGACGCCGCTGCCCGCATCGAGGACGTGGCCCAGGCCGTGGCCGCCGCCTCTTCGGATCTGGCCTCCCAGATCGACCAGTCCAAGCAAGGGGCCGACATCCAGCGCCAGCACGCCGGGGAAACGGCCACGGCCATGGAAGAAATGAACGCCACCGTGCTCG
>ALAO01000243.1 GCA_000307955.1 Solidesulfovibrio magneticus str. Maddingley MBC34 | reverse complement strand
CCCCCGGCCGCCGGAGGCATCTTCTCTTTCTCAGCACTTATCCAAATTTTCCAACCGCACGTCTGCCATCTCCCGCCCCAGGAAGCGTTGGCCGATTTCCTGGAACCGGTGGGGCATGTCGGTGACGTGGAAGCTGTGGCGCGGCGCTGTGCCGGCGTGGCGCAGGCCTTTCTCGTCGAGGATGGCGGCGGCGCGCCGGGCCACGGCCGTGGCCGAGTCTTGCAGGCGCACGGATGGGCCGACCACCTCGGCCAACAGCGGGGCCAGCAGCGGATAGTGGGTGCAGCCCAGGATCAGGGTGTCGAGGTTTTCGGCGGCCAAGGGGGCCAGGTATTCGGCGGCGATGAGGCGAGTGGCCGGGTGATCGGTGAGGCCCTCCTCGGCCAGGGGGACGAACAGCGGGCAGGCCTTGGCCACGGTATGGATGTCCGGGCCGCCCAGGCGTCTAAGCGCCTGTTCGTAGGCTTGGCTGGCCACGGTGGAGGGGGTGGCGATGATGCCGATGCGCCGCGAGCGGGTGGCGGCCAGCGCGCTGGCCGCTCCGGCGGCGATGACTTCCAGGACCGGCACGGGAGCGATGCTCGTGATGGCCGGCAGGGCCACGGCGGCCATGGTGTTGCAGGCGACGATGAGGAGCTTGACGTTTTTTTCGAGCAGGAACCGGGTGATCTGGGCGGCGTAGCGGGCCACGGTGTCCGGGGATTTGACGCCGTAGGGGACGCGGGCGGTGTCGCCAAAGTAGACGACCGGTTCGTTGGGCAGAAGTTCCATGACGGCGCGGGCCACGGTGAGGCCGCCGACGCCGGAGTCGAAGATGCCGATGGGGGAATTGTTGTCGTGCACGGGAGGCCGCCCTTGGGGAATTACGCCCGGGGCGTGCCGGGCGCAGGGCGGTTGGAACGCCGACGGGCGGCGGCGTCAAGCCTTTTTTCGTGTTGCCTCGGCCCGTGTATCCAGGGCGCGCTTCATGCTGTCGAGCATTTCCGCGACCTTGACCGGCTTGGCCAGATGGTCGTCCAAGCCGGCCTCCAAGAAGCGTTCGCGGTCGCCGGCCATGGCGTAGGCGGTCAGGGCGATGATGGGCACCTGGGAGTCGAACAGGCCGTCGACGTTGTCGCGGATGCGCCGGGTGGCCTCCAGGCCGTCCATGACGGGCATCTGGATGTCCATGAGGATGATGTCCACGGGCCGGGGATGTTCGGCGGCCAGGACGTCCAGGGCCTCCTGGCCGTTTTCGGCCGTGTGCACGGTGTAGCCGACCTTTTGCAGCATGCGCTGGGCCGCCATGCGGTTCATGGGGTCGTCTTCCACGATCAGGACGACGTGGCCGGCGGCGGTTTCGGTTTGGCCGACTTTCTTGCAGGGGGCCTCAGCCTCGTCCGGGAGCGGGAGCAGGGGAACGATCGCCCGCATGGACGTGCCCTGGCCTTCGACGCTGCACAGGTGAATGCGGCCGCCCATGAGTTCGATCAGGCGTTTGACGATGGCCAGCCCCAGGCCCACGCCGCCTTGGGGGCCGGCGGTGGGATCGGTCTGTACAAAGGGCGAGAACACGCTGTCGAGCTTGTGGCCGGGGATGCCCCGGCCGGTGTCGGCCACGACGAAGACGACCTCGATGGGCGCGCATCCCCGGGGCGGGGTGCCGGGGCCTGGGAAAACGGCCACGTGGACGAAGCCGGAGTCGGTGTATTTGACGGCGTTGCCGACGAGATTGAGCAGGATCTGGCGCAGCCGGACCTCGTCGCCCTTCACGCGCCGGGGGAGCGTCGGGTCCAGGTCGACGCTCAGCGCCAGGCTCTTGCCCCGGGCCATGGGTCCGAAAACGTCCAGGACGGCCTGGCGGAGGTCCCCAAGCTCGAAGGCGGTCTGCTGCAGGGCCAGGACCCCGGACTCGACTTTGCTGAGGTCGAGGATGTCGCCGAGCAGGCGGCTTAAGCGTCCGGCGGCCCGGCCGGCCATGGCGAGGTATTCCTGTTGTTCGGCGGTCAGCTCGGTGGTTTCCAGGAGTTGCAGCATGCCCATGACGCCGTTTATGGGCGTGCGCACTTCGTGGCTCATGTTGGCCAGGAACTCGCTTTTGGCCCGATTGCCGGCGTCGGCCATTTCCTTGGCCCGGCGCAGGTCGCGTTCGTAGCGGCGTTGCTCGGTGATGTCGCGGTTGGCCCCCCGGCGGCCGAGATCCTCGCCGCCAGGGCCGAGGATGCGGCCGCAGACATGGCCGATGTGGGCGAGGCGGCCGTCGGCGCGCAGGATGCGGAAATGGAGCTCTTCGTGGACGGCCTCCACGGCTTCCGGGGTATTGAGATGGGCGTCCCACCTGGCCCGGTCCTCGGGATGGATGAGGTCGCGCACGGTCAGCGCGCCAGGTCCAAGGAAGGCCTCGGGCGGGTGGCCCGTGACGCGGGCGCAGGCCGGCGAGACCCAGCGGCACTTGCCGTCCGGGCCGTCCCAGAATTCCCAGTCATGGGAATTGTCGGCCACGATGCGGAAAATGTGCTCGCGCTCGGCCAGCCGGGTTTCGGCCTGTTGGCGGGCTTCCTCGGCCTGGCGGCGCGCGGCGGCCCGGGCGGCCAGCAGGTTGGCGGCGCGCGTAAGCGCCTCGCCCACGGCGGCGGTTTCGACCAGTCCGAAGCGCCCTGGCGGCAAGGCCAGCCCCTGGCCCAGGGCTTCGGCCGCCGGGATGAGGGTGTCGATGGAGCCGGCGATGCGCCGGGCCAGGACCAAGGCCAGGAAAAATCCGCCCAGGGACAGGACCAGGACGCCGCCGCCGGTCCAGTACAGCCAGCCGCGCACCTCGGCCAAGAGCACGCCGCGGGGCACGGCCACGGCCACGCCCCAGCCCGAACCCTCGGCCTGGTCGTAGGCGGCCAGAGCCGGCTCGCCGTCAAGGCGGATCGTCTCGAAGGCGGCAACGTCGTCCCGGGACGTCTCCAGGCCGGCCAACAGTTCACCGGCCGGTTTTCCCGCCCAGGCTTCGGCCTGACCAGCCCGGGCGGCCACCACGCCGGCGGCGTCGATGACGGCGGCGGTCCAGCCGGCGGGCAGCCGCTCCGCTGCCAGCAGTTGGTCGAAGCGGGCGACCGGCACGGTCATGGCGAGGTCGTAGCCCACGGCCGCCCCCTGCCAGACCGGCATGTCGAGGCTGACGAGGTAGCGGCCGGTGACCGCGCCGCGAAAAAGATTGCTGATGCCGGGCCGGCCGCTTTCGAACACGCGTCGCACGGTCTCGCGCACGGCCCGCTTGGGCAGGGGCGCGCTTTCGGGCAGGTAGGAATTGAAAACCTGCTGCCCGGAGGCCTCGGCCACGATGACGTCGGAGGCGGGGTAGCCGGCGAGCAGGGTTTTGACCTGCCGCCGGAAGGCGGGGATGTCGCCGGTCTGCAGGGCCGGGGAGGTGGCCAGGCCTTCGGCGGCGGCCATCAGGATGGCGAATTCGCGGTCCACGGCCAGGGAGAGGTTTCGGGCGACCTCGACCATGTGCGACTGGATGAGGTTTTTCTTGGCGGTGTAGGCGTAGTGGACGAGGTAGGCGGCGCACAGCCACACGGGCAGGACGCAGACGGCGACGAGGCCGGCAAGGTGGAGTCGGAGCGAGAGCGGAGGTTTGGTCGAGGCGGTCATGGGCCTATCCTGCTGGCGCGGCGCGGGCGCGTGAGTCTTCTGTTCTCGGAGTATAAGCATGGAAAGCGGCGTTCTGTCCATGCGCGCGTGGGGTCTCAATGGCATTGCGGTTTATCGACGGGTTGTCCGTGGCCGGGGCGGCGGGTCGCGGGGCAGGCGGCGGGGGGTGGTCCGTCGCGGCGGCGGTGCGGCCGGGCTGAGGCAGGAAGCTGCCGGGCGGACTGTGCATTTTTGCAACGTAGTGCAAATACGCAACACGACTCGCCAAGCAGCTCTCGGCAATTCCTGACAAGTACAGAAGGGATTTTGTCTGAAACGATGCATAATTGCAACAAAACACATCCCCCCTCGACGCTTTCCTCCCCGACAACAAGCCGAAATCTGGCGAAACATCTTTTACACTTTCTATTCTAGTTAGTTACAAAAACAAGGTCGCAGCTTGCCCAAAAAATAGCATGTATCTTGCTGTACGCTCATGCCACGCTTCGCATGTTGCGTTTTTGCACTACCTCGCCCGCCGAGGCAGGCCCCGCCCCATGCGCCTGGCACTCGGCCGCACTCCGCCCACGCCACCCCCCCGGCGTCAGCCGCGGCCGGCCCTGGCGGGATCGTCGCGCTTGTCGGGTTGGCGCGACGCATCCCCCGTGCGGCCCTGGCTTGTCGTTACAAACCCGACCGTGAACTCCGAAGAACGCCACTGCCGAAAAAGGAGATCATCGATGGAGCCCTGTCTGGCCCCCGCGCTGGCCGAAACCGCCAAGTTCGAAAAACTGTGCGGCATCCTCGACCGCTACGATCGCCACCCCGCCCGGCTCGTGCCCATCCTCCAGGCCCTCCAGGAGGAGTACCGCTACTTGCCCCAGGAAGTGCTGTCCTACGTCGCCACCTCCCTGCGCATCCCCGAAGCCAACGTCTTCGGCGTCGCCACCTTCTACGCCCACTTCGCCCTGGAGCCCAAGGGCAAGTACGTCGTGCGCCTGTGCGACGGCACCGCCTGCCACGTCAAGCAGTCCATCCCCATCCTGGAAGCCCTGCGCGCCCGCCTCGACCTCACCGAGGCCAAGGCCACCACGCCCGACATGCTGTTCACCGTTGAAACCGTGGCCTGCCTCGGCGCTTGCGGCCTGGCTCCGGTCCTGGTCATCAACGAAGACGTCTACGGCCAGATGACTCCCGAGCGCGCCGTGGGCCTCATCGACGCCATCCGCGCCAAGGAGCTGCAATAATGGAAGGCCCCATCCTCGATCCCCAGCACGCCGCCGCCGCCGAGGCCGCCTCGGGCGGACGCCGCGTCATCGTCTGCGCCGGCACCGGCTGCGTGGCCAACGGCTCCAAGAAGGTCCTCGACGCCCTGGAAAAACGCATGGGCGAAGCCGGCCTCGACGTGGTCCTGGAATTTCGGCCCGAAGGCCACGGCGACGGCGTGCGCGTCTCCCACAGCGGCTGCCAGGGCTTTTGCCAGATGGGACCGCTGGTCACCATCCTGCCCGAGAACATCCTCTATACCAAGGTGACCGACGACGACGTCGCCGAGATCGTCACCGAGACCCTGGTCGGCGGCAAGGTCGTCGAACGCCTGCTCTACGTCGAGCCCCGCACCCGGGAAAAGTGCCTGGGACCGGACCAGATTCCCTTCTACCAGCGCCAGACCCGCACGGTCCTTAAGGAGTGCGGCTTCATCGATCCCGACGACATCCGCGAATACGTGGCCCACGGCGGCTACGCCGCCGCCCGCAAGGCCTTTGCCGACATGGACGCCAAGGGCGTGTGCGACGTCATCAGCCAGTCCGGGCTGCGCGGACGCGGCGGCGGAGGGTTCCCCACCGGCCGCAAGTGGGAAGCCGCCCGGGTCCAGGCCAACTCGAAAAAATACGTCATCTGCAACGGCGACGAGGGCGATCCCGGCGCGTTCATGGACAGAAGCCTCATGGAAGGCAATCCCCACTGCGTCATCGAAGGCATGATGATCGCCGCCCGGGGCATCGGGGCCGATGAAGGCTACATCTACGTGCGGGCCGAATATCCCCTGGCCGTCAAGCGCATGCGCAAGGCCGTGGCCGACGCCGAGGCCGCCGGCTACCTCGGCGACAACCTCTTCGGCTCGGGCCAGTCCTTCCGCCTGGAAGTCATGGAAGGGGCCGGCGCGTTCGTGTGCGGCGAGGAAACGGCGCTGATCGCCTCCATCGAAGGCCTGCGCGGCATGCCCTCGCCCAAGCCGCCCTTCCCGGCCCAGCAGGGCCTGTGGCGCAAGCCCACCATCATCAACAACGTCGAGACCCTGGCCCAGATTCCCCGCATCATCAGCGAAGGCGCGCAGGCCTACCGGGCCCTTGGCACCGAGACTTCGCCGGGCACCAAGACCTTTGCGCTCACCGGCCATGTCTCCAACACGGGCCTCATTGAAGTGCCCTTTGGCGCGACCCTGCGCGAAGTGGTGCTCAACATCGGCGGCGGCGTCACCGACGACCGGGGCTTTATCGACGAAAAAGGCTTCAAGGCCGTGCAGATCGGCGGCCCGTCCGGCGGCTGCCTGACCCCGGACCTGCTTGACCTGCCGCTCGATTTCGACTCCCTGCGCTCGGTGGGGGCCATGGTCGGCTCCGGCGGTCTGGTCGTCATGAACCAGAAGACCTGCATGGTCAGCGTAGCCCGGTTCTTCATGGAGTTCACCCAGCGCGAGAGCTGCGGCAAGTGCGTGCTGTGCCGCGAGGGCACCAAGCAGCTGCTGGCCCTGCTCGACGACGTCATCGAAGGGCGCGGCACGGCCGAAACACTCTCCCTGCTCGAAACCCTGGGCCACGCCGTCCAGGTCGGCTCCTTGTGCGGCCTGGGCAAGACCGCGCCCAACCCGGTGCTCTCGACGCTCAAGCACTTCCGCAAGGACTACGAAGAGCACGTCTTCGAGAAGCGCTGCAGCGCCGGCCGCTGCAAGGCCCTGGCCATGCCGACCATCAACGCCGCCCGCTGCAAGGGCTGCCGCCTGTGCGTCAAGGCCTGTCCGGCCGGAGCCATCACCGGCGAGAAGAAACAGCCCCACGTCATCGACGAAACCGTGTGCATCAAGTGCGGGGCCTGCGCCACGGCCTGCAAGTTCGGCGCGGTGGAGGGAATCTAGCCATGACCATGGACCAGCAATTCGTCACCGTCGAAGGCCGCGCCATTCCCATCGAGGGCGAGCGCAACCTTCTGGAAATCATCCGCAAGGCCGGCATCGAGCTGCCGACCTTCTGCTACCACTCCGAGCTGTCCGTGTACGGAGCCTGCCGCCTGTGCCTGGTGGAAGTGGCCGGACGCGGCGTCCAGGGCGCGTGCTCCACCCCGCCCGAACCGGGCCTGGACATCAAGGTCAACACCCCGCAGCTGCGCGAGATCCGCAAGATCGCCGTGGAACTGCTTCTGGCCAACCACGACCTCAGCTGCCCTAGCTGCTTTAAAAGCGTGGACTGCAAGCTCATGGACGTGGCCCGGCGCGTGGGCGTGACCAGCGTGCGCTTCAAACCGGTGCAGGAAAAGGCCCCGCTGGACTTCTCCTCGCCGTCGATCATCCGCGACCCCAACAAGTGCGTGCTGTGCGGCGACTGCGTGCGCATGTGCTCGGAAATACAGGGCATCGGAGCCATCGGCTTTGCCCATCGCGGCCATCAGACCGCCGTGTTGCCGGCCTTCGGCAAGGGCTTGGGCGAAGGCGAGTGCGTGGGCTGCGGCCAGTGCGCCAACGTCTGCCCCACCGGCGCGCTGGTGCCGCGCAGCGAAATGGACGAGGTGCTGGCCGCCCTGGCCGATCCCACCAAGACCGTCGTGGCCCAGGTGGCCCCGGCCGTGCGCGTGGGCCTGGGCGAGTGCTTTGCCAGCCCGGCCGGCGATCCCATCATGGGCCGCATGGTCGCGGCGCTTAAGCGCCTGGGCTTCGACGCCGTCTACGACACCACCTTCGCCGCCGACCTCACCGTCATCGAGGAAGGGCAGGAGTTCCTGACCCGGGCCGCCGCCGGCGAGAAGCTGCCCCAGTTCACCTCCTGCTGTCCCGGCTGGGTGCAGTTCGCCGAGCAGTCCTTCCCGGAACTGCTCAAAAACCTGTCCTCCTGCCGCTCGCCCCAGCAGATGTTCGGCTCCCTGGTCAAGGAGATGCTGCCCGAAAAGCAGGGTATCGCCCGCAAGGACCTGATCGTCGTCTCCATCATGCCCTGCACGGCCAAGAAGTTCGAGGCGCGCCGGCCGGAATTCGCCGTGGACGGCTCGCCCGACGTCGACTTCGTGCTGACCACCCAGGAGCTGGCCCGGATGATCGACGGGGCCGGCCTGCGCTTCAATGCCCTTGAGCCCGAGTCCCTGGACATGCCCTTCGGCTTCGGCACCGGCGCTGGCGTCATCTTCGGCGCGTCGGGCGGCGTCACCGAGGCGGTGCTGCGCTTTGCCGCCGAGAAGATCACCGGCAAGCCCCTGGCTTCCGTCGATTTCGCCGCAGTGCGCGGCGATTCCGGCCTGCGCGAGGCGACCCTGGAAGTGGGCGGCAAGACCCTGCGCCTGGCCATCGTCCACGGGCTGGCCAATGCCCGGGCCGTGGCCGAGCAGGTCGTGGCCGGCACGAGCGAATACGACCTCATCGAGGTCATGGCCTGCCCCGGCGGCTGCATCGGCGGC
>ALAO01000242.1 GCA_000307955.1 Solidesulfovibrio magneticus str. Maddingley MBC34 | reverse complement strand
GCGGCCAAAGGGGCTGAGCCCCTTTGGAAACCCCACCAGGGGTGAGAGGCGGCGCGTGTGGCCGCCGTGCGCGCAAACCGTTTGCAATGGGGAAAAATGTGAAACTTGCCGTCTATTCCATGGGCGGAACCATCGACAAGGTCTACTTCGACGACCTGTCCGACTACTCCGTGGGCGATCCGCAGGTCGGGGCCATCCTGACCCAGGCCGGGGTGGACTTCGCCTGGAGCGTCACCGAGGTCGCCCGCAAGGACAGCCTCTACGTCACCGACGAGGAGCGCGCCGTCCTGCGCGAGCGCATCCTCGCTGACGCGGCGGGCCATGTGCTCGTCACCCACGGCACCGACACCATGACCCGCACGGCCGAGTTTTTGGCCGACATCCCGGGCAAGACCATCGTCCTGACCGGGGCCATGAGCCCGGCCCGGTTCGCCGCCTCCGACGCGCCGTTTAACGTGGGCTGCGCCGTGGGCGCGGTCTGGTCGAGCCCCCCCGGCGTCTACATCGCCATGAGCGGCCGGGTGTTCCCGGCCGGGGCCGTGCGCAAGAACCGCAAGCGCGGCCGTTTTGAGGACGCCGCCGCCGCCGGCGAGGAAGCGTAAGGCCGATCGCACGACTCAGGTGTAACCGGCGCAAATTGTGTCGCGCTCATATGTTTAGATAGAGGCCAAACATGACGGCCGTTATGTTTGGCCTCAGGTAGAAGCCGTATGATCGAACTCGCCGATGTCCTGGCCGCCAGGGAGCGCCTGTCGCCCCGGCTGGCCCCAACGCCCTTTTTGCAGTCCCAGGTGCTCTCGGCCATGACCGGAGCCGCCGTCTGGGTCAAATTCGAAAACCATCAGTTCACCGCCTCCTTCAAGGAGCGCGGCGCGCTCAACAAGCTGCTGACGCTCTCCGAAACCGAGCGCGCGCGCGGCGTGTCGGCCATGTCCGCCGGCAACCACGCCCAGGGCGTGGCCTACCACGCCAAGAACCTGGGCATCCCGGCCGTCATCGTCATGCCGGCCCACACGCCCTCGGTGAAGGTGGAGCACACCCGCGCCCACGGCGCGGAAGTCGTGCTGGCCGGCGAGACCCTGGCCGAGGCCACCGAGGCGGCAAAGCGCATCACGGCCGAGCGCGGCCTGACCTTTGTCCATCCCTTTGACGATCCCATGGTCATGGCCGGCCAGGGCACGGTGGCCCTGGAAATGCTGGACGCCGTGCCCGACCTCGACGTCATCGTCACGCCCATCGGCGGCGGCGGGCTCATTTCCGGCGTGGCCACGGCGGCCAAGGGCGTGCGCCCGGACATCGAGGTCGTGGGCGTCCAGGCCGCCTGTTATCCGTCCATGCTGTGCGCCATGCGCGGCGAGCCGCCCGAGGGCACGGGCAACACCATCGCCGAGGGCATTGCCGTCAAGTATCCGGGCGCGCTCACCACCGAAGTGGTCAAGGCCCGGGTGGACACGGTGCTGACCGTCGATGAGCCGCGCCTGGAACAGGCCGTGGCGCTGTTTCTCTTCGTGGAAAAGACCGTGGCCGAAGGGGCCGGGGCCTCGCCCCTGGCCGCGCTGCTGGAATATCCCGGCCGTTTCGCCGGCAAGAAGGTCGGGCTGGTCCTTAGCGGCGGCAACATCGACCCCAGGCTTTTGGCCTCGGTCATCATGCGGGAACTCATCCGCGAAGGCCGGGTGGTGACCATCCGCCTGCCCATCTCCGACCGCCCCGGGACGTTGGCCCAGGTGACGGCCGTGCTGCGCGACAGCGGGGCCAACATCATGGAGATCCAGCACCACCGCACGCTGCTCGCCCTGCCGGCCAAGGAAGCGAGCCTGGAAATCGCCTTCGAGGCCCGGGACCGCGAACACGGCCGCTCGGTGGTGGCCGCGCTGACAGCGGCGGGATTTCACCCGGAAGTGCTGTAGCCAAGCCCCGGTAGAAACATAACATCGTTATGTTTCTACCATACGGAACCTTGTCCGCAAACGCCGTCTCGCGGTGGTTGCGTTGGCGAAGGAGAAGACGCTAGCGACGCCGGCGCGCCAAGCCCCCCTGGCGCGCCGGACCGGCCGGCCGCGATCACCGTGTGTGATCGCGGCCGGTTTTTTTTTGGCGCGACGCTTCCTGGGTCAAAGCCCCTCGCCCGTTGCCGCCCGGGCCGGGCTGGGGTAGGGCAGCAAGAGCATGGCCCGGCCGTCCGGGCCGGCCAAACCCAGGAGGCGGACATGGCGCGCTGGTTTCCCGAGGCCCTGGCGGCGGCGTTCGCCGTGTTTTTCGTGTTGCTCGGCCTGGACCCGGTCTCCCGGGAGGTCTGGTGGGCCGAGGTCATCCCCGTCATGGTCGTCTTCCTTGCCCTGGTGGCCATGGCCCGGCGCTTCCGATTCTCCAATCTGGCCTATGCGCTCATGGCCGTCTGGCTTTTCCTTCATACCATCGGCGGCCACTACACCTTCGCCAACGTCCCCTTTGGCTTAATCACCGAACTGTTCGGCTTTTCGCGCAACCACTTCGACCGCATGGCCCATTTCACCGTTGGGTTTTACGCCTTTCCCCTGGCCGAATACCTCTGGCGCAGGCGGCTGGCCCATCCGGCGGTCATCGCCGTGTTTGCCCTCACCATGATCATGGCCGTGGCCTGCGCCTACGAGATCATCGAATGGTGGTACGCCGCCGCCGAGGGCGGCCAGGCCGGCATGGAATTCCTTGGCAGCCAGGGCGACGTCTGGGACGCCCAGGAGGACATGCTGGCCGACACCCTCGGGGCAATCTTTGCCGTGGCCCTTTTCTGGACCGTCCGCCGTCGGCTGCCCGTGGAGCCTGACCGGGCCGGTTCGTATCGCCACGACCGCTAGTCTGGCGTCCCTTAGAAAATACGAGAGTATTATTTCAGAAAAACTCCTGGTTTTAGTCTGATGTCCACGAAATGCCCTGGGCGCGTTTCGTGGACGCGACACTAGGCCAGGCCAGCCCCGGTTCGTGCCGCCGCGCCGGTAAACCGGACCTGTCCCGCCGCGCGGTTCCGCGCCGCTGCCCCCGGCTCCCGCATACGCCTTCCCGCCAAGCTGTCTCGTTGTTCGCTCGAGGCCTTCGCCGTCCGGCGCGGACCGGGGCCTTTCACTGTTTCGACAGTCCCTGCCGGTCCTCAAGCGCACCGAATACGACATTCTCCAAGGCTTCTTGCCGTTCTCGCGGCGAGGGCGCCGAAGGGCCTCGGTGGCTGTCGCCTTTTGACCCATTCGCCGGGCCAAATTGACCCATTTGTTCCTTGTTAAAAAAGATCGAATGTTTTCAGGGCATTGGTGTTCTTATGTCAGGATAGGCCGCGAAAGGCGACGATCACGCAGGGTCACCATGTCTGCCGGGAACAAGTCCGCAACGCTACTCAAACGCCGCCAAGCCCCGTAGGTAAAGCAATCATGGCATTGGCCTGTAAATTGCTTTTTCAGTGTGAGTGGTGGTTTTATGTTGATGGAAACATACGACAGTAACGTACTGTGTTTAAAAAAACAGAATTGAAACGACGCCAATGACCGCTGCAGTTGAAGTTTGTGAAGATTGAGGCTGCTTGTGTTAAGTTTAATATAGAGATTTGAGCGGGACGAGGTCGGGAAGAACGGTCGGCGCAAAAGGGCGGTCAAGGGCCGCGCCGCCGACCAGCCGGCCGGGCCAAGGCCCGGGAGCCGGCCAACCAACAACCAACCGCAAGGGAAGAAGCAGCGCCATGCAGGTGAGCCAAGAAGTCCTCCGGCACCGAAACGCCCCCATGCGTTCCATCCCCGTCCATCAGGCCTCGGGCATGGTCCTTTGCCACGACATCACCCGCATCGTGCCGGGCGAGGGCAAGGGGCCGGCCTTCCGCAAGGGTCACGTCATCGAGGAAGGCGACATCGAAACCTTGCTCAAGCTCGGCAAGGAACATCTTTACGTCTGGGATCTGGCCGACGGCTTCATCCACGAGGACGACGCCGCCGACCGCATGGCCCGGGCCATCGCCGGGCAAGGCATCGTGTTGTCCGCCCCCTGCGAGGGCCGCATCAACCTGCTGGCCGCCCATGCCGGGCTGCTGTCCATCGACGCCGACATCCTGCGCCGCCTCAACGGCATCGAGGAAGTGACCATCGCCACCCTGCACGGCAACGTCGTGGTGACCCCGGGCCAGATGCTGGCCGGCACCCGGGTGGTGCCGCTGGTGGTGGACGAGGCCAAGATCGAGGCCGTGGAGGCCGTGTGCGCCGAGTACGGTCCGGTGGTGCGGGTGCGCCCCTTCCGGCCGCTTAAGGTCGGCGTGGTGACCACCGGCGGCGAGGTCTATCACGGCCGCATCAAGGACGCCTTCGGGCCGATCCTGCGCCGCAAGTTCGAGGATTTATCCTGCACCGTCACGCGCCAGATCTTCGTCCCCGACGATCAGGACATGACCGTGCGGGCGATTCATCGCCTCATCGACGAAGGGGCCGACATGATCGCCGTCACCGGCGGCATGTCCGTGGACCCCGACGATCTCACCCCGTCGTCCATCCGGGCGGCCGGCGGCGAGGTCGTGACCTACGGGTCGCCGACCTTTCCCGGGGCCATGTTCATGCTGGCCTACGTCGGCGAAATCCCCGTGGTCGGGCTGCCGGGCTGCGTCATGTACCACAAGGCCAGCATCTTCGACCTGACCGTGCCGCGCCTTGTGGCCGGCGAGCATCTGACCCGGGACGACATCGTGGAACTGGGGCACGGCGGCCTTTGCGCCATGTGTCCCGAATGCCGCTATCCCGCCTGCGGCTTCGGCAAGGGATAGGGCCTGGCCAAGGATCAAAGGCCGCGCGGACGGGAATCGGTTCCGGGCGCGGCGTCGGAACGCGACAAACCTCCAACCGAAACGGAGCGAGACGACATGCAGGAAAAAATTCTTATCGTTAACGGGATCGAGCGCAAACTCATCGCCGACCCGGATGCCTTCCTGTCCGACGTGCTGCGCAACCAGTTGCACATGACCGGCACCAAGGTGGGCTGCGCCCAGGGCCAGTGCGGCGCCTGCTCGGTCATCATCGACGGCAAGGTCACCCGCGCCTGCATCACCAAGATCCGCCGCGTCGCCGACTACGCCAACGTGACCACCATCGAAGGCATCGGCACCCCGGCCAACCTGCACCCGCTGCAGACCGCCTGGGTCGTCCACGGCGCGGCCCAGTGCGGCTTCTGCACCCCGGGCTTCATCATGTCCGCCAAGGGCCTTTTGGACGGCAATCCCAAGCCCACCCGCGAACAGGTGCGCGATTGGTTCCAGAAGCACAAAAACGTCTGCCGCTGCACCGGCTACATCCCCCTGGTCGACGCCGTCATGGACGCCGCCAAGGTGCTGCGCGGTGAAATGACCCTTTGCATCAACCACAACATGCCGGCCGATGGCAACGTGTTCGGTTCGCGCGCCCCGCGTCCCACCGGCGTGGCCAAGGTCACCGGCCAGTGGCTGTTTGGCGACGACCAGAAGAACATGCTGCCCCCGGGCACGCTGCATCTGGCCATTGTCGAAGCCCGCGTCTCCCATGCCAACGTCAAGGGCGTGGACACCGCCGAAGCCCTGAAGATGCCGGGCGTGCACAGCGTGATCACGGCCAAGGACGTCAAGGGCAAGAACCGCATCACCGGCCTCATCACCTTCCCCACCAACAAGGGTGACGGCTGGGATCGTCCCATCCTGTGCGACACCAAGGTGTTCCAGTACGGCGACGCCATTGCGCTGGTCGCGGCCGACTCCGAGGCGAACGCCCGCGCCGCCGCCGAGAAGGTGAAGGTCGATCTGGAAGTCCTGCCGGCCTACATGAGCGCCCCGGCGGCCATGGCCGACGACGCCATCGAAATCCACCCCGGCACCCCCAACACCTACTACGAGCAGAACCACGCCAAGGGCGCGGACGTGGCTCCGTTCTTCGCCGATACGGCCAAGTACGAAGTCATGGGCGGCGACTACTACACCCAGCGCCAGCCCCACCTGCCCATCGAGCCTGACGTCGGTTTCGCCTACACCAACGAAGACGGCAAGCTGGTCATCCACTCCAAGTCCATCGGCCTGTACCTGCACCTGTACATGATCGCCCCCGGCCTTGGCGTCGAGCCCGAGAACCTCATCCTCGTGCAGAACCCCACCGGCGGCACCTTCGGCTACAAATTCAGCCCGACCATGGAAGCCCTGGTCGGCGTCGCCGCCATGGTCACCGGCCGCCCGGTGCACCTGCGCTACAACTACGCCCAGCAGCAGTACTACACCGGCAAGCGCTCCCCGTTCTGGACCAAGGGCAAGATCGCCGTCGACAAGGCCACCAAGAAGATCGTGGCTTCCGAAATGGAATGGATCGTTGACCACGGCCCCTATTCCGAGTTCGGCGACCTGCTCACCCTGCGCGGCTCCCAGTACTGGATGGCCGGCTACGGCATCCCCAACATGCGCGCCAAGGGCTACTGCGTGGCCACCAACCACGGCTGGGGTTCGGCTTTCCGCGGCTACGGCTCGCCGGAAATCATGTTCCCCTCCGAGTCCCTCATGGACGAGATGGCCGAAAAGCTCGGCATGGATCCCCTGGAATTCCGGTATGTCAACGCGTACCGTCCGGGCGACACCACCCCCACCGACCAGGTGCCCGATTCCTGGACCCTGCCCGAGATGATCGACATCCTGCGTCCCAAGTACAAGGAAGCCCTGGCCAACGCCAAAAAGAACTCCACCGCCACCCACAAGAAGGGCGTTGGCGTGGCCATCGGCATCTACGGCTCCGGCCTTGACGGCCCGGACTCCGCCGGCGCCGACGCCGAGCTCAATGCCGACGGCACCGTGACCATCTACAACACCTGGCAGGATCACGGCCAGGGTTCCGACGCCGGCACCGTCGGCTTCGCCCACGAGGCCTTAAAGCCCTTGGGCATCTGCGCCTCCAAGATCAAGCTGGTGCTCAACGACACGAGCAAGTGCCCCAACTCCGGCCCGGCCGGCGGCTCGCGCTCCAACGTCGTGGTCGGCCAGGCCATCAAGAACGGCTGCGAACAGCTCGTGGCCGCCATGAAGAAGGCCGACGGCACCTTCCGCACCTACGATGAAATGGTCAAGGAAGGCCTCAAGACCCGCTACAACGGCACCTGGACCGCCCCGGCCAAGGACTGCGACGCCAACGGCCTCGGTTCGCCCTTCTGCTGCTACATGTACGGCCTGTTCATGGCCGAAGTGACCGTGGAACTCGCCACCGGCAAGACCCAGGTCGACAAGATGGTCCTGGTCGAGGACATCGGCACCATCAACAACCGTCAGACCGTCGACGGCCAGAACTGGGGCGGCTTGGCCCAGGGCATCGGCTTGGCCCTTACCGAGGACTTCGAGGACATCAAGAAGCACTCCTCCCTGGCCGGCGCCGGCGTGCCCTACGCCAAGGATATCCCCGACGCCATGGAGCTGATCTACGTCGAGTCGCCGCGTGAGCACGGCCCGTTCGGCAACTCGGGCGTCGGCGAAGTGCCCCTGTGCGGCCCGCACCCGGCCATCATCAACGCCATCTACAACGCCTGCGGCGTGCGCATCCGCCACCTGCCGGCCTACCCCGAGAAGGTGCTGGCCGGTCTCAAGGCCCTTGGCAAGTAAGACCGTTTCAAGCATCCTCTAAGCTAACGTCGTAACCGGACGGGGCGGACGCCAGGCGTTCGCCCCGTCTTTCAAACAGGGAAGGTCTTCATGGATCAGCAGGGTCTGCGCGATATCGAGTACCGTTGCATCCAGGAGGAGCAGCCCGCCTGCCAGGCCGCCTGTCCCCTCCACGTTGACGTCCGCAAGTTCATGGGCCAGGTCCGCTCCGGCGATTTCTCCGGGGCCCGCAAGACCCTGGACCGTACCCTGCCCCTGCCCACCGTCCTTGGCCGCGTCTGCGACCACCCCTGCCAAGCGCACTGCGTGCGCGCGCCCATCGACGCGGCCCTGGTCATGGGGTCGCTGGAGCGCGCCGTCTTAAGCGCCACCGGCCCGGCCGCCAAGCCTCTGTCCATGCCCGGAAAAGGCAAGCGCGCCGCCGTCATGGGCGGCGACGTCAGCGCCCTGACCACGGCCTGGGACCTGGGCAAGAAGGGCTACGCCGTGGACGTGTATTTCCCGGGCGACGCCCCGGGCGGGCATCTGCGCGAACTGTCGCCGGACACCCTCCCGCCGGCCGCCCTGGCCGCCGAGATCGAGATCATGGGCCGCATGAACGTGACGTTTCGTCCGGGCCAGACCCTGGACGCGGCGCTGCTTGACCGGCTTCGCGCCGACTACGACGGCGTCTACGTCGAGGCCGTCTCGGCCCCGGCCTTGGGACTGTCCAAGGCGGACGCCGACGCCCTGACCCTGGCTCTGGCCGACCGTGAGGGCGTGTATTGCGGCGGTTTCGCCGCGCCCGGAGAGCCGCTCTCCGTTATTTCCCTGGCCGGCGACGGCCGCCGGGCCGCCGTGTCCCTGGACCGGCACCTGGCCGGCGTGTCCGTCACCGCCTCCCGCGAGCGCGAAGGGGCCTGTCCCACGCGCCTTTTCACCAACACCACCGGCGTCATCCCCTTGCCGGCCGTGGTCCCGGCCGATGCGGCCGCGGGCTTCTCCCCGGACGAGGCCAAGGCTGAGGCCGCCCGCTGCCTGGACTGCCAGTGCCTGGAATGCGTCAAGGCCTGCACCTACCTCGCCCGCTACAAGGGTTACCCCCGCGTTTATGCCCGCCAGATCTATAATAATCTTTCCATTGTCCAGGGCGCGCGGTCGTATAACCAGATGATCAACTCCTGCACCCTGTGCGGCCAGTGCGAGGAGTTGTGCCCGTCGGGCTTTTCCATGCCCGATCTCATCCTCTCGGCCCGGCGCGATATGGTGTCGCGCGGCAAGATGCCGCTTTGGGCTCATGAGTTCGTCCTGGAGGACATGGCCTTTTCCCTCTCCGACGCTTTCCGCTTGATGCGGGCCGCGCCGGGCGAGACGACCTGCTCCCAGCTCTTTTTCCCGGGCTGCCAGCTCGGCGGCGATCCGGCCGCGTCCGTGCCGGCCGTCTACGCCCATCTGCGCGCCGGCTTGCCTGGCGGCGTGGGGCTGGGGCTGGCCTGCTGCGGCGCGCCGGCCTTCTGGGCCGGCCGGCAGGATCTGGCCGAGGCGGCCATGGCTGCCTTCCATGCTGACTGGGAGGCCCTGGGCAAACCTCGCGTCATCGCCGCGTGTTCCTCCTGCCAGGCCACCTTCGCCCGCATGGCCCCCGACATTCCCGTGGTTTCCCTGTGGCGCGTGCTTCTGGACGAGGCCGGACTGCCCACGTCCTCCGAAGCGCTTCCGGACGGGCCGGTGGCCATCCACGACGCCTGCACCGGCCGCCACGACGCCGCCGGGCTGGCCGCCGTGCGCGAGATCCTGGCCAAGCTCGGCATCGCCGTCGAGGAGCTGCCCGCCTCGGGCAAGCTGGCTTCCTGCTGCGGCTTTGGCGGCTTGCAAGCCAATGCCCACCCGGAACTGGCCGCCGCCACCATCGCCCGGCGCGTGGCCGAAAGCCCGCGCGATTTCGTGGCCACCTGCTCCATGTGCCGCGACCGCCTGGCCGGAGCCGGCAAGCGCACCTTCCATCTGCTAGACCTGCTTTTCCCGAGCAAGGCCGCCGATCCGGCCCGGCCCGATCCCGGCTTTTCCTACCGCCACGAAGCCCGGGTCCGGCTCAAGCGGGCCGTGCTCGAAACCGTCTGGAACGATCCCCTGCCGCCCGAGACGCCGCCGGCCGTGCGGCTCGTCATCCCCGAGGCCGTGCGGGCCGTGCTGGAGACCCGCCATGTGCTGGACTCGGACCTGGCCCGGGTTATCGCCTACGCCGAAGCCACGGGGCGCAAGTTCACCGATGCGACGACCGGCCGCCATCTGGCCGGATTGGCCGGGGCGCGGGTCACCTACTGGGCGCTCTACGAAATGCTTGACGGCGTGGCCCACATCCATGCCGGCTACAGCCACCGCATGAACGTCACCGGCGTGGACCGGCAGGAGGGCTAGGCGCATGAACGATACTCCGACCTATCTGCCCGAGTCCGGCGACTGGAGCTGCGCCGCCTGCGGCGAGAAACTCGCCCCCGCGTCGGTTGCCGTCACCTATCTCCAGGGCGGCTTCACCATCACGCTCATGACCTGCCAGAAATGCGGGCTGTCGCTTGTGCCCGAGCATCTGGCCGTGGGCAAGATGTTCGAGGTGGAGCAGTTGCTGGAGGACAAGTAGTGGCGACCCAGGGCGCTTGCTGGGCCTGGACGCCCCTGGACGGAACCGGGCCGACGGTGCGCTGCTCAGACACCAAACCCTATGAGCGCGCCGATGTGCGTCTGGCCACCGGCGACGCCATCCGGCCGGGCGGCTTGGCGCTCACCGAGCGCGCCCTGGATGTGCTTGACTTTGCCGCCGGTTCCAGGCTGCTGGACTGCGGCTGCGGGGCCGGGGCCACCCTGGCCCATCTGGCCGACGCCGGCTTCCGGGCCGTTGGCTGCGACGTTTCCGCGGTCCTTGCCGCTGAGGCGGCCGGCCGCGTGCCGGGCCGGGCGCTTCGGGCCGAGGCCGGGGCGTTGCCCTTTGCCTCGGGCGCGTTTGAAGGCGTATTTTGCGAATGCGTGCTCTCGGCCCTGGACCAGCCCGAGGCCGGCCTGGAGGAGATCGCCCGGGTCATTGTTCCGGGCGGCTACCTCGTCGTCTCCGACCTCTACCTGCGGGCCGGTGAACCCGGCAGCGGCGGCACGGGCGCGGGCTGCGCCGCCGGAGCCCTGCCCCGGGAACTGGCCGAAGCGCGCCTGGCCCGGCATGGGCTGCCCTCGGTGGTCTTCGAGGACCACACCCGACATCTCATCGATCTTTCCTGCCGTCTCGTCCTCGAACTCGGTTCCGCCCGGGAGGTCATGGCCGTCCTGACCGGCCGGGAGCCGGGCTGCGCCGGGGACGGCGAAAAACCGCGTCTGGGCTACGGCCTGTGGATTTGCCGCAAGGAGGCGTGACCATGAATCCCACGCTGCTCGAAATCCTGCCCCTGGCCCACAAGGGCTACTGCTGCAGCCAGATTCTCGTGCTTTTGGCCCTGGCCGCCCAGGGCCGGGAAAACCCCGAACTTGTCCGGGCCGCCATGGGCCTGTGCCACGGTATGGGCGGCACGGGCGGGGCCTGCGGCATCATGACCGGCGGCTGCCTGGCCCTGGGGCTCTACACCGGCAAGGGCCGCGACGAGGAAACGCCCTTCGAACAAGGCGACGCCCTGGTGTCCGATTTCGTCGACTGGTTCAGCCAGCGCGCCCAGGACGACTACGGGGCCACGACCTGCGCCGCCATCTTAAGCGACGGCAAGCCCGACCCCACCCGCTGCGGCGGGCTCATGGCCGATGCCTGGAACAAGATGCTCGAACTGCTCGTGGCCTACGGCATCGACCCGTCAGAAGGACGCGAATGAGTAAGATTGGGGGAAAACCTTTCTGAAGAAAGGTTTTCCCCCAAACCCCCTTTCCAAAGACTTTTAACGGGGGGCTGGCGCGGGTGGCGGGAGAGCGTCGCTTGGCGTGAGGAAGTAAGGGATATGATAACGGCGACCGAGAGCGTTTGTCCGGTGTGTCTGGCCCGGTTGCCGGCATATCGCGAACAGGACGGCGACGACGGCTGGCTGGTGCGGACCTGCCCGGAGCATGGCCCCTTTCGCACGCGCTACTGGCACGGCCCGCCCGGACCCCAGGGCTGGGACCGGCCCAAAATTCCCAAGCCCGGGACCGAACCCCTCGGCGCGGCCCCCGGGCCGGGCTGTCCCTACGTCTGCGGCCTGTGCCCGGAGCACCACCAGCGCACCTGCACCGTGGTCCTGGAAGTGACCGGCCGCTGCAACCTCGGCTGCCCGGTCTGCTTTGCCGACGCCGGCTGTGCCGCGCCCGATCCGGGCCTGGCCGAAATCGCGGCCCGGCTGGTCCAGGCCCGCGGTAAGGCCGGACCGGCCAATCTGCAGCTCTCGGGCGGCGAACCGTCCATGCGCGCCGACCTGCCCGACATCGTGGCCGCCGCCAAGGCCGCCGGGTTTCCCTTTGTTCAGCTCAACACCAACGGCCTGGCCCTGGCCGCCGACGCCGCCCTGGCCCCCCGTCTGGCGGCGGCCGGCCTGGATTCGGTCTTTTTGCAGTGCGATGGCGTTTCCGACGCGGTTCATACGGTCCTTCGCGGCCGGTCCCTGGCCCGGGAGAAGCGCGCGGCCATGGAGGCGTGTTCCGTCGCCGGCCTTGGCGTGGTGCTGGTGGCGACCTTGGTCCCGGGCGTCAACGTGGCCGAGGTCGGCGAGCTTGTGCGCTTGGCCGCGTCATTGGCCCCGGGCGTTCGCGGCGTCCATTTCCAGCCGGCCGCCTGCTTCGGCCGCTATCCCGGCGACGGGGCGAGCGTCCCGCGCCTGACCTTGCCCGAACTCATGGCCGCCCTGGAAACGCAAACCGGCGGCGAATTGCGCGCCGCCGACTTCCATGCCCCGTGCTGCGAGCATTCCCTGTGCTCCTTTTCCGCCTCCTTCGGCGTGGCCCTGGACGGCCGGCTGGCCGTTTCCGGCGGCGGGGGCTGCTGCGACACGGGCGCGGCTCCCATCCCGGCCGAGGACGGAGCGCGCCAGTCCATGGCCTTTGTCGCCCGCCAGTGGGGACCGGCCAAGGCCGCGCCCGAGCCGGCCGCCATCCGCGACGACTTCGACCGTTTCCTGGCCGCCGCCGCCAGCCGACCGAAACTGAGCGTCTCGGCCATGGCCTTCATGGACGCCTGGACCCTGGACCTGGAACGGGCGCGCGGCTGCTGCATCCACGTGGCCGTGCCGGGCGGCGGGCTCATTCCCTTTTGCCTCTACAACCTTACCGCCGCCGACGGGACGGCGCTGTATCGCCAAAAATCATGCGCGTAAGCCCCTTTGACGCCTGGATCGCCAAGGCCATCGGCCAGGACGGCGACACCCCGGACCCGGCCCGGCTGGCCGGTTGGCAGCTTATGGCCCTGCGCCGCGCCCTGGACCACGCCCGCAAGGCTCCTTTTTACCGCGACCGACTGGCCCAGCTGCCGCCGGGATTCCCCGACAGCTTCGAGGCCTTCGCCACGTTGGCCACCACCATGCCGGACGAGCTGGCCGCCTCGTTTCCGCGCTTTCTGGCCGTGCCCCAGGAGGAGGTCGCCCGCATGGTGACCGTGGCCACCTCGGGCACCACCGGTGCGCCCAAGCGCATGGGCCTCACCGACGCCGACATTGCCGAAACCTTGGCATGTTTCCAGGTGGTCATGTCCGTGACCCTGGAGCCCGGCGAGACGGTGCTGATCCTGTTTCCGGCCGACAAGCCCGACAGCGTGGGCGACCTCATCGGCCGGGGCATGCGCCGGCTCGGGGCGTTGCCGGTTTTCGGCGACCCGACCGGCAACCCGGCCCGGTTGGCCGAGGCGCTGGCCGCCCATCGGCCGGCCAGCCTCATCGCCGCGCCGTCGCAGCTGCGCGCCGCCCTGGAGGACGTTACCGCCATGCAGGCCGCCCGGGAGACGCTTCGCTCGGTGGTCTACGCCTCGGACTACCTTTCCCCGGAACTGCGGGAGCGCACGGCGGCGCGGTTTGGCTGTCGCGTCCTCGACTATTACAGCGCCACGGAAATGGCCTATGGCGGCGGCATGGAATGTCTGGCCGGGGCCGGCTATCATCTGCGCGAGGCGCAGCTCTATTTCGAGGTGCTTGATCCGCTGTCCGACGCTCCCCTGAATGAGGGCGAAGTGGGGGAGGTGGCCTTCACCACGCTTTCGCCGCGCGGCGTGCCGCTGGTGCGCTACCGCACCGGCGACGCGGCGGCCATGCTGCCCGGGCCGTGCCCGTGCGGCAGTCCGCTGCGGCGGCTGGGGCCGATTCTTGGGCGCATCGAAAAAACTTCCGGCGGCTTTGCCGTCGTCACCCCGGACAAGGGAAAGGGCAGATCATGATCGAGCTTGTCGCCGCCATAAACGACCGTTTGTCCCGGGGCGAGGCCTTGGCCGCTGTCACCATCGTCACCAACGAAGGCTCCACCCCGCGTACGGCCGGCTCCAAGATGCTGGTCTTCGCCGACGGCTCCATCGCCGGCACCGTGGGCGGCGGCCTTGGCGAGGGCATGGCCATCGTCGCCGCCAGGGAGACGCTCACCGCCGGTCCGTCACGGCTTCTGGGCATCGACATGACCGGCCAGGCCTCCAGCGGGGCCGATCTCATCTGCGGCGGCCGGATGCGTGTTTTCATCGAGCGAATCGACCCCGATACGGCGACCCGGGAGCTGTTCGCCGCCCTGGCCGGCCATCTGGCCGCCGGGCATAGCTGCCTCATCGTGGCTCGCATCGGCGACGGGGCCAGCGGCCGGGCGCTTATCGCGCCGGACGGCGTGACAGGCGACGCCTTGCCGCCCGAGGCGCTGGAAGCGGCCCGCAAGCAGGGCCGGGGCATCGCCGCGCCCATTTGTTTCGAGGCGGCCAGCGCGCAATGGATGCTGGAGCCGGCCCTGGCCCGCGATCCGCTCTACATTTTCGGCGGCGGCCACGTGTCGCGCCCGACCTGCCGCATGGCGGCCATGGTGGGCTTTGGGGTCACGGTCTTCGACGACCGGCCGGAATTCGCCAATCCCGAGCGTTTCCCCGACGCCCGGGAAACCCTGGCCTACAAGGACTTGGCCGAGTGCTTCGCGAGCCGCTCCTTTGGGGAAAACGCCTCGGTGGTCATCGTCACGCGCGGCCACGCCCAGGACAAGGACGTGCTGGCCCTGGCGCTTACGACCCGGGCCGGCTACATCGGCATGATCGGCAGCGTGGGCAAGCGGGATTCGGTGTACGAACGGCTTCGCGCCGAGGGCTTCACCGCTGCCGACATCGCCCGCTGTCATTCGCCCATCGGCCTGGAAATCGAAGCCGAGACGCCGGAAGAGATTGCGGTCAGCATCGTGGCCGAGCTCATTGCTTGCCGGGCGGCGCGGCGGGGCTGATTCAAACGGAGGGCATTGCCTCCTCCTGGTGGGGTTTCCAAAGGGGCTCAGCCCCTTTGGCCGC
>ALAO01000241.1 GCA_000307955.1 Solidesulfovibrio magneticus str. Maddingley MBC34 | reverse complement strand
AAAAAAGTCTAAAGGGGCTTGACGGGGATAGGCGTTTTATCGGTTGGAGAGCATTGATTGGACTTGACGGAGACCGCCGTTGCCCCGACATCAACGAATCCCGACGCCTTGACGGGTTGCACGGAACGACAAAAGACGACCGCTGACCAATAACCTTCGCCAACCACTGCGGAGAGCCGCCAGCCCGCCCACCCGAAACGGGATTCCAAAGGGCAGCGCCCTTTGGCCGCCGGAGGCTACCTCCCGACACAACAGGCACAGCACATGGATTTGTTGGGAAACGAAAAACGCCCCCTGGCCGAGCGCATCCGGCCGGCCAAGCTTGAAGACTTCGTGGGCCAGGCCCATGTCATCTCGCGGCTGACCAACATGCTGGCCGCGCCGCGCCTGCCGAGCCTGCTGCTGTTTGGCCCGCCGGGCTGCGGCAAATCCACCTTGGCGCTGATTCTGGCCCGGGCCAAGGGCCGGCCCTACGTGCGCGTCAGCGCCCCGGAGGCCGGACTGGCCACCCTGCGCGAGCTGATCAAAGGCAAGGAAATCCTCATCTTGGATGAGCTGCACCGCTTTTCCAAAGCGCAGCAGGATTTTTTCCTGCCGATCTTGGAGACCGGCGAGATCGTGCTGTTGGCCACCACTACGGAAAACCCGTCGTTTTCCGTCACGCGCCAGCTCCTGTCCCGGCTGCACGTCCTGCGCCTGGGGCCGCTGACCCATCCCCAGCTCATGGTGCTGGCCGAACGCGGGGCGCGCGAGGCCGGCATGAACCTGGCCAAGGAGAGCCTGGAGACCATCGCCATGCTGTCCTCGGGCGACGGCCGCACGCTGCTCAATCTGGTCGAATACACGGCCGCCCTGTCCGAGGACAAACGCGCCCCGGACGAGCTGCGCAAGCATCTTCCCGAGGCCCTGGCCCGGGGCGACCGCGACGGCGACTCCCACTACGAACTGGCCTCGGCCATGATCAAATCCATCCGCGGCAGCGACCCGGACGCCGCCCTGTACTATCTGGCCTGCATGCTCGAATCCGGCGAGGACCCACGTTTTTGCTGCCGTCGGCTCATGATTTCGGCTTCCGAGGACATCGGCCTGGCCGACCCCATGGCCCTGCCGCTGGCCGTGTCCGCCGCCGAAGCCGTGGAGCGCATCGGCATGCCCGAAGGGTTCATTCCCCTGGCCCAGACCGTCGTCTATCTGGCCCTGGCCCCCAAGAGCAATTCCACCTACGCCGCCTATCTGACCGCCAAAAAGGAACTCATGCAGTCCGGGGTCAAGCCCGTGCCCCTGCATCTGCGCAATCCCTCGACCAAACTGCAAAAGGAATGGGGCTTCGGCAAGGGCTACATGTATCCCCATGCCTATCCCGACGCCTGGGTGGAGCAGGATTATTTGCCCGAGGAACTGGTGGGACGCCAGTTTTACCTGCCCAAGGAGCAAGGCCAGGAACCGCGCCTGGCCGCCAGGCTGGCCAGGCTTCGCAAGCGCCACGGGTAGGGCTGGCCCGGGCAAGCTCGCAAGGCCGCTGTCGGCCTTCCCGAACGCCCGGATCATCCCGGCGAACTCGGCCCACGTTCGCCAAGCGGCATCCGGGGTGTGCCGTAATGGCCGCTTGGGAACTTCTGGGACAGAGCCAAGCCGCTATTTGGTCAAAAGTCGCCACGCCCCGGTCTTGTGGCAGGGGCTGAAAAAAGCTATTTTTTTCGCGGCGGCGCGGCTTTTTGCCAAGGGCAAAGGCTCGCGACCGTATCGGCGCGGTTCTTGCCCGCCGTCTTTAGACATCCTGGGCGCGCGCAGGCGATTTCCCCCGACGCCGCCCCCTACCCGACGCGGTGCGCCATGATCGACTTACGCTTCGAACGCTATTTTTCCGGCAAAGCCCGGGACTATCTTTTCCGCTCCATCGACCTCGCCCTGGAGGAAGACGGGCCGGACTTGACCGCCATGGCCGTTTTCACCCCCGAGGACCGGTTGACCGCCGCCATCGTGGCCAAGGAAGAAGCCGTGATGGCCGGGCTGCCTATCGCCCCCCTGGTCCTTGAACGCATGGGTCAGGCCGGGGCTTGCTCGGTCACGCTTTTCGCCGCCGACGGCCAGCGCGTGGCCAACCGCACCGTGGTGGCCGAAATCGTGGGGCCGGCCATCACGCTGCTTAAGGCCGAGCGCGTCATCCTCAATTACGTCTGTCACCTCTCAGGCATCGCCACCATGGTCGCCAAGGCTGTGGCCGCCCTGGCCGGCACGAAAACCCGCCTCCTCGACACCCGCAAGACCCTGCCCGGCCTGCGCTATCCCGAAAAATACGCCGTGGTGTGCGGCGGCGGCGTCAACCACCGTCTCGATCTGGCCGAGATGCTCATGTTCAAAGACAATCACATCGACCGGGCCGGCGGCATCCCCCAAGCCATGGCCGCCTTGCGCAAATCCTACCTTGGACGTATGGAATCCATGCCGCCCGTGGAAATCGAATGCCGCACCCTGGCCGAAGTGGCCCAGGCCATAGCCGAAGCCCCCAAGCGCATCATGCTCGACAACATGGACGAGCCGACCATGCGCCAGGCCCTGGCCATGGTTCCGGCCGGCATCGAAACGGAAGTCAGCGGCGGCGTGGACCTAGACGCCCTGGCCGGCATTGGCGCGCTCGGCCCGGATTTCGTGTCCGTGGGCCGCATCACCCATTCCGCCAAAAGCGCCGACCTAAGCATGCTGCTCAAGGAGACGACCGCATGATGACCGCCCAAACCTCCAAGAAAATCGACGAGACCCGCCGGGAACGCGGCAGCAACCTGGCCATTCTCGCCCACCACTACCAGACCGACGACGTGGTGGCCCACGCCGACATCCTCGGCGATTCCCTGGAACTTTCGCGCAAGATCGCTTCGCTTTCGGCCAAGGACATCGTGTTTTGCGGCGTGTATTTCATGGCCGAGACAGCGGCCATGCTTGCCGCGCCCGGCCAGCGCATCCATATCCCGGCCCCGGACGCGGCCTGCGTCATGTCCGAGATGGCTCCCGCCCCCCTGGTCGAGGCCGTGCTGACGCGCCTGCGCCAGGCCGAGCGCGACGTGTTGCCGCTGACCTACGTCAACTCCTCGGCGGCGGTCAAAGCCGTGGTCGGAGCCTGCGGCGGCGCGGTGTGCACCTCGGCCAACGCCCCGAAAATGCTCAAATGGGCCATGGACCATGGGCGCGGCGTGCTCTTCTTGCCGGACAAGATGCTCGGGCAAAACACCTGCAACGCCCTGGGCGTGCCGGAAAGCGCCCGCCACATCCTGGACGTGCGCGGCGGCGGCTCCCAGGTCGACCTTGCGGCAGCGGCCAAGGCCGAGGTGCTCTTGTGGCCCGGCCAGTGCGTCATCCACGCCCGGTTCAAGGCCCGGGACATCGCCGACATCCGCACGCAAACCCCCGAAGCCCGCATCGTGGTTCATCCCGAGTGTTCGCCCGAGACCGTGTCCGCCGCCGACGCGGCCGGCTCGACCTCGTTTATCATCAAGTACGTGGCCGAGGCCCCAATGGGCTCGGAAATCGTCATCGGCACGGAAATCAATCTGGTCAAGCGGCTGGCCAAGCAGTACCAGGGCCAAAAGACCATTCGGCCCCTGGCGCTGAGCGCCTGTTCCAACATGGCCAAGGGCACCGAGGCTAATCTGCTGACGACGCTGGAAAATCTTGACGCGGCTGAGCCGGTGCGCGTGGACGAGGCCGTGCGCGCCCCGGCCGCCCTAGCCGTCACGCGAATGCTCGAAGCCTCGGCCTGACGCCGCGCGACCGTGATCGTGCCAGAGGGTATTTTGCCATTTATCTGACCGTTTTCGAGGACGCCCCGCTTATCCGAGCGCCCGAGGAGGAAGCTGCCCCATGGTCTACCGTATGCACGCCAACGCCCTGGTCATCGGTTCGGGCCTGGCCGGCCTGACCGCCGCCCTGACCATGGCCGAGGCCGGTCTGGAAGTGATCCTGCTCACCTCCGGCGAGGATCTCGATGACGGCAACAGCGCCCTGGCCCAGGGGGGCATCGTCTATCGCGGCCCGGACGACTCGCCACAGCTTCTGGAGCGCGACATGCTCACCTGCGGCTGGCGGCACAATTCCGTGCGCGCGGTCAAGTATCTGGCCCGGCGCGGGCCGCAGGTGGTGCAGGAACTGCTTATAGACAAGCTGCAATTGCCCTTTGACCACAAGGGCGGCGGCAGCGACTATCACCTGGGCAAGGAAGGCGGCCACAGCGTGGCCCGCATCCTCCACATGGCCGACCGCACCGGCCGGGCCATCATGGAAGGCCTCATGGCGGCGGTCAAAGCCAAGCCCAACATCAAGGTCCTCACCCGCCGCACGGCCGTGGACCTGCTCACCTCCAACCACCACGCCACGCTGCTGGAATTCAAGTACCAGCTCCTCAACCAATGCCTGGGAGCCTACGTTTTAAACGAAGTCTCGGGGCAGGTGGAGACCATTCTGGCCGATTTCACCGTATTGGCCACGGGCGGTTGCGGCCGGCTGTTCCTGCACACCTCCAACACCCGTTCCTCCATCGGCTCGGCCCTGGCCATGGCCTCGCGCGCCTTTGCCAAGGTCATGAACGTGGAATACGTGCAGTTCCATCCGACCACACTGTTTCACCGGGCCGAACGCCGCCTGCTCATCACCGAGGCGCTTCGCGGCGAAGGAGCCCGGCTCGTCAACGCGGCCGGCGAACCCTTCATGCAGCGCTACGATCCCCGGGCCGATCTGGCCCCGCGCGACATCGTCACCCGGGCCATCCTGGCCGAGATGCTCAAGACCGACCAGGACTGCGTCTACCTCGACGTGGCCAGCTACGTGAAAAAACTGGAAGAGCACTTCCCCACCGTTTACAAGGGTTGCCTGCAGCTTGGCATCGACGTCACCAAGCAGCCCATCCCGGTGGTGCCGGCGGCCCACTACTTCTGCGGCGGCGTGCTCACCGACAGCGCCGGCCGCACCACCCTGGAGCGGCTCTACGCCGCCGGCGAATGCGCCTGCACCGGCATCCACGGGGCCAACCGCCTGGCCAGCACCTCGCTTCTGGAATGCCTGCTGTGGGGCCACAGCGCCGGCCAGGACGTGGCCAAGCGGGCCGGCTCCAAGGTCGCCATCGGCCGGCGGCTGCTGGACAGCATCCCGGACTGGGTCAGCCCCGGCTCCAACCGCAACGAGGACCCGGCGCTCATTGCCCAGGACTGGGCCACCATCCGCAACACCATGTGGAACTACGTCGGCATCAACCGGTCGAGTTCCCGGCTCAAGCGGGCCTTCGAGGATCTGCGCGAGCTCAACAAGCACATCCACGATTTCTACCGCGAAACGCCCATCAGCAAAGCCATCGTGGATCTGTTCCACGGTTGTCAGGCGGCCTACACCATCACCATCGCGGCCATGCAGAACCGGCGTTCGTTGGGCTGCCATTACCGCATCGACTAGGGCGCGCGGACGTCTTCCCAACGCCAAAGGGCCGCTTGCGCGGCCCTTTGGCGTTTCTGCGGCCCCATTCATGGCCAGCCACGAATCAAACACTCCCCCAGTCGCCCCCTTACACTTTTCTCCATAAGGGGGGTCTGGGGACCTCAGGCCCCCGGCCGCCGGAGGCACTCTTCCTCTGCTTCTTCTCTCTACCTAACTACCGCCGCCTTGCTGTTGCTGGCAGACGGCGTAGCCGATGTTGCAGTTGTTGACGCAGTTGCCGACGCCGGCGCACATCATGACGCAGCGTTGGTAGCTTTGGACGCAGGAATTGTTGGCCGGGCCGCCCTGCTGTTGGGGCATGCCTTGCTGTTGCGGCTGGCCTTGTTGCTGGGGTTGGCCTTGCTGGCGCTGTCCGCCTTGCTGGCCTTGCGGCCGCTGTCCGCCCTGCTGTTGCGGCTGTTGCCACTGGGCCACCATCATCCCCTGTTCGCCGGCTTGGGCGGCAGGCGTCGGCCCGAACTCGACCACCAAACACAGCGCGCCGGCCACGGCGGCCACCAAAAAACGTTTCCGCATACCCATAAGGGCCTCCTCCGGGAACTGATCCCTATTCCATACTCAAGCACGACCCGGCGTCCCGGTCAAGGACGATTTGTCGGCCTGTGCCAAGCCCGCGATGTGCCGGCTTTTGGAGATGGAGACGCTCAAGCCGCGATGGCCTCGCCACGGCCGGCAGGGTTCATTCGAGGCTGCGCGCCGCAGGCGGCTTCCCTCTTCGATGCAGTCGATGAAATCACCGACAAAGCCTGGCCGACGAAGGAGCGGCGGCGGGGCCATCTCGCCCATCACCGGCTTCGCCTCACCGACGCGACACGCGCCAAGGTAACGAAAGATCGCCATTTCGCCGCCGGCCAACGGTTCAGGGCAAAACGCCATGCACGCGCAGCCGGGCGGCACGGCCGTCCCATGGGACGGTCGTGCCGGGGCGTCGTCAGGCGGTCCCCACGGCAGGGACAACGCCGGAGTGTTTCGCAAAAAACGAGGCTAATCGAGGGGGGTCTTGGCGGACGGATCGAGCCGTTTGACTTGCAAGAAATCTTCCCGGGCCTTGTCCGGCTCGCCCAGGGCCTCGTAGACCTTGCCGCGATTGAGGTAGAGGTCGGGATCGTCGGACGAGGCTTCGATGGCCAGGGAGAAATTGGCCATGGCACTTTGCAGGTTGCCCTTCTTAAACCAGGCGGACCCCCGGTTATTGAGGAGTTTTGGATCCTTGGCGTCGTTCTCCAGGGCCAGGGAATAGTCCTCGATAGCCTGATCGTACTGACGCAGGGCGAAATGGGCGTTGCCCCGGTTGTAGATGGCCGCCACGTAGCCGGCGTCCAGCTGGACAGCCTTGGAATAGTCTTCAATAGCGGCGTTGTAGTCGCCCATGGCGGCCCGGGCGTAACCTCGGGCGGCCAGGAACAGATGGGCCTGCTCGGCCGGCAGTTCGTTGGAGTCCATGGCCTCGGTGAGCTGGGCTATGGCCGACGAGTATTCCTTAGCGTCCAGGGCGGCCAGGGCGGCCTTGGCCTGATCGAGGCCGCCGGCCAGGGCGGGGCTGGCCAGGCAGGCCGGCAGGCACAGGAGCCACGCCGCAAACAATCGAGAAATCTTCAAGAGCCGCCCCCTTCGCGGTCCACGTCAAAGGCCGGCACATGCAGCTCGTCGTCGATGCGGTCGGCGTCTTCCGAGGAATAGCGCACCATGTTGCGCAGATGAAAAAAGGCGGACTCGTCCATGCTGTCGAAATCGATGGCCACGCCTTCGTCGTTGGAGCGCACGACCGTGGCCTTGAGCCGCACCTTGATGTCCTTGGCCAGTTCAAAAACCAGCGTGCAGTCCCGCCCAGGAGCCAGACGCGGTTCAGGGCAGAACAGCGCCCCCTTGAGACTCAAATTTTGGGTGCTGACCGGGATCTTCTCCCCGTCGATGTACACGTACGCGTCGAATTGGGCGCAGACCCGGCTGCGGCGTCTCTTGTTGTCTCCCATGCCTTTCCCTCACTTCATGCACGCGCGGCCGCCATCCGCTTTGACGTTGGCTCGCGCAGGGCGAGCATAGCCGTTTCCCGGCGTTTTAGAAAGCGCCAATGCGGACATCAAGCCGCCGGAGCCGACACGGACATGGGGGCCAGCGGCCCGCAAACGCCCACCCGGCCGTCGGGCAACCTGACGAATTCCCGCATCTCGCCGTCCTGGGACACCACCACCGCCACGGCTCCCGGCGCCCTGGCCACGTACCGGGCGGCGCTGCGGTGGCGGGTGCCGAAACCGTTGATGTCCAGGGGAGCCGTGGGCACAAGCTCCGTGGACTGGGGAGACAGGGACACGCAAAGCGGCAGGGCGTCCTCGTCGCGGGCCAGCAGCTCCACCCGGAAGGCCTGCACCGACAAGGCCGCGTCCAGGATCACCGCCCCGTCCACGCATGAGGCCTGGGCCGTCACCCGGGTAGCCGTGTCCCACTGTTCCAGGTGCACGGCCTGGCCGCCGCCCGCGCCGGCCAGATTCTGGGCCACCCGGCCAAGGTTGGGCCAGGCCACGCCGACCCCGGGCGACAGGAGCGTCCTGGCGGCGGCGGCCTCGACCCGGCCGGACGGCAAGAAAACGAACATGCCGCCGTGGCCGGCGGCCACGGCCAGGGCGAACACCCTGGCCAGGGTCGCCTTGACCAGACTGGCCAACGCCCCAAAGTCCTCGGCCCCGTGGGTCAAGGCCTGGGCCGCCTGGCGGCAAAGGGGCAGAAATACCGGTGAAAAGGCGTTGTCGTGGCACACCGAAAGCCGGCCTTCCCGCAGCTCCAGATAAAGCGCCGGCTGGTCCGGGCAGACAAGCGAGGCCCGCAGCTTGCCCGGGGCCGAAACACTGAGCGAAAGGCCCGGAAACTGGGTGCCGCCGTGGTAGTCGATGCGGCCGCGCAGGGCGGCAAAACCGGAGTACTCGACCTTGGACACGCCTTCCAGCCGCAGCCCCTCCGGCCCTTCCTTGGCCACAAAGGCGTAAGGCCCCGGCGGGATGCCCGGCGAAAGGCGGTGCAGGGTCGCCAGCGTACAGGGCTGGGGCGGGGAGAAGCGCAGGTCGAGCACCGGCTCGGCCCCGCCGGCCAGAGGCGAAAACAGCTGGAAAGACGGGTAGCGCCCCTCTTCCCGTTTGAGGCTGGCCCGGTAGGCGGTCTCGACCAGGACGGCCAGCCCTCGGTCGGAGAGCACGGAAGGATTGGGAATGAGTCTGGCCGCCAGTTCCAGGGGGCCGGCCGGTCCGGAAGGCGCTGGGGAAACGGTGGAAGCCTGCATTTGGGCCTTGTAGGACCGCCGAAGGCGGCTGTCAAATGACCGGGACGCGGACTCGCGCAATTGTCGCGCATCGGTTACCTGTCGGTTATCCGGCGGACACGGGCCGGGCGCAGTCTTGGCCCATCCCCTACCCCATCCCAGGAGCCTTCCATGCGCAAAACGTCCCGCCGCCTCGCCGCCCTGGCCCTAGCCCTGGCCGTCTCCGGCGGTCTGGCCGGCGAAGCCCTGGCCCAGTCCCGCCCCGCCCCCCTGGTCATCGGCCACCGGGGAGCCTGCGGCCACCGCCCCGAACACACCCTGGCCTCCTACGAGCTGGCCATCGACCTGGGGGCCGACTACGTCGAGCCGGACCTGGTCGCCACCAAGGACGGCGTGCTTGTCGCCCGCCACGAAAACGACATCAGCGGCACCACCGACGTGGCCGCCAAGTTCCCGGACCGCAAGACCAAGAAAACCATCGATGGAACCACAATCGAAGGCTATTTCACCGAGGATTTCACCCTGGCCGAACTGAGGACCCTGCGGGCCAAGGAGCGCCTCGACTTCCGCGACCACAGCCGCGACGGGCAGTTCACCGTGCCGACCTTCGAAGAGATCATCGAACTGGTCAAACGCAAGGAAAAGGAAATCGGCCGCGTCATCGGCATCTATCCCGAAACCAAGCACCCGACCTATTTTCGAAGCATCGGCTTGCCCCTGGAAGGCAAGCTCGTGGAGATTCTTGCCAAAAACGGCTACGACAAGGCCGATTCCCCGATCTTCATCCAGTCCTTCGAGATCGGCAACTTGAAAGACCTGCGCCAGATGACGCCGGTCAAGCTGGTCTTCCTCTACGACGAGCCGGACATGCGGCCCTACGACTTCGTGGTCTCCGGCGACAAGCGTACCTTCGCCGAACTGCTCTCGCCGGACAACCTCAAGGAGATCGCCGCCTTCGCCAACGGCATCGGCCCCTGGAAACGGCTTATCATCAAGGAGAACCCGGACAAGACCCTGGCTGCGCCCAATGCCGTGGTGGCCGACGCCCACGCCGCCGGGCTGACCGTGCATCCCTACACCTTCCGCAACGAAAACCGCTACCTGGCCAAGGACTATGGCGGCGACCCCATCAAGGAATACCTCCAGTTCTACGAACTCGGCGTCGATGGCGTGTTCTCGGATTTCCCCGACACCGCCGTGGCTGCTCGCGAGATATTTATGAAGGGAAAGTAGAGAGAGAGGAGGCCTC
>ALAO01000240.1 GCA_000307955.1 Solidesulfovibrio magneticus str. Maddingley MBC34 | reverse complement strand
CGCGCAAAAGCGCCCGGCCCGTGGCCATGAACAGCGCCGCTGCGATGCCATGCCCGGTGGCGTCGCCCACGATAACGTCGCAGCCGCCGTGGGGTGCTTCGGCAAAGGCGAGGTAATCGAAATAATCGCCGCCGGTCTCGTCGCAAAAGATCGTCGCCCCGGCCATGTCCAGCCCGGGCAGATGGGGCGGGGCCTTGGGCAGCAGATTTTGCTGCACTTCCTTGGCTAAAAGCATGTCCTGCTTGAGCCGCATCCGCTCGGCCAGCTCCGGGGCCATGGCGTTAAACGCCGCCGCGAGCTGCCCCAGTTCGTCGCGCCCGCCGGCCGGCGCCCGGGCGTCGAGATCGCCCTCGGCCAGTCGCGTCGCGGCCAGGGTCAGACCGGTCAGCGGCCGGGTCACGGCCCTGGCTCCGATAAAGGCCAGCACCACTGCCGCGCCCACGCCAAGCAGCGTGATCCCCGCCACCACGGCCATCATGGCCTGGGTGCGATCCAGGATGGCCGACTCGGCCGAATCGGCCTGATGCAGCACGGCCTGCCTGGGCACCAGCACGAGCAGCCCGGCCGGGGCCTCGGTGAAGGGGCGCAGGGCGGCGAAATACTCCTCGCCGTCCACGGACAAGGCCACCAAAGCCGGTTTGCGGGACTCCATGGCCGCGATCAAAGCGGCCTGGCCGTCGGTGTTGTCGATGGCCAGCGGCGTCGGCGTCATCGGGGTTTTCCAGCCAAGGGCCGGGTCGAGGAAGTCGCGGTTGCCGATGAGCTCCAGTCGGCCCGCCTCCAGACGCACGAAGGAAGCCCGCACCTCGTCGCCCCAGCGGCGCGACAAGTCGCTCTCCGGCAGCATGGCTTCCAGGGGCGCGTCGACCCCGGCCACGCCGAGGATCTTGCCGTCGCGGCCGCGCACCGGACCGGAAACCGTGGCCGTCAGCCGGCCCGTGGCGGCATCGACAAGAATGGTCCAAACCGTGCCGCCCTTGTCCATGGCCGCCTGGAACCAGGGCCGGGTGCGGGCGTCGAAGCCGGCCGGCATGGGGCCATGCCTCGGAGCCGTGGCCATGACGCCGTCGGGCAGGGCGACGTAGGCCCACAGCAGATTATCGGCCAGCCGGGCTTGCAGGGTGGCGAAGGTCGGGGCCAGGCGGAGCAAGGGCGCGCCGGACGACCGCACCTGGGCTTCGCTTGTCCCGGGCGGGGCGCTCAGCGACGGCGCAAGTCCCGGCTCGGCGGGCTGGGGCGGCGATTCCAGCATCCGGGCCGCGTCGGCGGCAAGCATGGCCTGCGCCAGTTCGAGCAAGAGCCGGTTGTCGCTGACGTCCTCGCCGATGAGGTCCACCATGAGCGCCAGTTCGGCCTCGGCGGCGTGCTTGAAGGACTGGGCGGCCCGCGAGGCCAGTTCGTCGCCAAGGAGCCGGGCTTCGCGCAGGGCGTAGTAGCTGACGGCGACCAGCGGCGGCAGCACCAGGGCAAGCAGGATGATGAGCAGTTTGGCGCGGATGCGCATGGCTACCTCGGCCGCCCGGAAAGGGCGCTTGGCGCGCTCGCGCCGTGGGATTATGTAGACGGGGCTGTCCGCCTTGGCAAGGCGGCGTTTGGCGGGGCCAAGGCGTCGGCCTTGGCGTCGCGGCCGTAATCCTCGCGTCTGGGGCTTGACAAAAGCGGGGTGGGCGACTAACGACTCCCCTTCGCCTTGCTCTTCCCGGAGGACAGCCGTCCCGGAGGAAGGGCCATGGACCAAAAGGAGGAACCATGCGGAAGTACGAAGCCTTGTTGCTGCTCTCCCCTGAGCTGGCGACGGACAATCGGCAGGAGATCGTCGAGAACCTCAAGGGTGTTCTCGAACGCCAGGGAACCACCATGCTCAGCGTTGACGAGTGGGGCATGAAGGACTTGGCCTATCCGGTGCAGAAAAAGACCCGCGGCCACTACACCCGTTTCGAATTCGCCGCCCCGGCCACGGCCATCGCCGAATTCGAGCGCATTGTGCGGATCACCGACGGCGTCATGAAGTTCATCACCGTCAAGCTTGCCGACAAATACGTGCCTGAGGGAGCCTAGCCATGGCCTTTAAGAAAAAGTTCACCCCGAAAAAGAAGTTCTGCCGTTTTTGCGCCAACAAGAACCTGCCCGTTGATTACAAGCGTCCGGACATCCTGAAGGATTTCATCACGGATCGCGGCAAGATCATCGCCCGGCGCATCACCGGCACCTGCGCCAAGTGCCAGCGTCGCCTGACCCTCGAGATCAAGCGCGCCCGCCAGATGGCCCTCTTGTACTACACGGCCACGCACAGCGCCGAACACCTGAAGAAGATGTAAGGTAGGGAAGCCATGGAACTCATTTTGCGCGCGGACGTGGAAAATCTGGGCCGCCTTGGCGACAAAGTCTCGGTCAAGCCCGGCTACGGCCGCAACTATCTGATCCCCCAGGGCCTGGCCATGATGGCCTCCGAGTCCAACCTGCGCCGTTTCGAAAACGAGCGCAAGAAGCTCCAGGCCAAGCGTGACGCCCTGATCGCCGATGCCCAGGGCCTGGCCAACCGCCTGGCCGAAATCGCCATCGTCATCGAAGTGCGCGTGGGCGAAGGCGCCAAGCTCTACGGCTCCGTCACCTCCGCCATCATCGCCGACAAGCTGGCCGAGCTCGGTTTCGACATCGACCGCAAGAAAATCGTCCTGGCCGACCCCATCCGGTCCCTTGGCCACTACGATGTGCCCGTGAAGCTCCTGCCCGAGCTGCGCGGTTCCGTGAAGGTCTCGGTGGTGCGCCAGGGCGGCCCCGAGGATGAAGAAATCGCCGAAGCCGCTCCGGTGGCCGAAGCCCAGGCCGAAGCCGATGGAAACTCCACGGAAGAAACCGCGTAACGCCAGAGCCGCCAGCTCGGGAAGCGGCGAACCGCTGACCGGGCAGGCCCTGGAGCGGGTCTCTTCCGACGTCCTGCGAAAAGTTCCCCCCCAGAACCTTGAAGCCGAACAGTCGGTTCTGGGGGGGATTCTCCTCAAAAACGCCACGCTTTTCAATCTCGTCGACGTCATCGGCGAGGATGATTTCTACTCCCCGGCCCACCGCTTCATCTATCAGGCCATCCTTGATCTGGCCCGGCGCAACGCCCCGGTGGATCTCGTGTCCCTGGCCGAAGCCCTGCGCGCCTCGGGCAAGCTCGACGAGGTCGGCGGCCCGGCCTATCTGGCCGAACTGGCCTCGGCCACGGTCTCGGCCGCCAACGCCCAGCACCATGCCGAGATCGTCCGCGAAAAATCCGTTCAGCGCCGGCTTATCAGCACCGCCGTGGACATCATCAGCAGCTGTTACGAAGGGGCCCAGACCACCGAACAGCTTCTGGACGCCTCCGAACAGGCCATCTTTTCCATCGCCGATTCCAAGGCCACCAAGGGGCTGAAGTCCTCCAAGGATATCATCCACAACGTGTTCGAGCAGATCGAACAGCGCATGGAGAACAAGGAACTCGTCACCGGCGTGGCCTCGGGCTACTACCAGTTCGATGAGATGACCGCCGGTCTCCAGCCCTCCGATCTCATCATCGTGGCCGGCCGCCCGTCCATGGGCAAGACCGCCTTTGCCATGAACGTGGCCATGCGCGCCGCCGCCATGTCGGCCATTCCCACGGCCGTTTTTTCGCTGGAAATGTCCATGGAGCAGATCATGCAGCGCATGCTGTGCTGCTGGGGCAAAGTCGATCTGGCCAAGCTGCGCCGGGCGCGCCTCGATGACGAGGACTGGTCGCGGCTCTACGACGCGGCCAACCATCTCTCCGCCTCGCCCATTTTCGTGGACGACACCCCGGCCATCACCACCATGGATCTGCGCGCCCGCTGCCGCCGTCTCAAGGCCGAGCACGGTCTGGGGCTCATCATGGTGGACTACCTCCAGCTCATGCGCGCCTCGCGCCACATTGACTCCCGCGAGCAGGAAATTTCCGACATCTCCCGCAGCCTCAAGGCTCTGGCCAAGGAACTGCACGTGCCGGTGGTGGCCCTGTCCCAGCTCAACCGCAAGGTCGAGGAGCGCGCCGACAAACGCCCCATGATGTCCGATTTGCGCGAATCCGGGGCCATCGAACAGGACGCCGACGTCATCATCTTTCTTTATCGCGCCGCCGCCTACAAGAAAAAGGAAGAGCTCACCCCCGAGGACAACGTGGCCGAGGTCATCATCGGCAAGCAGCGAAACGGCCCCACGGGCATGGTCAAGCTGCTGTTCCTTAAGGAATCCACGGCGTTTGAGAACCTCTCCGACATCCCGCCCCCGTCCGAATTCGGCATGGGCTGAGGCCTTTTTCGCCTTCCGCGACCCTTGAACCCGTGCCCTGCCGGGGGTATAGCCTCGAAGGCACAGCACATGTCATTCAACCCTCCCGTGGAATGTTTCGAGGGGAGGACAGGTGTGGGGAGCAACCCCCTTCTTTGGAAAAGGGGGTTGCTCCCCACATTCGCCAGCAAGGAGATGTCGTGGATTGCTACGATGCCGCCGAGGCCCTTTCCCGGCCCGAGATAACCCAACTGCAGATCGGCCGGCTGCGCCGCTCCCTGGCCCAGGCCGCCAAATCGCCGTTCTACGCCCGCCGTTTCGCCGAGGCCGGGTTTGATCCCGAATCCGTCCACTCCCTGGACGACGTGCGCCGCATCCCGTTCACCACCAAGCAGGATCTGCGCGACAGCTACCCCGACGGCATGTTGGCCCTGCCGCACAGCGAAATGGTGCGGATGCACGCCTCCTCTGGCACCACCGGCACCCCGACGGTCATCTACCACACCCAAAAAGACCTGGACTGGTGGGCCTCGCTCATGGCCCGCTGCATGTACATGGTTGGGCTGCGGCGCACCGACGTCTTCCAGAACATGTCCGGCTACGGGCTTTTCACCGGGGGCCTTGGCATCCACTACGGCGCGGAAAAGCTCGGCTGCCTGACCATCCCGGCCGGGGCCGGCAACAGCCACCGCCAGATCAAGCTCTTGACAGACTTCAAGGTCACCGGCATCCACATCATCCCGTCCTATGCCCTGTATCTCCATTCCATCTTCGCCGAAATCGGCCTTGATCCCCGGGACCTGCCGCTGCGCATCGCCCTGGTCGGGGCCGAGCCCTATACGGAAGAAGCCCGGGCACGCCTCCAGGAACTCTACGGCATCAAGGCCTACAACTCCTACGGCCTTTCCGAGATGAACGGGCCGGGCGTGGCCTTCGAGTGCCAGGAGCAAAACGGCATGCATGTCTGGGAGGACGCCTACCTGGCCGAGATCGTCGATCCGGCCACGGGCGAACCAGTGGCCGAGGGCGAACTCGGCGAGCTGGTCATGACCACCCTTGGCCGCGAAGGCATGCCCGTCATCCGCTACCGCACCCGGGACATGACCCGTTTCCTGCCGGGCCAGTGTCCCTGCGGCCGGGCCCATCGCCGCATCGACCGTCTGCACGGGCGCTGCGACGACATGCTCATCATTAAGGGCGTCAACATCTTTCCCATGCAGATCGAGCGGGTGCTCATGGCCATGCCCGAGGTGGGCCAGGACTACCAGATCGTGCTGGAGCGCGACGGCTACATCGACAACATCCGGGTGCGGGTGGAAATCCGCGACGAATTCTTCGTCGAGGACATGCGCCAACTCGGGGCCTTGCAAAAGCGCATCGCCGCCCGGCTTCGCGATGAAATCCTGGTCACGCCCAAGGTCGAGCTGGTCGAGAGCAACAGCCTGCCCAAGACCGAGGGCAAGGCCTCGCGGGTGGTGGACAAGCGGGAGAGCGGGGCGTGAGCCTTGTCGCCCTGGCCGTTTTTCTTCTGGTCCTGCTCGGCTGCCTGACGCTCCATGTCCTTGGCCTGCCGGGCAACTGGGCGCTTTTGGGGTTGGTCGTCCTGTGGGACATGTTTCATCCGGAACTGCACCTGGGCTTCGGGTTTTACGCCCTGCTCGTGTGCGTGGCCCTGGCCGGCGAGGCGGTGGAGCTTTTCGCCCAGCTTTTTGGGGCCAAACGCTACGGAGCCAGCGGCAAGGGCAACCTGGGCGGCTTTCTGGGAGCCTTTGGCGGGGCGCTGTGCGGCGCGCCGTTTTTCCTGGGCCTTGGAGCCCTTTTCGGGGCCGTTGCCGGGGCGTTTTTCGGCTGCTATATGTTCGAGCGGCTGCACGGCCGCGATGACGCCGAGGCCCGACGCGCCGCCCTGGGAGCCCTGTACGGCAAGGTCTTTGGCCTGACGGCCAAAGTGGCCTGCGGCGTCGTCATGTGGACGGCCAGCGCCAGGGAACTCTGGCCGGCCTGAGGTCGCCCGTCCGGGGCCTTTATTGCATTGACCAAGAGATCGTTTTTTCGAAGCATTACGTCCTAACCGCCTTCCGCTCCAAAGGGGAAGCGGAGCAAGCGCAGGGAGCGCCATGATCACGACGAGCGATTTTCCCAAATACCGGGGCAAGATGGAGTACGTCTGCCTGGGCTGTGGGGCCCGGTTCGACATCCACGAACTGTACTACACCTGCCCCCATTGCGGCGGCGTGTTCCTGCTCGAAGACACCACCTTCGACAGCCTCCTCGAATACCCGGCCAGCTACTGGCAGGGCCTTTTCGACAAGCGCGCTTCCTCCCGGGCCACGGCCCTGCGCGGCGTGCTGCGGTTCTACGAACTCATGGCCCCGGTCATGGAGGAACAGGACATCGTCTACCTGGGCGAAGGCCACACGCCCATCGTCGCCGCCAACGCCGCCCTGACCGAACTGGTCGGCGTGCCGTTCGCCTATAAAAACGACGGCCAAAACCCCAGCGCCTCCTTCAAGGACCGGGGCATGGCTTGCGCCTTCAGCTATTTGAAGCACCTCGTGCGGGTCAACGGCTGGGATTCGGTGCTGACCGTATGCGCCTCCACCGGCGACACCTCGGCCGCCGCCGCCCTCTACGCCGCCTATGTCGGCGGCCCCATCAAATCCGTGGTCATCCTGCCCAAGGGCAAGGTGACGCCCCAGCAGCTGGCCCAGCCCCTGGGCAGCGGGGCCACGGTCATCGAAGTGCCCGGCGTCTTCGACGACTGCATGAAGGTCGTCGAGCATCTGGCCGACAACTACCGCGTGGCGCTTTTAAATTCCAAAAACGCTTGGCGCATCCTCGGCCAGGAATCCTACGCCTTCGAAGTGGCCCAGTGGTACGGCTGGGACACCTACCGCAAATGCGTGTTTGTGCCCATCGGCAACGCCGGCAACGTCACGGCCATCATGAGCGGATTTTTAAAACTCAAAAAGCTCGGCGTCATCCGCTCCCTGCCGCGCATCTTCGGCGTGCAGTCCCACCACGCCGACCCGGTCTTCCAGTATTACGACGAGGCCGATCCGGCCAAACGCGAGTTCAAGGCCGTGCCCGTGACCCCCAGCGCCGCCCAGGCGGCCATGATCGGCAACCCGGTCTCGTTCCCGCGCGTGGCCCATTTCGCCAAGGAATACGAAAAGATCGGCGGTCCCGGCAGCTTCCAGGTGGTGCAGGTCACCGAGCAGGCCATCGTCGAAGGCATGCTCCTGGCCAACCGCCACGGCCACATCAGCTGCACCCAGGGCGGCGAATGCCTGGCCGGCCTGCAAAAGGCCAAGGAACTCGGCCTCATCGAAGCCTCCGAGGAAGCCATCCTCGACGCCACCGCCCACCACCTCAAATTCATCGGCTTCCAGGAAATGTACTTCGAGGACAGCTTCCCCGCCGCCTACGGCGTCAAGGCCGATCCCAAGTACGTCAACCGGCCGCGCTCCATCATGACCGACGCCGACAAGGCGGCGCTGACTCCCGAAGACTACACCGCCAAGGCCGCCTCGGCCATTGTCGAAAGCTTGGGCCTGGCGCGTAAGTAGCGAGAGAAGTAGAGAGAAAAGAGAAGAGAAGGGAAGAGAAGAATGCCTCCGGCGGCCGGGAGGGGGTTACC
>ALAO01000239.1 GCA_000307955.1 Solidesulfovibrio magneticus str. Maddingley MBC34 | reverse complement strand
ATCGGGGCCAACGGCGCGGGCAAGTCCACCACGCTCATGACCATCTGCGGCATCGTGCGGGCAACGGCTGGCGAGGTGCGCTACGCCGGGGAGTCCATCAGCGACAAGCGTCCGGACCAGCTGCCGGCCCTGGGGCTGTGCCAGGTGCCCGAGGGACGCCGCATTTTCCCGCGCTTGACCGTCCAGGAAAACCTCGACATGGGCGCGTTCTTGCGCCGCGACGTCGATGAGATCGAAGCCGACCTGGGCATGGTGTTCCGGCTGTTTCCGGTGCTCCACGAGCGGCGCAAGCAGCACGGCGGCACGCTGTCGGGCGGCGAGCAGCAGATGCTGGCCATCGCCCGGGCGCTCATGGGCCGGCCGCGCATGTTGCTGTTGGACGAGCCGTCGCTTGGGCTGTCGCCCATGATCTCCCAGCACATCTTCCGCATCATCCGCAACGTCAACGAGGAGCGCGGCATGACCGTGCTGCTCGTCGAGCAAAACGCCAACATGGCGCTGAAATTGGCCGACCGGGCCTACGTCATGGAGACCGGCACGGTGGTCATGGAAGACGACGCGGCGGCCCTGCGGGAAAACGCCGACATCAGAAAGGCCTATCTGGGGCAGTAGCCGTGTCCTCGGGCAACAGCCCGAAGCGCAGACGGAAGCGAAACACGCTGCCCTGGCCGGGGGCGCTGTCCACGGTCAGTTTCCCGCCCATGGCTTCCACCAGTCCCCGGCTGATGGCCAGCCCCAGCCCCGTGCCGCCGAAACGCCGGGTGGACGAGGCGTCCGCCTGGGTGAAGCGCTCGAAAATCCGCTCCTGATCCGCCTTGGCGATGCCGATGCCGGTGTCGCGCACGGCAAATTCCACTTCCACGGTTTCGCCCTCCGGCCCGGCCTGCAGACGCGGCTGGGCGCGGGAGGCCTCGATGGCCACCGAGCCTGACGGCGTGAACTTCACGGCGTTGCCGACCAGGTTCGTGAGCGTCTGGCGCAGCTTGTCGCCGTCGCCGCACAGGAGTTGCGGCACGTCGCCGCCAATGTCCGTCGACAGCTTCAGGCCTTTCTCCTGGGCCAAGGGGGCCAGGGCGGCCTCGACGCCTTGAAGGATGGAGGACAGGACAAAGGGGTGGTTGTCCAGGGCAAGCCTGTCGGACTCCAGGCGCGACAGGTCGAGCAGGTTCTCGACCAGCCGCAGCAGCGCGCCGGCGGCCTGCTGGATGTCGTCCAGGCATTGGCGCTGGTCCGGGTCGAGGTCCGAGCCGGCCAGCACCTGCCCCATGCCGATGATGCCGTTTAAAGGCGTGCGCAGTTCGTGGCTGACGTTGGCCAGAAAGTCGCTCTTGGCCTGGCTGGCCGCTTCGGCCGCCTGCCTGGCCCGGATCATGGCCGTGGCGTCGCGGGCGAACATGGCGGCCCTGGGCGCGCTTCCGGGGGGTGTGGGCAGGGGGGCCATGATGATGTCGAACAGGATGCCGGCCCGTTCGTCGGTGAACCGCACCCGCCGGCCGATTTCCACGGCCCGGCGCAGCTGGGCCAGCCGGTGCTCGCCGACCGTGCCCGGGAAGATCTCGGCGAAGGTCCTCCCGACAAGGGCTACGCTTGGCTGGCCGATGCCCTCGGCCGCGGCGGCGTTGACGGCCAGGACCCGGCCGGACGCGTCGGCCATCACCACCCGGTCCGAGGCGGCGTCGAGGAGTTCGCGCACGGCGGCGGCGTTGTCCCGGGCGGCGGCCTCAGCGGCTTTACGGCCGGTGATGTCGGCGATGACGCTGATGAAATACAGCGGCCCGCCGTCGTCGTCGCGCACCAGGGACACGGTCAGGGTGATCCAGACCAGGGAGCCGTCCTTGCGCACGTAGCGCTTGTCCAGGGAGCTGGTGGCCAGCCGCCCGGACAGGAGGTCCTGGACGTGCTCCCGGTCCGCGTCCCGGTCGTCGGGGTAGGTGATGGTCGTGAAATCGAGCTGGTCGAGTTCGGCCGCGCTATAGCCGGTGATGTCCTGGAACCGGGCGTTGACGCGCAGGAACCGGCCGCTTAGCCCCACATGGGCGATGCCCACGGCCGCCAGCTCGAAGGTGCCCCGAAAACGGCGCTCCGAGGCGGCCAGTTCGGCCCGGGCTTCGTCGTTGGCCCGGGATACCCGGGCCGCTCGAAACAGCAGCAGCAGGCTTCCCAGGGCCAGGATGGGCGTGGCCAGGGCAATGGCCGCCAACCCTGCCGCGGCATGGCGGTCCCGGACGGCGAGCAGCGCGTCCAGGCTGGCCTTGACCGAGGCTTCGCAGTCGGCCAGGCAGTGGCCCAAGGCGTCCGTGTCGGTCCGGTAGGCGTGCGCGTGGAGCAGATCCCAGGCGTCGAGGAGCCGCCCCCGGGCGGCCAGGACCTGGGCCTGGACCTGGGCGGCGGCCACGGGCCGGAGGGAGGCCTCAAGGTCCGCAATGTTGTAGAGGTTGGGAGCCTCGTCGGCCAGGCGGCGCAAGGTCTCCAATTGCTGGGCCACGTTGTCGGCTTGGCGGCGGTAGGCCGACAACGCCGTCGCGTCGTCCCGGGCGGCGACGACCAGGGTCAGGGCCTGCATTTCCCCGGTGGCGGCCTCGATGGCGGACAGGGCGTTGTCGGCCACCAGCACCACGTCGCGGATGGCGGCAGCGTCGCGGTTGGCGGCGATCACCAGCCAGCCCAGGACGCCATAGAGGGCCAGGGCGACGGCTATGAGCGAAAGGCCTCGGATGAGGGGAAAGGGGCGGGAGGGTTGCTTGGCCTTGGGCATGACAGGGGGCGGGTCGAAAGCACCGGTGGTTTGGCGACGCCGCGCGAGCCGTCAGGGTTGGAGACAATCGAGCGCCGCGACAACTTCGACCGATGCGCTGGGAAATTGTTTATTAAATAAATTATTCGAATAGGTTGCCAATGGCCAAGGCCGCATGGACCTTAGCCAAGCCGGCCGGAAAGGGCAAGCTGGTCCTTGCGCGTCGTCCCTGGCCGTCTGGATGGTCGTCTTGAAGAAAGTCATGATTTTTGGGTGTTTCCAGCGAAGGAGCCAGACGTTTTCGAGAACGCGGCCTAGACGGACTTGTCCAGGATGGCCTCGGCGGCAAAGGCCCGCAGCTTGACCACCAAGCGCAGCCATTCTTCGTCGGGAAGTTCGCGCAGCAGTTTGCCCGTGGCGTCGTCGCGCACCAGGGTCTGGACAATCTGGGTGGCCTCATCGACGCGCAGGGCGATGCTGCGGTTGGGGAAGGCGGCCTGGATCTCGCGCACCGTGGACTCGGCGGCGTGCTCCTCGATCTTGCGTCCGGCCGCAGGCGAGGGCGCCGTCCGCTGCGGGGCGGTTTGGGTCGGGGCCGGCGCGCCAAGAGGGGGGGTGTTCGCGCTATCGCTCATCGCTGCCGTCGCCGCGCGGTCGCGGCGGTCCTCCACGCCCTTCCTATCGGTTTTCGGGCCGGCCGTCTTTAGTTTCCGCTCCCCTGGGGCAGGGGGGCGCGCAGCCGTTCGCGCGCGCCGTCCCAGATGGTCGCCAGCACCGAGGCGATGATGAGCGCCGAACCGAGATAGCCGACAAAGCCGAAGCGTTCGCCGAAAAGGGCGTAGGCCAAAATCGCGGCCATGACCGGCTCCAGGGTGGCGACCACGGCCGCCCGGGTGGCCTCCAGGCGCTTTAAGCCGGCGTAGTAAAGCGAATAGGCCCCGTAGGTGGAGCACAGGGCCAGGACGAGGCAGGGAAGCGCCCCGGCCAGGGTCGGGCGGGTGAAGTGGACAAAGGGCAAAAGGGTCAGCGACCCCACGGGCAGGGCGTAGAGAAAAAGCGTGGGTGTCTTGTAGCGGCCCAGGTAGTATTTGCCGAAGATGTAGTACAGGGCATAGGTGACGCCCGAGAGCAGGCCGAAAAAGATGGCCCGGCCGTTGACGGCGGCGGCCCCGTCGCCGCAGCTCACCCCGGCCACGCCGACGATGGTGGCGGCCACGGCCGCGATCTTGTAGCCGCCCATGGGTTCCTTGAGAAACAGCCAGGACATGACGGCCACCCAGGCCGGGGCGGTGTAGAGCAGCACCGAGGCCAGGGCCGCGCCGCCGGCTTCCACGGCCACGACATAGGCCCCGAACAGCCCGGCGATGCCGGCCACGCCGAATCCGGCCACGGCCGGCAGGTCCCGGGGTGCGATGCGCGTTTCCCGGGCGCGTATGGCCTGGGCGGCGAAAAAAAACCAGGCCAGCGTGGTGCGCCAGAAGGCCACTTCCACCGTGTCCATGCCGGCGGCGAACGACAGCTTGGACAGCGGTCCAATCAGCCCCCATAAGGCGGCGGCCGCCAGGACGTACAGATAGCCCGACATGTTCCTTCCCCCCGGCCGCGACGGCGGCGAGGCTAGGGGCTACCAGAATACGGCCTGGCGCGAAAGGGAAAACCCCCTGTGCAGGCGGGGAATTGCGGCGCGGCGTGTTGATTGTTTCGCCCGAGCGTACTATGCCTTGGACGGTTTCACCTTTGTTTTCTGATCCAAGGAGCCCGCCATGCTTTCGCGCCGACTTTTCTGCGTCGCCGACCCGACCCACGCCGATTTCGGCTGGGCGGCCGAGAGCCGCTTTTTGCACATCCGCAAGTACGACGCCTGCGGCAATACGACTAAGGACTGGACCTTTCCGGTGGCCGACACCGCCTCCGGCGAGATCACCTGCGCCGTGTGCGGCGCGCCGGCCTATCTGGCCGGGGTCCAGCCCAAGGCCGGCGGCCAGGTCGTGGCCTGCGACTTCCTGGGCCGCTGCCAGGCCGGTCCGGCCGACGCCAACCTGGCCAACCTGGACGCCCTGTGCCGCAAGCTGGCCGAGGTTCCCTATCCGGTGGAGCGCGCCCGCATCGCCTCGGCCGTGGCCGCGCTGATCGCCGCCGTGGCCCATGATCCGGCCGCCGTCGCCTTACTTTCCGCCCACAAGATCAAAGACCTCTACGCCGCCGGCTGAGCCGGCCGCGTCCCCACGCCATTTCGGGCCACGCGCCCCGCCACGACAAGGAGGACTCGATGACCAAGACGGATATGACCGCCTTCAACCAGGCCCTGGCCGTTGGCCGCCCGCCCAACGTCAAGACGCTTTTCCCCAATTCCCGGGCGCTTCTCGTCAGCGGCAAGGCCGTGGACCGGGCCATGCTCAAAAAGGGCCAGGCCATGACCATCGCCGCCAACTCCCGCAGCAACGCCGTGCTGCGCGGGGCGCTTATCGCCGCCCAGAAGGCCGACGCCGCCGTCATCCTGGAGATCGCCCGGTCGGAGTCCACCTACTGCAACGTCACCATGTGGAACATCGCCAGGCAAGCCGACCAGGCCATGAACGAGCTGGGCATCACCGTGCCGGTGGCCATCCATGCCGACCACTACGGCATCAAAAAGCCCGGCGACGTGGTCGAGGCCCTGGCCGAGATCCCGACCCTGTTCGAGGCCGGCATCACCTCCATCGCCATCGACGCCTCCCACCTGCCCGACGAGGAGAACCTCCTGGCCAACATCGCCCTGGCTCCCGTGGTCCCGGGCTGGGCCGGCTACGAGACGGAAGTGGGCGAGATCAAAGGCAAGTCCGGCCTGTCCACCCCGGACGAGGCCCTGTTCCTTATCCGGGGGCTTAATGCCAACGGCATCCACCCGGACTGGATCGCGCTCAACAACGGCACCACCCACGGCATTGAGGCCTCGGCCACGGGCATCCAGGTGGAGCTGACCGCCGAAATCCACCAGGCGCTGGCCTCCTACGGCATTTCCGGGGCCCAGCACGGCACCTCGGGCAACTCCTCGGACAAGCTCAAGCAGATCGCCGCCCTGACCCGCACCACCAAGGCCAACGTGGCCACGGCCCTGCAGATGATCGCCTGGGGCGTGGCCGTCAACGACTACGGCAATGCCGTGCTCGACGCGGCCGGGGCCTTCACCAAGGAGCCGGGCAAGGGCCTGGACGAGGCGCTGTGGGCCGAGATGGTCGCCTACGCCGGGGCCAAGGGCATCAAGGCCGGCGACTACAAGAAGCTCAACGCCGTGTTTGAATGCAAGATCCTGGGCCAGCCCAAGGCCGTGCGCGACCGCATGGCCGGGGCCGTGGCCGAGTTCGTGACCTGGCTCCTCACCGACGTGTTCAATGCCGGCGGCACCGCGCCCCTGGCCGTGGAAGCCTTGACGGCGGCCGGTTCGTACGACCTTGGCCCCAAGGCCGGCGTCATCGAGAACCCGGCCGAATGGACCCGGGAGAAGATCCTGGAGCGGGCCAAGGCCTTGTCCCGCGACAAGGGCCCCGAGGGCGATTTCGACGATTAATACGCACTTTGCGGCGGCCGGCCGGGGCGAGCGCCTGGCCGGCCGCCTGTTTGGGGCGTGTCTTTGACCCCTAAAAAACTACAGGAGTATTTTTCGGGAAAAAGTGCTCTCAAGGTGTTGCTTTGAAGCATCAAAGACTTCTCGAGGACGCGCCAGGCGCGCCCAAGGAGCGCCCATGGCCCTGACGCTCACCTCGCCGGCTTTTGCCCATTTGGGCCTGATTCCCGACCGCCATGCCGCCGCCGGGACGGACTTGTCGCCGCCACTGCTGTTTGCCGGTGTGCCGGCCGGCGCGGCCAGCCTGGCCCTGGTGTGCGACGATCCCGACGCCGTTTCCGGCGTGTTCGACCATTTCGTGCTCTACAATCTCTCGCCGGCCACCCCGGGCCTGCCCGAGGGCCTGCCGGCCGTGCCCCGCCACGCCGACGGCAGCCTGTCCGGGATCAACGGCTGGGGACGCCTCGGCTACGCCGGGCCGCAACCGCCGTCGGGCATCCACCGCTACGTTTTTACGCTTTATGCCCTGGGCGCGGTCCTTGATCTGCCGCCCGGGGCCACCAAGCGGGAGGTCCTTCGCGCCGCCAAGGGCCACATCCTGGCTTCGGCCACGCTCATTGGCCGCTATGGCCGGGAGTGAGGTCCGGGGTACGATTTCACTCCAGGGCGCAAGCCCGGGCGCAACGTCGGCGCACGTCGGTTTTGTCCAGCCCCAGGTGGGCGGCAACGCAGGCCTGGCACAGGCTCGGCGGTTGGGACAGGCAGACGCCTTCCTCGCCGGCCCGGGCCAGCACCATGGAAAAGACCGCCTCGGCCAAGTCGGCCCGGGCCGGGGCGACGGCCGCCCGGGGGGCCGGCGCGGCCGGGCCGGCCGAGGGCCGGTCCAGGGCGAAAAGGGCGAGGATGGCGACGACGGCCAGGCCAGCGGTGACGATTTTCTTGACATTGGACATTGTTTTTTCCTCCATCCGTAACGCCCGGCCCGGCCTTTACGACGGGGGCGGGCTGTGCCATAGGCCGAACTGGGCTTCGGTCGGACCGTAGCCCGCCGCGCCGGTCGCGATCCAATCGCAATGTCCGAAGCGGTGCTTCGGCTTGGCCGAAGACACGCGACGCCGGGAGGGGCGTTGTGGAATACTATCACCTGCGCACCTTCGTGGCCGTGGCCGAGGAGGAGCACCTTACCCGGGCGGCTGAACGTTTAAACGCCAGCCTGCCGGCGGTCAGCGCCCATATCCGGGGTCTGGAAGAGGAACTCGGGGTGGCGCTGTTTTCGCGCACGCCCAAGGGCATGCGCCTGACGGCCGAGGGCCGGGCGCTTTTGGAAGAGGCCCGGGAAGCCCTGCGCGGCCTGGAAGCCGTGCGGCGGCGGGCCGGGGTCCTGCGCCAGGACGTGACGGGCGTGGTGCGGCTGGGGCTCAACAACGAAGCCGTGCGCCTGCATGTGCCGGAGATCCTGGCCGTCATGACCCGGCGGCATCCGGGGGTGGAGCTGCATCTGGTCAATTCCAGTTCGCCGCGCATCCTCGACAACGTGCGCCTGGGCCGGCTTGACGTCGGTTTTGTCTACGACAACATCATCGAGGCCGGCCACGAAGTGGCGGTGACGCCCCTGGAAGAGGTGCCCATGGCCGTGGTGGGGCCGACCTCCTGGGCCGAGCGGGTGAAAGGGGCCAATTGGGACGAATTGGCCGGCCTGCCCTGGGTGTGGTTTTCCGAGCGTTGTCCGTTTCAGTATCTGCTCGAATCCTCGTTTTCACGCCGAGGACTGCCCATCAACAAGGTGATGGTGGGCGACAACGACGCCACGTTGCGCACCCTGGTCGCGGCCGGCGTCGGACTGACCTTGCTGCGCCGCGACGACGCCTTGGACGCGGCGGCGGCGGGCGAGGCTTGCGTGTGGCCATGGGAAGGCATGGCCTTGGGACTGGCCCTGGTCCATCGCCGCGAACGGGCGGCGGACCGGTGCATCGAAGCGGTGGCCGATGCCGTGGCCGAGGTCTGGGGACTTCCGGCCCGGAAACGTTAGGCCCATGATTTTGAACAAGCGCGGGAGAACTGTTGCATGAGCGAGTCGGCGAAGCCTGACCGGGAACTTCCCTGGCGGGCCGCGTGCGGCGTTACGGTGTTGGTGTTGACCTTGTCCATGATGGCCCTTGCCCAGGCCAACTACCGGGAAGACGACCCGGGAGCCAACCAGGTGCTTTCGGGCAGCGCTTTCGGCTTTGCCGACCAGCCGGGCCGGCAGGTGCTCGTTCCGGTGGAGGCGGGGCTAGCCCGGGGCATGAAGGGCTTTCGCAAGGCCGTGGCCGCCCCGGGGCGGGTGGTCGATCTGGCCTATGCCGGCTCCCAGCGGGGCGACCCGGCCCCCGAGGCGTCGGGTGGGCGTTTTAGCGAAGTGTCGGGCGCGGTTTTCGCGGCCAGCCAGGCCTTTGGCCCGGGCGACCATGTGCTGGTGGCCACCGAGGAATTTCTGGCCGCGCGGCAAGTCCTGACCGTGACCCCGGCCGCCGGCGAGGCGCCCTGTTCCCCGGCCGTGCGGCGCGAGATGGCCGACCGGACCGGGCGCGACGTGGCCTGGTGCCGGGAGATCGGCACGCTCTCCGACGGCAGCCGGCTGTCCCTGGCCCGATTCGCGCCCCATGGCCGCGACGAGCTGGTGACCTTGGGCTGGTCCATGCCCGGCGCGCCCACGGTCTACTTGGACCATGCCGGGACGGCCGAAGCCGGCGGCACGTGGCGGGCCGGCGACGGCGGCGATTTCTCGCCCGAGGCTTACCAGCCGCTTTTCGCCTTTGCCGGCGCATCCGGGCGGGAGCTGGCCGTGCGCTGGTCCGGCCCCGAGGGCGACGCCCTGGATCTCTACCGCCAGGCCGGCGACACGCTGGCCCCCTTTGTGGCGGCGGCCTGGGCCAGGCCGGAGTAACCGGAAGACGCGCGAACGTTTTGGGCCGTCCGCAATGCGGGCGGCTTTTTTTTGCCCGCCGCAGGCGGTGGCCGGCGGCGAGGCCAGGGAGGGAACCGTGTACAGCGATCTGCGCTATATTGCCGTCTTCCTGGCCGGGGTGGCGACGGCCCTGGTGTTGCTGCGCCTGTTGCGGCGGCGCGCCTCCTGCTCCCTGACGCTGGAACAGCGCAATCTGTTCGGCACCAATTTCGGATTTTTTACCACGCTCTACACGTTTTTCCTGGGCTTTGCCGTGGTCTCCCTGTGGCAGACCTACAACGGCGCGGACGCGGCCATCACCGACGAGACTGACCTGCTTGTGGTCGAGTGTCGCCTGTCCCAGTCCCTGCCGGACTCGGACGGTTTTCGCCGGGCCTTGCTGCGCTATGTCGAGGCGGTGCGGGATCCGGGCTGGGCCATGATGCGCGACGGCGAGCCGTCGGACGGCGCGGGAGCGCTTTACGACGCGGTCTGGGGCGAGCTTCGCGCCCTGGCCCCGGCCCCGGACAGCCATGCCCAGGCCATGTACACGCTCATGCTGTCGCGGCTCATCGACTGCAACAAGCTGCGCCACCAGCGGCTGTTGCTCATTGACGGCAGCCTGTATACGCCCATCTGGGTCATCATCTACCTCGGCGTGGCCTTCACCCTCATCGGGTTTTATTTCATCGAGACCGGCCACAAGCCGGCCGACCGCTTCTTCATTTTCATGATGTTGACCATGCTCGTCGGCAACATCTTTTTGCTTTATGAACTCGACACGCCGTTTTCCGGAGTCATCTGCCTGGACCCGGACAAGTTTACCGAGGCCGCCCAGGCCATCCGCGCCTTGGGCGGCCTGTAGGGGCGATTGCCCGGCAGGCGCAAGCCGTGGCGGTGGCCGGGCGAGCAGGGAACGGCCTGGCGCGTTGTCGGCCTTGGCCGTTTGCCCGGCGCGTGGGCCACGTGCCTGACTCGACGAGACAACAACACGCCTTTTAAGGAGATTGACACAATGACGACGGAAAACGACTCCCCTGAAAGCCCAAAGCCCTTGCCGCGCGAAGTGGCCTGGCTGGTGGAGGAAGGCTATTCGCCCATCCGGGCCTGGCGGGAGCATCTGGGCGTGACCCGGGAGGAACTTGGCCGCCGCCTGGAAGTGTCGCCGGCCGCCGTGGCCCAGATGGAGGCCAAAAAAAGTCGGCCGCGCGGGGCGACGCTCAAAAAGATCGCGGCGGTGCTCGCCATCAACTGGGAGCTGCTGCGGGCCAAATAGCCGCCTTCGCCGCCGGCGGCGGAGTCTGCCCGGAACACGACCGCGCCAGACGGCCGGCCGCCACCCTCGACGCTCACGCCTTGCCTTTCCAGCGAGTCCTTGACGCGGCCGGTGCAGGCCTTTGCCCGCGCCGCCGCCACGCTTGGGGCGCGCGTGCGTCTTGCCCATGCCCCTTGTCCGCATTCCCCGATTTCTCGACCGTGCCGGCTTATTTCGCGCCAAAAGGAACAGCCGGGCACGGCCAAGGAACAATCGCCGCCCTGAAGCGCACGCTTTGAGGCCGGTTGCGCACAGTCGCGCCCGTGATACGAACATGTCAACCCTGGCAAGAAACCGAAGCGCACATGGAACGAACAGGTCATGTTCGTTATTTCTTCAAATGATTTCGGAGCAATATTATTGATAGGCACCGTTTGACGGCGGCCTCGTCGTTTCCAGCGGCTTGCCGTATTTGTCCAAGCCGCCATCAGGCCGGCCTGGAGCCGAAGGGATGTTTGCCCGGCATGGCCGGATGCCGCGCCCGGCCACGCCGAAAAGGCACGGCCAGGCACAACGAAGAAACGCTCAAGGAACAGCGAACCCCTGACAAACGGACAGCTTGCGAACAGCGAAAGAAAACAAAAGAACAACAAGAGAACAAGGTACGAACAGGTGATGTTCGTTATTTTTATCTTTTATTTTAAGTATTAAGGTTTGATTCGAACAGTTGAAAGGCCGATGGACGCGTTTCGCGTAGGGCGGGGGCTGCTCGGCCCAATGTCGAGGCTTACAGCGCATTGGGTCCTGGTTGGACAGACGCCCGACGCGGCCTCGCATCACCTCGCGCCGCCGCCCTCTCCGGGGCATACCCCGAACAGGGCGGCGGCAGCTACGCTGGGGCATGCCCAGTACTCCGGGAACAGCTGTCAACCTCGCCGCCAGGCCGTCCCCCAAAAGGCGCCCGCCGTTGTCGCTAAACGGGCCAACCTGCCAGAATGCCGCGGCTTGTCGAGCCGCTCGGGACTCCTGCCCAGCTTAACGTCCAACTCACGGTCACCTGGGCCTGTGCCGCAAACGCCACTTCGACAGACGGGACTCCTGATCCCGGCATGCCTTGATCGCAAAGTTTCGCGCTGGGATTGGAAGAATCGAGCGTTGCTGCTCCCTGCAAGACCCCCCCGACGGTCGCCGAAACGGCGACGCTCTGGCCGTCAACGGAAATGTACGACAGCGTGGCCCCTCCCCCGATCGTCATTTCGCCGGCATAGGGTGTGCTCATGGTAACCATCCTTTTCTGTTGAAGGTTGATTATTGACACTCCTATGATATATCTAGTTACTGATGTAAAGGCAAGGGGCCGCTACAAGGGCATCAATAAAAAAGCGCCCGGGACAGGTCTTGTCCCGGGCGCTCGCGGAAGCGAGGAAAATATGCCCTAGGGCTGGGGATTGAAGATCTGGAAGGTCTTTTTCACCTGGCTGCCGTCTTCGGCGATGGCCGTCAGCGTCCAGTCGCCGGTGGCCATCTCCCATTCCTTCTGGAAGGTGAACGTGCAGTGGTATTCCTTGCCCGTGGCGATGGTCTCCACGGACTCGGTGGTGAAGACCACGGCGTTCTTGGCCGGATCGATGATGCCCGGCGTGGTGGTGACGATCTTCACCTTGGAGACGCCGCCCTCGGGCTTGAGGGTCTTAAAACGCATGCCGAAGGTGGCGCCGAGCTGGCGCGGCACGCTGGTGGTGGCCAGGGACAGCGCCCCGTTCTGATAGATGCCGTAATCCACCATGACGATGGTGGGTTCCTGCGGTTTGTCTTCCTTGCCGCCGAAGCCGAAGAAATTCATGGTGGAAGAGCAGGAAGCCAACAGCAGGCACAGAAGCGGCAATAGGACAAGCAGACGTTTCACGATATCCCTCCATGGCCAACGGCCATCTGTAGTCGATGCTGCCCACATGCCCCTCAACGGCCGTTTGTGTCAAGGGAAGGGGCTGTTGTTCAACTTTGCCGCGGCGCGCCGTACGCCAGGGCGGCCAGTTCGGTCTTGCCGGCGAAATACGGGGCCAGCGTCTCCCGCTGGTCCTCGGTCAGACGCAGCCCGGACACCGGCAACGGCCCGGCCTCGCCGCCGTACATGGTCACGGCCCGGTCGATCCACTCGGCCGGCACGAAATCGGCCGGCAGCTTCAGCACCGTGCGCGTGCCGTCCTCAAAGACGCTGATGGGCTTGTCGTAGCGGGCCTTGCCCGGCCCGAGCACGATGTTGCCCGTGCGCGCAAGCGTCTCTTCAACCCGCGACGGCGGCACGGCCGCCCATTTGCCCAACAGCTCGAAAAAGGCCGGCCGCAGGGCCAGATAGTAAAACGGGTCGATTTTGAGGGCCACGGACACGCCCGGCACGTTTAAAATCGACGGCGAGTCGGCGAAATGGCGGCCCAAGGCCTTTTCCAGACGGTCCAGGGTGTCGGCGTAGTCTACGAGCATGGCCGCGTTCCTCCGGGATTGTGGGCGCACGCCAGCAGATGGGCGGCCAGCCCCCCGAGCTCGCGGGGAGCCTGGCCCAAGGCGGCGCGCCAGACCTCGTCCGATTCCATACAGCAATAAAGCCCACGCGAAAAGCCATGCCCGGCCAGCCGACGGGCCATGAAACGCAATTGCCGCACGCGAAGGGGCCGCAGCAGCCGCGTCTTGCCGTCCGGGCCGATGGTGAATTCGCCAAGCATGTAGCGCGGCAGCTCCCGGCCCTCGGCGATAAGCCTGCCGGGCAGCTCCGGCAGGCAGCGAAACGAGCCCAGGCTGATGTAGGCGATGTCGTCCGGGGCGAGATAGTTAAAAATCATGTCCACGGTGGCGGCGTACTCCCGCTCCCAGCCCTCGAACCAGCAGATGGGGTCGAAGTGCAGGCAGACCCGAAAGCCGGCCTGGACGCAGGCCCTGGCCGCCGACAGCCGCGCCTCAAGCGAGGCCGTGTCGCGTTCCTGGGCGGCCACGATCACCGGAGCGTTAAGCGACCAGGACGGCAGCACCGTTTTCGGGTCCGGGTCGGCCTCCATCCACGTAAGGTCGGCGGTCTTGGACTTGAGTTCCAGCACGACGTTGGGGTGGCCGGCCAAAAAGCCCAGCAGTTCGCGGGTGTGGCCGGTGATGGGCTCCAGGGCCAGGGCGTCGGCGAACTGGCCGGTGCCGACCCGAAACAGCCGGCTGGGGTCGCGCCCGAACACCCGGCCCAGTTCGGCGAACATGGCCTCGGTGTTGGCGAAGGCGGTGAGCGTGCGGTCGCGGAAATAGGCCCGCAGGATGCAGTACGAGCAGTCCATGGGGCAGTTCTCGCCGATGTGGATGATCTGGTAGCCGCAGCAGCGGTAGTGGCGCGTGGCCGGGCAGGGGCGCAGGAATCGGCCGGGATGGGCTTTGACGTGCAGCGCCCGGCCGCCGTTCGGGGCCTGGGGCAGGGCATCGCCCGGAGCCAGCACGGTCACGGCCGCCTCCGGCAGGGCGGTCCTGGCCCGGGCGGCCATGGGCGTTTCGGCCACGGCCGCGTCCACGGCCAGGGCCGTGATGTCCCACAGGGGCGCGCTCACGTCTTGTCTCCCGGCTCTTCGGATACGTCCTCCTGGGCCACGGCCAGGAGCCTGGGCAGGGCCGGGGCGGCGGCCATGGCGGCCAGGTCGGCGGCGGCCTTGGACAGCTCCTGGCGGTTTTTGACCGTGACCTCGAAGGTGGCGCAGTCGGACTCGAAGCCCTGGCTGGGGCGGATTTTCACCCGACTGCCGCGCGACAGCTCCCGGGAAAGCGCCGTGAACCGGGCCTCCAGGGTGGTGACGGCCGGATAGCGCAGCCGACGCAACCCAGCCAGCAAGCCGGCGGTCAGGTCGTTTGGCGACAGCCCCCGGCCGGGCAAGTCGAGCAGGCCCGAGCGGGCGAGGGTGGCAGCCGGCGTCTCGCCGGCCAACCGGGCGGCCTCGGTCAAAAAGGCCAACGCCGCCGACAGGCTTCCCCGGGACCAGCGCACGGCCCCCAAGAGCGGCAGGAAGGCGTCGAGGTCGTCCGGGGCCAGGGCGGCCAGACGTTCGCCGGCCCCCAGCGGCACATGGCCCGAGGCGAGTAGCGCGTCCAGGGCCGGCGGCAGGGCCAGCCAGCGGGCAAGCAGCCGGCCGCGCCGGTCGTCCGGGGCGAAGAGCTGCGGGCCGGCCAGGGCCAGGAAGCCGTCCAGGCCGGCCAGGGGGGCGAAATAGCGCCCGGCGGCCACGGCCATGGCGTCGGTGACGGCCCGGCCGAGGTTGGAGGCGAGATAGATCAGCCCCAGGCGCAGGGGCAGGGGCAGCGGGCCGCCGTCCGGGGCCAGGGCCGGGGCGTCGGGATCGGCCTCGGGCAGGGCCAGGGCGCACAGGGTGCGGCCTTTGATCTCCCGCAGGGCGGCGGCCCGACGGGAGCCGGCGGCCAGGATGGGCCGGCCGTCGGTTTCCAGGACCAGGGCCGGGGTGAGCTGGCCCTGGGCGGCCAGGGAATCGGTCAGCGCCGCATCGGGCGGGGCGGCCCAGAAGAGGTGCGGGGCGGACAGGTCGATGTCGCGCGGGTGAAGAAAGAGTGGCTGCACGGTGTCGGTATTCTTGGCTTTTTGCCGTAGAGTTTGTGATTTCAGGAAGTTGTCGTCTTGACAAGGGGTGACGCCTCATCCAATATGCCCAAACTCGCGGAAAAGCCAAGGGCCTGAAAATGCCCGGATTTCCGCCCGATCTCTCTCTCGATTCGCTTCGTCACGAAGCCGGCCAGCCGGCTTTCGATATGGGACAGGAAAAACGCCCCCAGGCGTTTGGACCACGGTGACAACGCCTAGCACAAGGGAGAAGGGAATGTCGGAAAACCTCGCCAGCCAACGCACCTACGCCCTGATCGGCCACGGCGGATGCGGCAAGACCTCTGTGGCCGAAATGCTCCTTTTTACCGCCGGCGCCATCCCGCGACTGGGCAAGATCGAGGAAGGGGCCACCACCCTGGACTACGAGCCCGAGGAAGTGAAGCGCCGGGGCAGCACCCAGCCCGGGCTGGCCGCCTTCCAGTTCCAGAAAAACCGTCATTTTCTCCTGGACATCCCGGGCGACGGCAGCTTCAACGGCGACCTGCCCTATCTGCTGCGCGCCGTGGACGGCGTGGTCTTTGTGGTCGACGCCGTGGACGGCGTCAAGCCGCTGACCAAGAAGCTGTGGGGCGAAGTCGCCAAGCTCGGCTTGCCGACGCTCTTTTTCATCAACAAAATGGACCGCGACCGGGCCGATTTCGAGATGGCGTTAAACGGCATCAAGGAAAAGCTCGGGGTCAAGACCTACATCCAAAATCTCCCCATCGGCGAAAAAGAGGCCTTTAAGGGCGTGGTCAACGTCCTTGAAGGCAAGGCCTACTTTTTCGACGACAAGGGCGGGGTTACCGAAGGCCCCATTCCCGAGGACATGGCCGACGAGATCGAGACCATGCGCGAGACCATGGTCGAGGAAGTGGCCGTGTCTGACGAGCAGCTCATGGAGCGCTACCTCGAAGGCGAGGAGATCGCCGTGGAGGAGCTGCTCGGAGCCGTCCACAAGGCCACGCTCTCCGGGCAGCTGTGTCCGGTGTGCTGCGGTTCGGCGCTCAAAGCCATGGGCGGCGCGCGCCTTTTGGCCGCCATTCAGAACTACCTGCCCGGCCCCCTGGAGTCCGCCGCCGGCGGCAAGGTCATCGCCGCCGAGAGCGGCGAGATCCAGGCCAGCGAGTCCGGCCCGGCCGTCGCCTTTGTGGTGAAAACGCTGTTTGATCCCTTCGCCGGCCAGCTCTCCATCGTGCGGGTGCTGACCGGAACCATCGCCACCAACCAGGACCTGTTCAACCCGGCCACCGACACCCTGGAGCGCGCCGGCCAGATCTTGCTGCCGCTGGGCAAGGAAACCGTCATCTCCAAGGAGCCGGCCGGCCCGGGCTCGGTCATCGCCTTGGCCAAGCTCAAGGACACGGCCACCGGCCATACCCTGTGCGACCCCAAAAAGCCCGTGGTCGTTCCCGCCCCGGTCTTGCCCCCGCCCATGATCTCCTACGCCCTGGCCCCGGCCGAGAAGGGCGACGAAGACAAGGTCTTCGCGGCCATGTCCAAGCTGCTCGACGAGGACATCACGCTGTCCATCACCCGCGACGAGGAGACCGGCGACATCCTCATTGCCGGCATGGGCCAGACCCATCTGGAAACAGCCGTGGAAAAGGCCAAGCGGCGCTATAAGGTCACGCCCGTGCTCAAGGCCCCGAAGATCCCCTACCGCGAGACGGTCAAGGGCAAGGTCGAGGTCCAGGGCCGCCACAAGAAGCAGACCGGCGGACGCGGCCAGTTCGGCGACTGCTGGATTCGCATGGAAGGCCAGCCCCGCGGCGGCGGCTACGAGTTCGTGGACGCCATCGTCGGCGGGGCCATTCCCCGGCAGTACATCCCGGCCGTGGACAAGGGCGTGCAGGAATCGGCCGCGCGCGGCTACCTGGCCGGCTATCCCATGGTCGACTTCAAGGTGACGCTTTTCGACGGCACCTTCCACACCGTCGATTCCTCGGAAATGGCCTTTAAGATCGCCGGCTCCATCGCCTTCAAGGCGGCCTGCGAAAAGCTCAAGATATCCTTGCTCGAGCCCATCGTCCTGGTGTCGGTGAGCTGCCCGGACGAATACATGGGCGACATCATCGGCGACCTGTCCAGCCGGCGCGGCAAGGTGCTCGGCTCCGACTCCACCGGCGGCATCACCGAAATCCAGGCCCACGTGCCCATGGCTGAGATGCAGGAATACGCCAAGACGCTGAGCTCCACCACCGGCGGCCAGGGCGCGTTCACCCTGGCCTTCGACCACTACGAGGAATGCCCGCCGCCCATCGCCGAAAAGGTGGTGGCCGAGAGCAAGAAGAAGGACGAATAGCGGCAGGGGAGCGTTGGAAGCGGGGCGCTGCCCCGCGCCCCGCCGGGGGCCTTAGGCCCCCGGCCCCCCATCTTGTGGGGCCGGCGTCCGACTTTCGTCACGGCAATGCGCCTTGACGTAAGCCGGGGGTCGGCCCCACAATGCGTTCGGCCGACTATTTGGAAACGCAATCAACCCATGGCCCACATTCTCCTCGTCGACGACGACCCCATCCTGCGCGAAACCTTCGGCGCCCTCATGCGCCGCCTGGGTCACACCCTGTATTGGGCCGGCTCCATCGAGCAGGGCCGGCTGACCCTGTCCCGGGAACGCCTGGATGTGGTGCTGCTCGACCTGAACCTGCCCGACGGCTACGGCCTGGACCTGCTCCCCGACGTCAAGGCCGCTATGGGCGCGCCCGAGGTCATCATCGTCACCGGCCAGGAAGACCCCGAGGGCGCGGCCATCGCCATCAAGTCCGGGGCCTGGGACTACATCCAAAAACCGCTCACCCCCAACCGCGTCACCCTGCCCCTGACCCGGGCCCTGGAATACCGGGCCCAGAAGGCCGCCCGCCGCCCGCCGTCGGTGCTCAAGCGCGAAGCCATTATCGGTTCGGCCCCGTCCATGGAGGCCTGCCTCGACCTCGTGGCCCAGGCCGCCGATTCCGACGCCGCCGTCCTGGTCACCGGCGAGACCGGCACCGGCAAGGAACTCTTCGCCCGGGCCATCCACGCCAACTCCGCCCGGGCCGTCAGCAACTTCGTGGTGGTGGACTGCGCCGCCCTGCCCGAAAGCCTGGTCGAGAGCGTGCTGTTCGGCCACGTCAAAGGGGCCTTTACCGGCGCGGACCGCGACCGCGACGGCCTGTTCAAGCTGGCCGACGGGGGCACGCTGTTTCTCGATGAAATCGGCGAACTCTCCCCGGCCATCCAAAAGACCTTCCTGCGCGTGCTCCAGGACGGCCGGTTCCGGCCGGTGGGCTCCAAGCGCGAACTGTCGAGCGATTTCCGGCTGGTGGCCGCCACCAACCGCGACCTGGCCGCCATGGCCGGAGCCGGAGCCTTTCGCGACGACCTGCTCTACCGCCTGCGCACCATCGTCATCACCCTGCCCGCCCTGCGGCAGCGCCCCGAAGACATCCGCCAGCTCGCCATCCACCACATGAACCGGCTGTGCAGCCGCTACGGCCTGCCGACCAAGGGCTTCGCCGAGGAGTTCTTCCAGGTGCTGTGCGCCTACTCCTGGCCCGGCAACGTCCGCGACCTGTTCGGCACCCTGGAACGCGTGCTGCTCCAGCATCGCGGCGAACCCGTGCTCTATCCCAAGCACCTGCCCGACGAGATCCGGCTGCAAATGCTGCGGGTGACCGGCCTTTGCGAACCGGGCGAGACCCTGCGCCCCGAAGCGGCCGATCCGGCCCGCGCGGCGGTCATGCCCTGGAAGGACTACCGCCGCCAAGCCCTGGAAGAGGTGGAACGGCGCTACCTGCGCGACCTGCTCGAAGCCAGCCGGGGCAACGTGGTCCGGGCCGCCCAGGCCAGCGGCCTGTCGCCCTCGCGGCTCTATGACCTCTTTCGCAAGTACGGCCTGTCGACGCGGCCGTAGGCGGGGCGGGAAGGGGAAAAGAGGCCTCCGGCGGCTGGGGGCCT
>ALAO01000238.1 GCA_000307955.1 Solidesulfovibrio magneticus str. Maddingley MBC34 | reverse complement strand
GCTGGCCGAGAAGACCATGACCGCCACCAAGGAAGTGGGCGACGCCATCCAGCAGATCCAGCACGGCACGCGCAAGAACATCGACAACGTGGACAGGGCCGTCAAAACCATCGAGGACGCCACGGACCTCGCCAAGGCCTCGGGGACCGCCCTGGGCGAGATCGTCAACTACGTCGACATGAGCACCGATCAGGTCCGGGCCATCGCCACGGCCTCCGAGGAACAGTCCTCGGCCAGCGAGGAAATCAACCGCTCGGTGGAAGAGGTCAACCGCATCGCCGCCGAGACCATGGACGCCCTGCGCCAGTCGGCCCAGGCCGTTTCCGATCTGGCCCAGCAGGCCCAGGAACTCGGAGCCATGGTGCAGGAGATGCAAGGCGGCTCGTCGGGCCGCGCCGCCCTGCACCAGGCGCCGCGTCGCCGCGCCCTGGCCTGAAAATTCTGGTCCCTGAACCCGATCCGGGCGGGAGAGGAGCCTCTCCCGCCCGTTGGTTTGACAAAACCGTCGAGACAAACCGCCCGGCATCCCTGGCGGTTTTTTTGAGGGTGACAACAGACAGCAATCCGTGTTTATGGTCGTCCCTTGGCGGCCGCTGTCTCGGGCCGCCCTCGGACCACGGACCGGCCACCCATCGCAGCTTGCGCAGGCCCATATATTCCACTCCCCTTCAGATCATACCGCAAAGGAGCCGCCATGAGCGCCAGCGACGCCCCCACCGGGGCCATTTTGCAACGTGACCAGCAGACCTACGCCATCGTCCCCCGCACGCCGGTGGGGCTGATCTCCCCCGAGGTGCTCGAAGCCCTCAACCTCGTCGTCAAGAAATACGCCGTCCCCATCGTCAAGATCACCTCCGGCCAGCGTCTGGCCCTGGTCGGGGTCAAGGCCGAGGACGTGGACGCCATCTGGAAGGACCTGGGCACGGACGTGGGCCAGGCCCTGGAGCTGTGCGTGCATTTCGTCCAGGCCTGCCCGGGCACCAGCGTGTGCAAGTTCGGCGTCCAGGACAGCCTGGGGCTGGGACTGGAGATGGAAAAGCTCTTTGTCGGTCGCGACCTGCCGGGCAAGTTCAAGCTGTCGGTGTCGGGCTGTCCGTTTTGCTGTTCGGAGAGCTTCGTGCGCGACCTGGGCGTGCTTGGCAAGAAGTCCGGTTGGACGGTGATTTTCGGCGGCCATCCCGGAGCCCGGCCGCGCATCGGCGACGTGGTGGCCGAGGATTTGACCAAGGAGCAGGTCATCGAGTTGTCGGAGAAGCTCATCGGCTACTACGCCGCCAACGCCAAGAAGCGCGAGCGGGCCGCCCGGTTCGTGGAGCGCCTGGGCATCGAGGCCATCAAGCAGGCCGTGCTCGGCTGAAGCCGCTTGTCCTAAGGCCAAATGCCCCGGCCGCAAGCGTCGGCCGGGGCGTTTGGCGAAAAAAAGTTGAAACAACGCTAATTTTTCCGAAGTGTTGCAGACATGCTGTCATCTGGACTCACCAACGCCATGTTTGACCGGATTTCATCGACAAACAGTCTTCGGCACTGAGCGACATACAGAATACTTTCTTCCACATCCAGGCGGCACTCGGGATCGGCGACCAGACAGAGTCTGGCGTATACGGCCGCAACCGCCTCCAGGACGTCCTTTCTTTCCTGTTCCGACACCGCTTCCTTGCCGGCGTCATCCAGCGAATGGGTGATCAACAGCGCGCCGTAATCCAGCAACACTTTGATATTGCTCTTTGATACGACGATTTCATCCATGACGTCATCAAAGGAGGCGCCATATTTCAATTGCTTGAAAATATGGAGCACGGTCTCCGTTTCATCCATCACGCCGGATGACCAGGAAATGACTGCATTACGCCAAGTTTGACGTTTCCTGGCTGCTTGCGCATTTCTCCTGGAAAGATAGCTAAAAAAGGAGATGCACAGCGCCGCCACGGACAACGCAACGACCAGATAGGCTTGGAATTCCGTCATGTCACAGACACCTCGCCTCTCTCGCGTATCCTGTCATTTCTGACACAGACCACAGAGACGAAGCATCGTCAACCAAAAAACCTATACCATATCTCAGAAGAACGTCACTTCCGGCATGTTGCGAGGCGGTATCCACTTGACCCGCGTGGCCGGCTTGCCCAGGAGCAGCGCGGCGTAGCCCGTGTTGCCGGCCGGGATGCCCAAGGCCTCACCCACCGGCGGATGGCTGGCCAGGGCGAACATCAGGTAGCCGCACCAGCAGGCGGCGTAGCCGGCGGCGGCCGCCGCGATCTCCAGCCACGAGGCGGCGATGATCGCGTCCACCTCGGGGCTGATGCCTATGGCCGGGGCATGGGCCACGACGACATGGGGCGCGCCGCGAAAGATGACGTCCTTGCCCCGGGCGGCGGCCCGGGCCGCGCCGGCCAGATGCAGTTCGGCGGCCTTGGGCGTGTCCGCCGCCACCTCGGCGGCGATCCAGTCGAGGATGAGCGTCCGGGCCGCGTCCATGCGCTCGGGGCCGTCCACCACCACCCAGCCAACCTCGCGCATGTTGTGGCCGGTGGGCGCATGGCGCACGGATTCGATCAGTCCCAGGATGGCCTGGCGGAAAAGCGTTTCCGGGGCGTAGGTCCGGCAGGAGCGCCGGGCCATGAGCAGATGGCGCAAGGCGGCCGGGGTGGGGAGGTCCTTTCGCCGGATGGGTTCAAAGGCCTCGGCCGGAAGCAAGGCATGGGAAAAGGCCCGCTTGGGGCAGGCGATGACGCAGTGGCCGCAGCGGATGCAGTGGGCCTCGCGGCCCGGCAGGGCGTGGGGGGCGTCGCCAGGATTGGCCTGGCGCACCAGGCTGGCCGGACAAGCGGCCGCGCACAGGCCGCAACCAGTGCAGGCGTCGGTGACCGTGAAAAGTTCCATACGACTCCAAGGCGCGTCAGGACGCGCCGTATTTGTCGCGAAGACGGGCAAGCGCCTGCTCTTCGCGTTTTGCGTTACCCGTGACAAGGTGCAGCCAGCGTCATCCTGTTGGCGCGGGGTCGGCCGATGGCGCATCCGTAACTCGCGGGGCATGACCGGAAACCGGGCGCTCCGTCAACAGGCAGGGCGTCAGGGAAAGGCGACCGCCGCCATGGTGATGTCGTCCTCCCGGGGCTTGTCGTGGCTGAAGGCTTCCAGGTCGTGGCGCACGGCGTCAAGGACCTGGGCCGTTGGCCGGCCGAGATTCTTGCGCAGCAGATCGACGAGCCGGCGCTTGCCGAACATGCCCTCGCCTTCGCCGGTGGTCTCCCAGATGCCGTCGGTGCCGATAAAGACCAGGCCGGCCTCGGGCCAGGGGCAGGACTCGGCCACGTAGCGATACCCCTCTACCACGCCGAGCGGCGGCCCGCCGCCGCCAAGGAGCGTGGCCTCCGCGTCGCCCGGGCGCACCACAAAGGCAGGGTCATGCCCGGCCCGCACCCAGCGCAACATCCGGGCGGCCACGTCGATCTCCAGATAAAACAGGGTCAAGAACCGACCGGTGCCGTACACGTCCTCGGCCACTCGGGAATTGACGGCGCTGACCACCGAGCCGGGATCGGGATACATGGCGGCGGCCATGCGCACCGTGGCCCGGGCCGAGGCCATGAGCAGCGCCGGCCCCACGCCATGGCCGGCCACGTCGGCCACGACAATGGCCGTGCGGCCCGGCCCTGTCTGGATGAAATCATAGTAGTCGCCGCCGGTTTCGTCGCAGTAGTCGCTCAGGGCCGCGATATCCAGGCCCGGGATGTCCGGCGGCGCGGCCGGCAGCAGGTTTCGCTGCACGTCCTCGGCCACCTTGAGGGCGTCGAGCAGGGCCAGGCGATGGGAAAGGCCTTCGATCATGGAATTGGCTTCGGCAGCGATGAGGCCGAACTCGTCGGAGGTGGCCAGGGGCAGGCGCACGGACAGGTCGCCCTGGCGCACCCGGGCCAGGCCTTCGGTGATGGTGTTGAACAGGAGCTTCAGGTTGCCGGCGTAGAGCAAAATCAGGCGCGACGCGCCGAGCAGCAGCACGGCCATGACAAAGGCGATTTCCACGATGACGGACGATCTGGCCTGGGCCAGCACGGCCGGATCACGGTCCAAGGTGGACAGCCAGTCCACGTCGCCGGCCCAGATGAGGCCGAAGATGCCCAAAAGCAGCACCGTGGCCGTGGCGGCGACGGTCAAGAAGCGCCGCGACAGGCTGCGCAGGCGCTTGGGCCGCCAGACCGGATCGTAGCCGGCCTCCCTGGCCCGCAGGACAATCTCCCGCTGGCGCAGCAGCGCTCCTTCCAAGCCCAGGTAAAACCCGGCGGCCATGGCCCCCAGCACGAGCTTCCAGCCCGAGACCCACAGAAAGCCGATGGAGGCTTCCATGCCCAGGCCGGCAATCACCCCCGCGAAAAGGCAAGCGCCCATCTCCAGAGCGAACTGGCGCACGGGCTGTTCCCCGGCCGAGGCGGAAAGGACCAGCCGGCGCAACAACAGCCCCCGGGGCACGAAGGCCGCGGCGAAAGCCAAGGCGATCAAAGCCCCCAGGCGCACGGGGGGCACGGCCTCGATGAAGGGTCAGACCTGGCCGCCGTAGGCGGCAAGCAGGATGACGACTCCGCTGTAACGGAAAGCAACGCCAAAGGGTCCGGGCATGGGCTGCGACGTGTTCATGCCATCCTCATGCCCGAAGGCGCGCGGGCTGGCAATCGCGGCCAGGCCTCCCAGGGGCGCAAAAAAAAGACGGCTTCCCGCCGGGCGCTTGCCCAGGAGAAGCCGTCGCAATATGCAGCCCTTTTTCCCCTATCGGGGGGTCTGGGGGCCTC
>ALAO01000237.1 GCA_000307955.1 Solidesulfovibrio magneticus str. Maddingley MBC34 | reverse complement strand
CCGGCGGCTGGGGGCCTGAGGCCCCCAGCCCCCCCTCTGGAGAAAGGTTGAATAGGGGGGCGGCACGGCTTGGCGTTCTGTGGGCTGGGTCGCCAGAGAGGCCATTCGGATGGCGTCTGACGGGGACCACCGGCGCAGCGACGGCCGGTTATCTCGGCGAAAAAAAACGCCTGGGGCTTGCCCGCGACCGGCCGAAATAGGTATGAGGATGGAGAGAACCGTTTTTCCACCCCGACCGGAGGTCAGCCCATGCTTTCCTGGACCATCGCCTTCCTGGTCATCGCCGTGTTGGCCGGCATCCTGGGCTTTACCGGCATCGCCCGCACGGCGACCGGCATCGCCAAGGTGCTCTTCTTTATCTTCTTGATTTTATTCTTACTGTCGTTCTTGCGTCGGATGTTTTAACCGGCCGGTCCGGCCGAGCCCAATACACCGCGCGTCGGACAGTCCCCGAAACGGCCAAAGCCACGCTGCCCTCGAAAGTCGTCTCGCGTCTTTCGAGGGCAACGTTTTTAGATCTCCTCGGGGCCGCCCGAGGCGTCGGGCCAGACGTCTTCCTCGGCTTCCGGCGTTTCCGGGGCGGCCGCTTCCCAAAGCGCCTCGACCACCGCCTCCACGCCTTCCCCGGTCAGGGCCGACATGAAAAAGAGCTTCTCGCCGGCGGCCTTGGCCGCCGCCTTACGCTCGGCCAGTTCCTCGGGGGTGAGCAGGTCGATCTTGTTGACCACCCGAATCTGCGGCCGTTCGGCCAGGGCCGGGTCGAACTTGCGCAACTCCTCGTCCACCACGCCAAAGGCCTCGAACACGCCCTCGGCCGAGGCGTCCTCGGCGGAAACCACGTGCAGCAGCACCCGGGTGCGCTCCACATGGCGCAGGAACCGGTGGCCCAGGCCCTGGCCCAGGTGCGCGCCCTCGATAAGCCCCGGGATGTCGGCCAAAACCAGCCGGCGGCAGGCGTCGTCGTGCTCGATGACCCCGAGGTTGGGGGTGAGCGTGGTGAAGGGATAGGGCGCGATCTTCGGCCGCGCCCGGGACACGGCGGCGATGAAGGTCGACTTGCCGGCATTGGGCAGGCCGATGATGCCGACGTCGGCCAGGACCTTGAGCACGAGCTTGATGCGCCGTTCCTCGCCGGGCTCGCCGGGCTGGGCGAACCGAGGCGTGCGCATGGTGGAGGAGGCGAAATGCAGGTTGCCCTTGCCGCCGCGCCCGCCGTGGCAGGCGACAAAGGTCTGGCCGGGCTCGGTCATGTCCACCAGGAACTTAGGCTCGTCGTCCGGGGCTTCGGCTTCGATGGCCTGGCCCTCGTCCTCGGCATCGTCCACGGCGATTTCCATGGCCTGCTCGGGAACCCAGGCCTGGACCGGCTCCTCGGGTTCATCGTCAAAGGTCTCAGGCGCGGGCAGGGGCGGCAGCTCGAAGAGCTGGGTGCCCACCGGCACGTCGATGAAGAGGTCGTCGGCGGCCTTGCCGCATTTCTGCCGGCCCATGCCGCCCTGGCCGTTCTTGGCCTCGTAAATGCGGCGCAGGCGCAGGTCGTACAGGGTCAGCAGGTCCGGGTTGGCCCGGAACACCACGTCGCCGCCCTCGCCGCCGTCGCCGCCGTCCGGGCCGCCCCGGGGAATGAACTTCTCGCGGCGAAACGACACCGCGCCGCGACCGCCCTTGCCCGAGCGGACCACAATCCAGGCTTCGTCGACAAAACGCATGGGACCTCCAGGATGCCGGCGCGGCTTGCCGCCGGTCCGGAACAGGACCGACGAGACGCCGCGATATGCCGTGCCGCCGGGGGGCGGCGTTTATTGCGGGGGGAGGCGGCCTTTAAACCTTGCCGCGCCGTTTGGCAAGCCGACCTTGCGGCCGGCCGTCAGGGACGCAGCCGGGTCAGCCGATCCTCGCGGCCGACGATGACGAGCTTGTCGCCTTGGCGCAGTTCCTCGTCGGCCCGGGGAATGAAGGAATAATGGTCCTCGCCGACCCGCTTGCGGGCGATGACCTGGACTTGGTGCTTGTTGGTGAGATCGAGCTGGCGCAGGGTCCGGCCGGCCCAGTCGTCGATGCCGATTTCCTTGAGCGCCACGTCCTTGTCCATGGGCAGATACTCGATCAGCCCGGGGCTGGCGAGCTGGTGGGCCATGTTTTTGGCGGCAAAGCGCTCGGGGATGAACACGTTGTCCACGCCGATCTTGCGCAAGAGCTTTTCGTGGTCGCCGGAGATGGCCTTGACCCACACCTGGGGCACGCCGAGTTCCTTGAGGTAGAGCGAGATCAGGATGCTCGCCTCCATGGAATGGCCAACCGACACCACCACATGGGACATCTCGTCCACATGGATCTGCTCCAGGGCTTTTTTATCCTGGGCGTCGAGCTGGTAGACCTGGGTAAAGACGTTCTGGGCGTTTTTGACCTTGTCCCCGTCGCCGTCGACGCCAAGCACCTCGCGCCCGAGATCCACCAGGCACCGGCCCAGGTGGAAGCCGAACTTGCCCAGTCCGATGATGCAGATCCGTTCCTCGGCCATGCGCTCCCTCCGCCCGGCCGGCGCGCCGCGCCCGGCCGGTCAAAAACCGTTATCCGATCATCATGCCCTGCTCGGGCCACCGGTAACGCCGGGGCTCCTCGAAGCCCTGGAGCACCGACAGGAAGAGAATCGGCCCCAGCCGGCCCACGAACATGAGCAGGATGATGACCAGCTTGCCGGCCGGCGTCAGGCTGGGCGTGATGCCCGTGGACAGGCCCACCGTGCCGAAAGCCGACACCACCTCGAACAGGATTTCCAGAAACCGGCCGCCGGCTTCCACATGGGGGGCCACCGCCCCTTCGGTGAAGCACATGAGCAGCACCGAGGCCAAGACCAGCCCGAGGGCGAAGATGGTCAGCGTCACGGCCCGATCCACGGTGTTGTCGTCCACGGCGTAGCGCCCCACCACCACCTGCCTGCGGCCGAACATCTTGGCCCGGCCAAAGGCCGCCAGCACCCGGAAGGTGGTGGTCTTCACGCCGCCGGCGCAGGAGCCCGGCGAACCGCCGATGAACATCAACAGGATCATGATGACCAGGGAGGCGTCGGCCATGCGGCCGACGTCGATGGTGTTGAACCCGGCCGTGCGGCAGGTGACGGACTGGAACAGCGCGGCCATGGCCTTGTCGAGGTGCGACAGCTCGCCGTAGCGGCCGCCCAGAAACTCGCCGCAATAGATCATGACCGCGCCGGCCACGATCAAGAAGGCCGACACGGCGAACACCGTCCGGGCGTACCAAGTCAGGGCCAGGGGGCGCCCCGCCCGGCCCTCGCGCCAGGTCAGCAGCCGCTCCCGGGCCAGGCGGTAGCCTTCGATGAGCACGGCAAACCCCAGGCCGCCGCTGACGATGAGCCACATGATCACGAGGTTGACTCCGGGATGGCCGGCGTAGCCCACGAGATTGTCCGGCATGAGCCCGAAGCCGGCGTTGCAAAAGGCCGACACGGAATGGAACACGGCCGAAAAGGGGGCAAAGCCCTTGGGATCGAAGCCGTAGAGCAGAAGCGCCCCCGCGGCTTCGATGACGACGGTCACCGCAGCCATGCGCACCAGGAAACGGCCCAGGTGGAAGGAGGCGTCGTGGAGCAGGCTCTGGCCCACGGCGATATGGTCGGCCAGGGACACCCGGCGTCGCCAGAGATAAAAGACGAGGGTGGAAAAGGTCATGATGCCCAGGCCCCCAAGCTGAATCAGGGCCAGGATGACGGTGTGGCCGAAACGGGTGTAGGCCGCGCCGGTGTCCACCACGACCAGACCCGTGACGCAGGCGGCGGAAGTGGCGGTGAAAAGCGCGTCAAGAAAAGAGACCGGCTCCCCGACGCAGCTGACGGGCTGGCACAACAGCCCGGCCCCGAGGAAAATGGCCCCGGCGAAAAAATGGATGGGCAGGGCCAGCGGGGTGAAGATCTTTTTCAGCCACATGGGGGTGTAGGTAGCCTATGCGGCATGGATTCTCCAGGGGGTCTCCGGGCCGCTTCCTCAAAAAAAGGGGGGCTCGGATGAGCCCCCGCGCAGGAGATGAAGGAGAGGTCAAAGTGATAGGGAGGTATCACTTCGCTCTTGTTTCTTTATATTCCAAATCGCGTGCCAAACCGCAGCCTCAGTCATTGTTTTAAAATAGATGCATTAATCTAGGATATTAGATCCAAGCAGGCCGGGTAATTCGGAAAATGCCTTCAGGACAGACCTCCTGTTTTACGGCAAAACAGTAAAAACTACGAAGAAACAAGACTCTTTCGCCCCTCTTCGCCCCTAGTCGGCCTGCTTCTCCGGCCGCCAGGCCAGCGCCGATGCGCCAAGGAACGCGGCGGCGCGACGGCGGTCTCCAGACTCGGGTCGCGTTCACGAAAACGGTGACGGCGTTCCGCCGGAAACGAACTAACACCTTATATTGTATTAAAAAATACCAGCGAATTATTCGAGGGCCGCAAGACTAGACCCTCCGCCCCGAAACGGCCAACTCCGCCACCAGCTGGGCCAGCCGGGCCAGGTCGAGAGGCTTTTCAATGTAGTCGTCCATGCCCGCCTCCAGAAACTTCTCCTTGTCGCCGGCCATGGCGTAGGCGGTCATGGCCACGATGGGCAGGCCGGCAAACCGGGCGAACTCCGGCGCGGTCCGGATGCGGCGCGTGGTCGCCACCCCGTCGAGTTCGGGCATATGGACGTCCATGAGCACCACCTCCACGGACTCCCGGGCCAGGATGTCCAGGGCTTCCAGGCCGGTTGTGGCCGTCAGCACGACAAAGCCCTGCTTCTCCAGATACTGCCGGGCGGCCAGGCGGTTGATGGCGTCGTCCTCCACCAGCAGCACCACCGCCCTGCTCTCCGGCAAGGCGGCGGCCGGCGCGGCCGGCCGCCCGTCTCGCGCCGGCGGCGCGGCCTCGGCCTCCGGCGAACCGGCGAGAACAGCCGTGTCGGCCGGGACGGCCACCGGCAAGCAGCCGTAAATCGTCGTGCCGTCCGGGGCGTTGTCCACGGCCAGCTCGCCGCCCAGCAGGGCGATCAACCGGCTGACGATGGACAACCCCAGCCCGACGCCGAAGCGGGACTGCGGCCGGGGATGGTCGCCCTGGGCAAAAGGCTCGAAGATCTCCCGCAGCCGGGCGTCCGGGATGCCCACGCCGGAATCGGCCACGGAGAAGACCAGGGGCGTGCGGCCGTCCGGCCGGGCGGGCAAACTCCACAGCTCCACCCGGACAAAGCCCAGGCCCGTGAATTTGACGGCATTGCCCACGAGATTAAACAAAATTTGCAGCAGCCTGGCCTCGTCGCTCTCCATGCGGGCCGGCAGGCCGGGATACAACGTGAATTCCAGGACCAGCCCCTTTTCCCGGGCCGCCAGGGCGAAGACCTCCAGGATAGCGGCGCGCAGGTTGGCCGTCTCGAAAGGCGCCAGGCGCAAGACCAGCTTGCCGGCTTCGATGCGCGACAAATCCAGGATGTCGGAAAGCAGGTCATTGAGCCGCCGGGTCGATTTGAGGGCCGCCGTCACGTACTCGTGCTGCTCGGCGTCCAGGGCGGTGGTCAGCAGCAGTTCGAGCATTCCGGCCACGCCGCCAAGGGGCGTGCGCAGTTCGTGGCTCATGTTGGCCAGGAAAGCGGACTTGGCCCGATTGGCCGCTTCGGCCTGATGCTTGGCCTGGCGCAGCTCGTCCTCGGCCTGCTTGCGGACGGTGGCGTCATCGATAAGGAGCAAGGCATGGACCACCCCGCCGCGCACGAAACGAACCAGCCGCCACTCCAGCCAGATCGGCTTGCCGAACGTGGTCACCACCCGGGCTTCGCTGTGAAACGTTCGGCCGCTGTCCAGGGTTTCCAAAATCTCGGGCAGCAAGCCGCAGTCTCGCCAGGACTCAAGCGCATTGAAATTCTGAAGTTGCAAGGTCTCCCGGTCGCCGCCGACGATGTCGGCGAAGCTGGCGTTGACCGCCAGGCACTGTCCGTCCCGGCGGTAGACGCCAATCCCCAGGGGCGAGGCTTCCAGGATGGCCGTGTTGAGTTCCAGCAGCTCTTGGAGGGCCGCTGTCCGGGCGGCCACGAGTTCTTCCAGTTCGGCCTGCTGCCGCCGGGCCGCCTCCCACTCGCGGCGAAGCCTGGCCGCCAGCGCGGCCGACAAGGCCAGGATGGCGGCCACGGCCGCCGCCGTGCCCAGGCCCAAAAGCCAGGCCACCCTGTGCCAACGCGTGAGCAGGCTGTCCAAGGGCAGGGACAGGCACACCGACATGGAAAATCCCGGCACGTCCCGGGACCGGCTGATGCTCTCGCCCGGAATCGGACACGGCGGGACTTGGCCCTCCAACCGGCCGGGGGCGGGATAGGCGGCCAGGGTCAGGCCGTCGGCCCGGCGCAGGACGATGCTGGCGTCATGGGGCAAGTTCAGGGCGGTATAGATGTCGAGAAAATACTGCACGTCGATGGCCGCCATGAGCACGCCGGCAAAGACGCCCGAGGGGGTGTCGATGCGGCGCGACAGGCTGATCATCCAGGCGTTGTTGACCCGGTTGCGCAGCGGTTCGGAGATGAAAAGAAAGTCGCCGTCCCCGGCCTTCTGGGCCGTGAAATACTCGCGGTCGGCCACCAGGACGCGCGGCGTGGGCCACTCCCGGGAATGGCCGCGCATCCGGCCGTCGGCGTCAAAGGCGAGCAGGGCCTGGCCCTGGAGCAGGCCGCGAAAGTTGGCCCGCAGGATGTCGTGGATCTTTTCCTCGTCGGTCGGCCAGGTCGTCCAGTCGCTTTCCAGCTGCATTTTCGCGTCGGAAAGCTTGGTGTTGATCTCCTGAAAGGCCAGGGCGGTCTGATTGGCCAGGACAAAGGACAGGCGGTCCAGATCCTTGCCGGCCTCCTCGATCTGATTGGAACGCAGCATGATAAGCACGCCGCAGCAGCCAACGGCCAGGACGCAACTCAGCGCGATACCGGCAAAAATGACATGGAAACTGGAACGCATGGACAAGCCTCTCTAACGGACAAAAATACTGGCGAAATGGCCTGCCGTCCCCCCTTGCAACGTCATGTTGGTTTCCCTTGCAACGGCATCGCAGCAAATCATTTCATCATCCAACCGGCACTTATCCGGCGCTGCGAGCACTCCCTCGCGTCACCCTATCGGCCCGGCAACGCTATTTCAAGTCCGTTTCCGGAAGATTCCTGCTCGCGGCGTCACACGGCACGGCCAGTCCGGCGTCCGAGCCAGCGCGCCGTTACCGCGCCTTGCCCGCGCCGGTCCCGTAGGTCCCGCGCCAGGCCGTGGGGGAAACGCCCACCAGCCGACGGAATCGCTCCCGAAAGGCGGCGGCCGAGCCAAAGCCCACGGCGGCCGCCACCGCCTCCACGCCCAGGGCCGTGGTCTCCAAAAGCGCCTGGGCCCGGCGCACCCTGGCCCGGGCCAGCCAGTCCATGGGGGCCGCCCCGAGTTGCTCCCGGAAACGGCGATGGAGCGTGCGCGGACTCAGGCGGGCCTGGGCGGCCATGGTTTCCAGGGTCAGCGCGACATGGAGGTTTTCCAGCAGCCAGACCTGCAAGGCGGCCAGACTGTCGTCCGAGCCGGGGGCCAAACGGCGCAGGCGCTGGGCGCAGCCGCCGTGGCGCTCCAGCGGCAGCACGAAAAATTCGGCGCACCGTTCGGCCACGGCCGCACCCCAGTCCTGGCGCACCAGATGGAGACACAAGTCGATGCCCGAAGCCAGGCCGGCCGAGGTCAGTACAGTCCCGTTATCCACGAACAGGACGTCGGGGGCCACGGCAACCGCCGGGTATAGCCGGGCCAGGTCGGCCGTCTTGGCCCAATGGGTGGTGGCCGGCAGGCCGTCGAGCAGCCCGGCGGCGGCCAGGACGAAGGCCCCGGTGCAGATGGAGGCCAGGCGCGCGCCGCCTGTCGCCGCCCGGCGCAAGGCCTGGCCCACTGCCGCGTCGGCAAAGGCCTCCGGCTCCAGGATGCCGGGGATGACCACGGTGTCGGCCTCGGCCAGCCTTTCCAGGGGTGCTATGCCGCAAAGGGCATGCTCGCCGCTGCGGACCGGATCGCCCGGGCCGCACAGGAACACCGCGTAAGGCTTGCTCCCGTCCGGGAGGCGGGTTTGGGCGAAAAGGGCCTGGGGGATGGCCAGGTCAAAGGGCACGAATCCGGGCAGGGCCAGGATGGCCAGGCGATGGGGCGTATGGGATGTGGGCATGGTGGTTTCCGCCGGGTCGAGGCCAGCCGGCGTTTGGCCATATTCCGGCGACGATTGGCCGGCAAGCCCCTTTCGGGAAAACGGCGGCGGCGTAGAGGAGAGGAAAGCGATCATCCAAGGAGGTTTCATGAATCGCCGCCATTTCTCCCTGGCCTGCCTGGGCCTGGCCGCCGCCGCCAGCGCGGGCGTCGCCCCGGCCATGGCCGCCGCCCCGACGGGAGCGTCCGGTCCGGCCAAACGCGAGCCCGGCAAGCCCCATATCGCCTTTCTGCTCTTTGACGGCATCACAGCCCAGGACATGATCGGCCCGGCCACGGTGCTTGGCGCTTCGGGGCAATTCACCATGGACTATGTCTGGCGCGACAGGAATCCGGTGCGGGCCGAAAGCCGCTCCCCGGCCGAGCTGCATATCGTGCCCACGGCCACCTTTAAGGAAGTGCGAAACGCCGACATCCTGTGCGTGCCGGGCACAAGCAACGTGTTCGCCCAGTTGCGCCAGCCCGACATCCTCGACTGGGTCGCCCGGGTCGGGGCCAAGGCGGCGTGGGTGACCAGCGTGTGCACCGGCTCGTTCATCCTGGGCGCGGCCGGGTTGCTCAACGGCTACAAGGCCACCTCGCACTGGACCCTGGTGGACGAGCTGGCCGCGTTCGGGGCCATCCCGACCCGGGAGCGGGTGGTGGCCGACCGCAACCGCCTGACCGGAGCCGGTGTCACCTCGGGCCTCGACTTCGGGCTGACGCTATTGGCCAAGCTGTGCAGCGACGACGTCGCCAAGACCGTGCAGCTCACCCTGGAGTACGACCCCGAGCCGCCCTTTGCCTGCGGTTCGCCCAAATCGGCCCCGGCCGAGCTGGCCGCCAAGGCCAAGGCCGACTATCTGGCCTATCTGGAGCAGGTCGCGCCCGACGCCCGCCAGCTCTTGGACGCGGCCTCCAAGCGCCTGGGCGTCAAAACCTCCTGACCGACCGCGCGCGCCCGCTGACGGCCAGGCGGGCGCGCGCCACCCCAAACGCCTGCCCTCCCCCGGCCGGCCAGACGCTCCCCACCGCCCCCTTTACCCTTTTCCCCATGCGGGGGGGCTGGGGGCCTC
>ALAO01000236.1 GCA_000307955.1 Solidesulfovibrio magneticus str. Maddingley MBC34 | reverse complement strand
GGGTCCGGGGGCCTGAGGCCCCCGGCGGGGCTTGGGGCAGCGCCCCAATCTTCCCGTGTCACACGCCCTTCACGGACCAAAGGGACCTCCGGACTTTTTGGAGGTCTTTGAGGCCCGGCGAGGATTCCACGCCGGAGTTGAGGTCCACGCCGTGCGGTTTCGCCAGTCGCAGCGCTTCGGCGATGTTGTCCGGCCCCAGGCCTCCGGCCAAAAGCCAGGGCATGGGCGGGGAGAGTTCGGCCAGGGCGGCGAAATCCAGGGATTTGCCGTGGCCGCCGCCCGAGGTGCCGGCGTCGAGCAGCGCGTAGCGGACCGCACCCTCGAAGGCGGCCATCTCGGCGGCGAGGCTTCCTAGCGTCGGGTGCTTCTGGGGCCAAAAGGCCCGGATGACCCGGTGCGGTCCCACGGCCCGGCAGAAATCCGGGTCCTGGCCGCCGTGGAGCTGGGCCAGGTCGAGTTCGGCCTCGGCCATGATGCAGAGCACTTCTTCGAGGGACTGCTCGACGAAAACGCCCACGCGCTTGGCGGCGACGCGCGGCAGGGCCGCCGCCTGGGCCGGGGTGAGGCGGCGCGGGCTTTTGGCGGCGAAGATAAAGCCGAGCAAGTCGGCCCCGGCTTCGGCGCAGCCGACGACGTCCTCGGCGCGGGTCATGCCGCAGACCTTGGCCAGGGGGGCGCTCATGCCGCGCTCCCGGCCAGGCGGGCCAGGGCCGCGCCGGGATCGGCCTCGGCCATAATCGAGGTGCCGACCAGCACGGCGTCGAAGCCAAGCGACTGCATGGCCTCCACGTCGGCCCGGGTCTTGATGCCGCTGGCGGCGATCCACAGCCGGCCCGGGCGTTTGTAGGCGGCCAGCCGGGTGGCCACGGCGAAGTCGGTCTTCAAGGTGTCGAGGTCGCGGTTGTTGACCTGGATGATGTGCGCGCCGGCAGCTTCGGCGCGTTCCAGGTCGCGCTCGTCAAAGACCTCGACCACGGCTTCCAGGCCGGCGTCGTAGGTCAGGCGCAGCATCTCGCCCAGTTCCACGTCGGTGAGCATCCGCACGATTAAAAGCAGGGCCGAGGCCTTGGTGGCCGCCGTCTGCACCACTTGCAAGGGGTGGAGCAGGAAGTCCTTGCGCAGCAGCGGCAGACCGCAGCGGCTCATGGTTTCGAGGTAGTCCAGCGACCCCTTGAAGTAGGTCTCCTCGGTCAACACCGAGATGGCGGCGGCTCCCGAGGCGGCGTACATGGCGGCCACGTCGCCCGGGCCAAGGCCCAGGTTGATGTCGCCAGCCGACGGAGACGCCCGCTTGTACTCGGCGATGACGGCCATGGGAGCCTTGGCGATGAGCGCATCGGAAAAGGACGGCCGTTTGCCCCTATACGGCTCGGGCAGTTGCTGGGCCGCCTCAAGGCCGACCAGCCGGCGCACTTCGGCCGCCTTGGCGGCCCGAAACTTCTCAAGCATGGATCACGTCCTTGAAAAACGCGGCCGCCGCGCCCTGGGCGATGGCGTCGCGGGCCTTGTCCACGCCCTGGCGCAGGGTGAGGCCATCTTCAAGCAGATGCAGGGCGCAGCCGAGGTTTAAGGCCACCATGTCGAGCATGGCTTGGGGGCCTTTGCCGGAGAGCACGCCTTGCAGCACGGCCACGGCCTCGTCGCGGCCCGAGACCACCACGTCGCCGAGCTTGCTTTCGGACACGCCCAAGGTGGCCGGGTCGATGCGCTCCTTTTTGAGCCAACCGTCCTTGACCCAGCACACGTCGGCCGGGCCAAACGGGGTCAGTTCGTCAAAGCCGCCGGCTCCGTGGACGACCGCGCCGCGCGACAGGCCGGTGAGCGCCAGCACCTCGGCCATGAGCGGCACGTGGCGCGAGGTGGGCACGCCGAGAATCTGGTGCGTGGGCCGGGCGGGGTTTAAAAGCGGCCCCATGAGGTTGAACAGGGTGCGCGCGCCGAGTTCCTTGCGGATGGGGCCGATGCGCTTGAAGGCCGGGTGGTAGTTGGGGGCGAAGAGGAAGACGAAGTTGTGTTTATCCAGTTCGGCGGCCACGGCGTCGGGTTCGACGACCAGGGGAAAGCCCAGGGATTCCACGGCGTCGGCGCTGCCGCAGGCGCTGGAGACGGCGCGGTTGCCGTGTTTGACGACCTTGTGGCCCATGGCCGCGAGGTACAGGGCCACGGCGGTGGAGCAGTTAAAGGAGCAGGTGTTGTCGCCGCCGGTGCCGCAGGTGTCGATGCGCGGGCCGGTGAGGCCGGTCACGAGCCTGGCCTGTTCCAGGGCGGTGGTGACGCCGGCGGCGATTTCCACGGCGGCCTCGCCCTTGGTCTTGAGGCCCATGAGGAACGCGCCCACGCACGAGGCGGGCATTTCGCCGGTGTACATGGCCCGGAAGGCGTAGGTGGCGAGGTCGGTGGGCAGGTCCTTGCCGATGGCCAAGAGTTCGAGGCATTCAACGTGTTTTTCCACGGTGGGACTCCTTATGCGGCGGCGTGCGGGGATGATTTGGGCGTGTCGGCGAGTTCTTCGCGGGCGAGGTAGAGGAAGGCCTTGGCCCGTTCGATCTGTTCGGACACGTCTTCGGCGGTGATGCCGGTATCGGTTTCGTTTTCGGCCCGGTCGCGCAGCCGGGCGGCTTCGTTGAGGAACCGGTTAAAGGTATCGGGCAGGTAGCCGGTGGCGGTCAGGTGCAGGGCAAAGGCCGCCGGGATGTTGGCGGCGTCGGCCACGGGGTAGCCGTGGCGGATGAGGAAGGCCTCGGCCACGTAGCGCATGACGGCGTGGAGGCGACCCACGGCGAAGTCGATGTAGCCCTCGGCGCCAAGCAGCCGCGCGGCGCGAAGGCTGGCCTCGGCTTTTGCCACGAGGGCGGGGATGGTGTTCAACGTCTTGCCGTCCTTACAGAATCTTGTCCGGGAAATTTCCAATCAGCTTCATGCCGTCGGGCGTAAACACCGACTCCGGGTGAAACTGCACGCCGACCCACGGTCTATCCCGATACCGCAGCCCCATCACTTCGTTCTGCTCGGTCCAGGCCGTGATTTCGAGCTTGTCCGGGGCCTTGGAGGCCAGCACCAGCAGCGAATGGTAGCGGCAACACTCCATGGGGTTGGGCAGGCCCTCGAACAGGCCGGTCTCGCGGTGGTACACGTCGGAGGTCTTGCCGTGCATGATGCGGTCGGCGACCACGACCGGCGCGCCGGCGAAATGGCCTAAAATCTGATGGCCCAGGCAGACGCCGAAGACCGGGGTCGTGGCCGGCAAGAGCTCCAGGAATTGCAGGCACAGCCCGGCATTGGTCGGGTTGCTCGGCCCGGGCGAGATGCAGACCTTCTCCAGCTTGCCCGAGGCGGCCAGTTCCAAGATCTTGGGGTCGTCGTTTTTGAGCACCACCGGATCGTGGCCGCACTGCTGGAAGGCCTGCACCACGTTGAAGGTGAACGAGTCGAAGTTATCAATAAGTAAAAACATCGCCTTCCTCCTTGGCGGCCAGCACTTCGGCGATGACCCGGGCCTTGTTTTGACACTCCTTCCATTCCGAGGCCGGGTCCGAGTCGTAGACGATGCCGGCGCCGGCCTGCCACGAGGCCATGCCGTCGCGTATCCACATGCTGCGGATGGTGATGCCCGTGTCGAGGTTCACATGGCCTTCGTCCAGGCCGATCCAGCCGATGCAGCCGGCGTAGGGGCCGCGTGGCAGCCGGTTTTCGAGGTCCGCGATCATCTCCATGGCCCGCACCTTGGGCGCGCCCGAAAGCGTGCCGGCCGGGAAGGCGCATTGCAGCACGTCCAGGGCGTCCAGGCCCTTTTTGAGCTTGGCCGTGACGTAGGAGACGATGTGCATGACGTGGGAAAACCGCTCCACGGCCATGAACTTCTCGACCTTCACCGTGCCCTTTTCGGCCATGCGGCCCAGGTCGTTGCGGCCCAGGTCCACCAGCATGACGTGCTCGGCGCGTTCCTTGGGATCGGCCAGCAGTTCCTCGGCCAGACGGTCGTCCTCGACCGGATCGGCGCTGCGGTGGCGCGTGCCGGCGATGGGGCAGGTGGTCAGCTCGCCGTCGCGGCAGCGGATGAGCAGCTCCGGCGAGGAGCCCAAGAGCGTCACGCGCGGCAGGCGCATGAAAAACATGTAGGGCGAGGGGTTCACCTGGCGCAGCCGGCGGTAGACCACAAACGGGTCGCCGGAAAACGGCGCGGCGAACCGGGTGGACAGCACGGTCTGGATGCACTCGCCGGCCCGGATCATCTCCTTGCACTGGGCCACCGCGTCCATGTAGCCCTCGGCGTCGGGGGTGTTGACCACCTTGCCGAGCACCGGCCGGTTCATGGGCGCGAAGATGTTGGCGTGCTCGATCTTGGCCTTTTTGCCCTCGTCGAGCGACAAGTGCAGGCAGCGGTGTTTGACGTGGTCAAAAAGCACCACCCGGCCGGGCAGCACCAGACAGAATTCGGCCTCGTCGGGCGGCAAGACCTTGGCGAGTTTCGGCTCGAACACCCCGGCCACGCCGTAGCCGAAATAGCCTACCAGGGAGCGGGTGATGGGCGGCACATCGTCAAAGCCCTCGGGGGCCAGGATATTGAGGTCGGCCAGCACGGCCCGAAGCCCCTCCATCATGCCCCGGCCGGAATGCTTTTCCAGGCCGGCCAGGCGCTGGTCCCGGGCGCTGACGTCGAGCTTGCCTTCCTTCAAACGGATGCGCAGGCGGAAATCCCAGGCGATGAGGCTGTAACGGCCCAGGCGGCCGTCGACTTCGGCGCTTTCGAGAAGGATTCCGGGCCGTTCGCCCACAAGCCCGAGGAACAGGCTGATGGGCGTCTGGACGTCGGCCGGCAGCCACGTCCCTTCCTGGCGGAGCTTGATCGCACTCATGGGTTGTCCTTTTTTTCCGTCTTCTCGGTCCACCAAGCCTCGGCCCGGCGCACCAGCAGGTCGATGTCGCCGCCAGCGGCGATATTGAGGAAATTCCGGTAGTTTCGCACGGCCTCATGGCTGTGCGGATTGGCTTCAAAAAGCGCCGTGAAAAGCGCCGCGTCCTTGGTGATGAGCTTTTCCGCCGCCACGAGCCGCCGCTCGAAGGAGGGCGTCAAATACTTGCGCACCTCGCCGCCGGCCGCCTGGGCGGCAAGATAGGCCACGGTGGTGACGAAATTGAGGCCCTGGACATAGGCCGCCGCCTTGTCGTGCTCCTCGGCCGTGGACGGGAAAGGGGCAAAGCCGATGCGGCGGCACCAGTCGGCCACCAGCTCCGTCGCCCAGACGTCCTGCCCGGGCCGGCCGTCCATGACCGCCACGCGCAGCCCGTCATCCTGGGCCGGAGCCGGGCCAAAAAGCGGATGCGTGCCCACCACCGGGCCGGCGTAGCCCTCGACCATGGCGGCGATGGGCAGCGTCTTGACCGAGCCGACGTCGGCCAAAATTTGATGCGCGGCCAGATGCGGGGCGAGCTTGGCCGTCACCTCGGCCGTGGCGTAGACCGGCACCGAAACCAGCGCCATGTCCGCCCCGGCCAGGGCCGCCGCGATGCCGTCATCGGTCAGCGGCCGGTCCAACTCCCGAACAGCAACGCCCGCCGCCCGGCATTTGGCCGCGACAAGCTGGCCCATGCCGCCCCTTGCCCCGACCAGGGCGATGGTGGAGATGGCGCGCGGCGCGCCCGGGGGAGGAAACCCCTTTTTGAAAAAAGGGGTTTCCTCC
>ALAO01000235.1 GCA_000307955.1 Solidesulfovibrio magneticus str. Maddingley MBC34 | reverse complement strand
CCCCCGGCCGCCGGAGGCATCTTCCTCTTATCTTTTCTGCATCTTCCTACGCACAAAATCGGTGAGCATCCGGGCTTCCTCGACGCGCAGCAGCGAGGCGACGCCCATGTAGGCCACGGCCCACAGCACGATAAGCAGGAGCGACAGGTAGGGCCGGTCGGCCGTGGCGTGGGCGCCGAAGCCGACGCCCAGGCTCAGGATCGTGCCGATGACGGTGGTGCGGCCCGGCCGGAACCAGCCGGGGCCGAGTTTTTTGCGCAGGACCAGGCCCAGGGCGGCGATGTTGACCCAGGACGAGATGGAGGTGGCCAGGGCCAGACCGACGTGGCCGGTGGGGCCCATGAGCGCCAAGCCGGCGATGACGTAGACCACCAGGCACACTGCGGCCACGATGGCCGGGGTGCGGGTGTCGGCCAGGGCGAAATAGGCGGAGTAGAGCGGCCGCACGCAGGCAAAGGCCGGCAGGCCCACGCCGTAGGCCACCAGCGCCCCGGCGGTGGCGGCGATGGCCGGTTCGCCAAAGGCTCCGCGCCCGAAAAGCACCCGCACCATGGGATCTGCCAGGGCGATAAGTCCGGCGGCGGCCGGCAGGCAGATGAAAAGGGTCAAGCGCAGCGAGGCGTTTAGGGTATCGACGAATTCCTCGGTCTTGCCGGCCGAAGCCAGCTTGGCCAGCCCGGGCAGGGCGACGGTGCCCACGGCCACGCCGAAGACGCCCAGCGGGAACTGCACCAGCCGGTCGGCATAGTAGAGGTACGAGATGGAGCCTGTGGGCAGGTAGGAGGCGAGCAGCGTCCCAAGGACGATGTTGAGCTGGTAGACCGCCGCGCCAAAGGCCGTTGGCAGCATGAGCAGGCCCATGCGCAGCACGCCCTTGTCGCGAAGCGACCACGGGCCGCGCCAGGTAAAGCCGAACTTTTTGAGTTGCGGCATCTGCATGTAGACCTGTCCGATGCCGCCGATGACCACGCTCCAGGCCAGGGTGTAGGCCGGATCGAAGCCGAACAGCCAAGCCACGCCCGCGCCGAGGATGATGATGGTGTTGAGTTCGGAGGTGGCCAGGGCCGGAGCCAGAAAATGGCCGAAGGAATTGAGCACGCCCATGCACAGGGCCACGGCGGAAATCTCGATGATGTAGGGAAAGACGATGCGTGTCAGATCCACGGTCAGATCGAACAGCGCCGGATCGTCGGCAAAGCCCGGAGTAATGAGCTTGGTGAGCGGCCGGGCAAAGACGATGGCCAGGGTGGTCAAAATGCCCAGAATGATGAGCAGCCAGACCATGGCCGAGCGCGGCATGGCAAAGGCCTTCTCGTCGCCGACCTCTTCGCGCAGCTTCTGAAAGACCGGCACAAAGGCCATGGTCATGGAGCCTTCGGCGAAAAGCCGGCGCATCATGTTGGGCAGGCGATAGGCCACGTAAAAGGCGTCGGCGGCAATGCCGGCCCCCAGCACGTAGGCCAGGATCATATCCCGGAAAAACCCGAGGATGCGCGACAACAAGGTCGCGCCCCCGACAATGGAAGCGTCCTTGGCAATCTGTCTGACGTGTTGCGACATAGGTATTTAATAGAAAAGGGTTGTGAGTGTAGGCATTGTTGTTCTTGTGTGCGGAATTGGTTTGTTGGGTGAAATATTCACAAGGATAACGGTGATGATGTCTTAAAAATTATTTGTTCTGATATGTTTTGTATTAATGGGATTTCTTTTGCCAAAATTGTCTCGTCTATAAAAGGAGTGAACGTGCCTTGTCCATTGTCTTTGTTATGAACGATTGAATTTCTTGTGGAGTATATGCGCTTTGCTATGTGAGAAATAGTGCTTTGCTCGTCGTTTTTGTTGAAATTAATTGTTGAGCCTCCGCAAAAGTTTACTTTCGTTGTTGTGTAGTACTCTATTAGTGATTTATTAGCGTTGGATAATGTGTTACAAAGCGTTGTCAAATCGACATATTTGCGAATACATAATTTAAGAGCTTCTAGTTCGTTTATGTTGATGGCGTCTTGCCTGTTTGGTAGTTTGTTTTTTATCAAACTAATCAAGTTTTTTATATCTTTGTTGTCATTGTATGAAAAGCTTGGAGAGGTTATTTTTTCTCTTATGTTTTCTATGAGATCGCTGGTGTATATAGATTCAAAAAAATACTCAATTATGTGGTAGTACGATAGAAATTGTAGCTGGCTACTTTCTGCGGATTTTGCAAGGTGATATTGGTGAATGAGGTCTTCGTTGTATTCTCTTCTGGGTGGGTCTATTTCGTATGTTTCTTGATTGGTAAATGAGGTATTATTGGTTTTAAATATAAATCTATCGTATGATTTTTCCTCGATTAGGACGGCATTTTTTTTGAAACTCAGGTTGAAGCGAAATGAATTAGAAAGTGTGGTAAAATTGTGGAGTTTTAATTTGTTAGGGCTCGAAATTTTTAATGTCTTGAAAAATGGAATGTATTCAATGACTCCATCAAAAAAATTCACATGTCTATGCGATTGATTGAAAAAAAATGACATTGTGGAAATCATTGTGTCAGTGTTAACAGTGGCATCGTAAATTTTGTTAATAAAATGAATTATATATGCATTTGTTGGTTTCGATATTGTGTAACAAATATTTTTATTGGAGTCGTGTATGTTTATGTCTTGATGAGTCATAAAAGGGTAGAATCTGTGGGCTGATGCAATCAGTGTTTCGTAATGGTTGTCGTTATAGAGAGCGGTCTCGTGAGTGTCAGAAAGCTTTTTTAAATTGTCAATGCTCGTAGCAATTTCTTGGTATGGCGATGATATGGTGATGGGATGTTCGGCGTTTATTTGTAGATTCACTGTCTCATTATAGAAGGTAATACAGTCTTTGAAAACTATATTGCATTTGTCTATAAAATCCTGTAGTTCTTTGTTCATGTGGTTGATAAACCTAGTTTTGAATTTTTGTTCGCGGTAGTCGTTTGAAGAAGCTTTCTTTATTTTAGTTACTTCTGACACTTTCTGCAATAGGTGGACGTGCGGCCGGCGATTTTGGCGTGGGTCAGCGGCGCGGCGCAGGCCGGGCAGGGGTCGCCGGATTTGCCGTAAACCTGGAAATGGTTCTGGAAGCCGCCTTCCACGCCGTCCGGGGTGCGGTAGTCGCGGATGGTGCTGCCGCCGGCGGCGATGGCCTGGGCGATGACGGCCTGGACGGCCTCAAGGAGCCGGCGGCGTTGGCTTGGGGTCAGGGCCTTGGCTGGCGTGTCGGGCCGGATGCGGGCGGCGAAGAGCGATTCGTCGGCGTAGATGTTGCCGATGCCGGCGATGACGGTCTGATCGAGCAGCGCCGCCTTGATGCGGGTGGATTTGCGGGCAAGCGCTTCCTCGAAGGCGTCAGGGGTCATGTCCCAGGGTTCGGGACCCAGCGAGGCATAGAAATCCCAGGCGTCCAGCGCTTCGGGAGTGAGCGCCCGAGCCGTGCCGAAACGGCGCAGGTCGGCGAACACCAGGGTGTTGCCGTCGGAGAGTCGGGTCAGCAGGCGGGCGCGGTCGGGATCGGGAGCATCCGGCGGCGCGATGTGGAAGCGGCCGGTCATCTTGAGATGGAAGGCCAGGACGGCCGGGCCGTCGCCCGGCACCTGGGGGCGCGGGCCGAGGTTGACCAGTAGCAGCTTGGCCCGGCGGCCGACGGCTTCGATGGTCCGGCCCACGGCCATGGCCGCGAACTCGGCCCGGCGCTTGGGGCCGGCCAGCACCTTGGCGTCTGGGACGTCGACGCCGGTGATGACGCGGCCGACGAGGCCCGGGGCCAGGGCTCGGGCGATGGTTTCGACTTCGGGAAGTTCGGGCATGGCGGATAGGCCTATAGGCGGGTCAGGCCGCCGCCTGGGCGGCGCGACAAACGGTTTTTCGGGGAACCTGCCGTGCAGGCCCAGCAGTTATGCGGCGGCACGACGGCGACATGGCGCTACTTGGCGGCCGGCAGGGCGATGGGGATGTCGATGGCCAGGGTTTCCCCGGCCCGGGAGACGGTAAGCGTAAGCGCCTTGCCGTTTTTTACGGCCTCGATGGCGGCCTTGTGGAGCACGGACAGGTTGTCGGCCGGGTGGTCGCCGGCGGCGATGACGGCGTCGCCGGGCAGGAGCCCCGCCTTGGCGGCCGGAGAGCCGGGCGCGACGGCGGTGACGAGCGGCCGGGCGGCGGGCTGGCCGGGCGTGGGCTGGTCCTGGGTCAGGGTCATGCCGAGCCGGCTTTTCTGGGCGGCCGGGCAGGCGAAGAAGTAGGGCGCGGCCTCGGCGTCCGGGGCCTCGCCGCCGCGCCAGGGCACGACCAGGACGACCTTGGCCGAAGGATCAAGAACGGCCAGCCGGCGGGCGATGCCCCAGCCGCCCGCCACATGTCCGGCTCCGGCGACCACGGCCACGGGCCGGTCGGACACGGCCCGGGCGTAAAGCGCCCTGGCGGCCATCTGGGTGTCCCACAGGGACTGCACGGTGACGAAATTTTCAAAGGGGTCGCGGGCCGGCGGGGCGTTTGGGGCGGTCGGCTTGGCGGAGGCCTTGGCGCGGGGCACGGCGGCGTTTTTGGCGGTCGGCGGCGCGGCGACGTCTTCCGGCGCGGCCTGGGCCTGAGGCGCGACGGCGGCCTTGGGTGGGCTTTCGGGCTTGGCGGTTTCCTGGGGCGCGGCCTTGCGCATGGCGCCGTGCTGGGCGAAAAGCTCGCGCAGCTCTTCCACCTGGGCCGGGGCCGGCGGCAGGATGGCCCCGGGGAGGCTGGCGCGTTCGACCGGGGTCAGGGCGTCCAGGCCCTGGCGGCCGACCTTGCGGGCCAGGCCCTTGGGGGCGTTTAGGGCGTAGACCGGCAGCTTGTACTCCCGGGCGGCCTCGAAAATCGGGGCGTAGAGTTCGAAATCAAAGCCCCAGGTGGTTTTCCAGTCGAGCTTGGTCGGCAGTTCGGCCAGGGGGAGCGTGCCGGCGTTGAAGGCGTCAAGCACGCCCTGATAGTCGGCCGGGACCATTTCCAGGCCGATGGCCGGGAGAACGCCGGCCTTGGCCAGCCGGCGGATGACGGCGGCCTGGGCCTGATGGTCGCAGGGGTTGGGATGTTCCTCGCCAAGCAGCAGGTAGTCGGCTCCGGCCACATCGGCGGCGAAGACGGCCGGGGCCAGGGACGCGCCCGTGGCATCGACCAGACTCTCGGGGGCGACCGAGGGCAGGCCTGGGGCGCGCCTGACGCAGCCCGCGCCGAGCACGGCCAGGCCCAGCAGGCCGGCCAGGAAAAAAGCCCCCAGGGCGCGGGAGGTTCCCGCGCCCCTGGGGGCCGTAGGCTCGAACGGAAGTTGGACTGGCATAGTTATGCCGGGCGACGAATGGACGCGCCTAATCCCACTTGCGCTTGTCTTCGATGGGCCGGATCTGGGGCGGCAGGGTGCCCGGGGCGACCACGGTAAGGGCCGGGCGCAGCTTGATCTTCTCCCGGAACTTGTGGAGCAGATCTTCCTCGCGCTTGAAGTTGGAGGCCTCGATGACCAGGGTCATCTCGTCGATGCCGCCGGGGTTGGTGACCTCGATCTGCCAGCGCTTGATCTCCTCGAAGCGGGTGATGACCTGCTCGACCTGGTGCGGGTAGACGAACATGCCCTTGATGCGGGCGGTGGTGTCCACGCGGCCGACGATGGAGCCCAGGCGCGGCGAGGTGCGTCCGCAGGGACACGGGGCGCGCTCGATGTAGGACAGGTCGCCGGTGGCCAGGCGGATCAGCGGGTAGGTCTTGTTGAAGGCCGTGACCACGATTTCGCCGACCTCGCCATCCTTGAGCGGGATGCCGGTGTCGGGATGGCAGATTTCGACAAAGGCGCGGTTGGCGATGTGCAGGCCGGTTTTGTGGAAGCATTCGTAGCCGATGCAGCCCACGTCGGCGGTACCGTAGCCCTGGCGCATGATGATGTCGAACTTCTTCTCCAGATTGGCGCGCAGCTTCTCGGAGAATTTTTCGCCGGTGACGAAGGCCACCTCCATGTAGAGGTCCTTGCGCAGGTTAAGCCCCATCTCCTCGCCCTTCTGGGCCAGGTGCATGAGGTAGCTCGGGGTGCCGACATAGCCGGTGGCCCGCAGCTTCTGCATGATCTCCAGCTGGGTGGCGGAGTTGCCCGGGCCGGCGGGAACCACGGCGCAGCCGAGGTTTTTGAGCGGCTCCTCGAACATGAGGCCGGCCGGGGTGAGATGGTAATTGAAGGTTACCTGGACCAGGTCGCCGGAGCGGAAGCCGCAGGCGTAGAAGCCTTCGGTCCAGCCCCAGTAATCGTCCTCGCGGTCCTCGGGGTCGAAGATCGGTCCGGGGGACAGGAAAATACGCCGCAGCTCGCCCATGTCCTTGGTCAAAAGCCCGCCGAGCCTCGGTCCCATGGACTGCAAGAAGATGAGTTCCTTCTTCTTCAGGATGGGGATGTGCTTGAGGTCGGTGAGGGTCTTGAACTTCGAGGCCTGGAACTGGGCACGGTCGAAGCGCTTCTTGACGTCTTCGGAGTAGCGGTAAGCATAAGAGAGCAGATCCTTGATTTGGATCTGGTAATATTGGCGGCGTTCCGATTCGTCGAGCACTTCCCGGCGGGAATAGATGCCTTCTGTGCGATCCTTGCGCGTCATGCCGGGTCTCCTTTGGCGCGAAATCCCGTGATGGGAAAAAGAGAAGTTCTTTAGACCGGTCTTTTGGAAAAATCAAGCGGCCCGGAAAGGTCTTCCGGCCAGGGCCCGCTGGACCACGGCCAGCAGCTCGAACCGGGTGACGGGCTTGGCGATGTAGTCGGTCATGCCGGCTAAAAGCCCCTGGCGGCGGTCCTCGGACGTGGCTGAACCGGACAGGCCCACGATGGGTATGTCGGCGGCGGCCCCGGATTCGCCTCGGCGGATGCGGCGGGTGGATTCCAGGCCGCACAGGCCCGGCATGGTGACGTCCATGAGCACCATGTCCACGGGCCGGCTGCCCAGGATGTCGAACAGACCCTCGCAGGAATCCACGGCAATGGGCACGTAGCCCCGGTCTTCCAGGATGCGGCGCACCAGGAGCTGGGCCACGGGGTCGTCCTCGGCGTGGACGATGACTGCGCCGCCGCCGGTGGGCTGGCTGGCCTCATGCGCGGATGGGATCGGGCTTTCGATGCAGGGCCGGCGCAGTTCGGCGGTGAAGGTAAAGGTGCTTCCCCGGCCAAGTTCGCTTTCCACCCGCAGCCGGCCGCCCATTTTTTCCACGATGTCCCGGGCGATGCCAAGGCCCAGGCCGGCCTGGGCGTAGCGTTTGCCGAGAAAGGGCTCGCCGATGGCGAAATGGTCGAAGATGGCTTCCTGGCGGTCCGGGGCGATGCCGATGCCGGTGTCGCGCACGGAAAAAAGCAGTTTGGCGGCGTCGGAACGGGCGCTTTGGGTCGGGGCCATGGTCACGGCCACGTCCAAGCCGCCGTGTTCGGTGTATTTCAGGGCATTGTGGATAAGATTAAGCAGCACCTGACGCAGCCGCTGGGGATCGCCCACGAGCAAGGCCGGCACGTCGTCGGCGACGGCGGCCTGGAAGCCCAGGCCCCGCGAGGCCGCGTCCTCGGCGCAGATGTCGAAAAGCTCGGCCAGCATCCGGCGAGGCTCGAAGAGCTCCTCGGCCAGCACCAGCCGGCCCGAGGCGATGCCGTTTAAGTCGAGCAGGGCGTTTATGACGCCCAGGAGCTGGTTGGAGGCGTTCATGGCCAGTTCCAGGAACTGGCGGCGTCGGCCGTCCCCTTCGCTTTGCAAAAGCAGGCTCAACATGCCCATGATGCCATTTAAGGGCGTGCGCAGTTCATGGCTCATGTTGGCCAGGAACTGTTCCTTGGCTGCCCCGGCCCGGGCGGCCGAGCCGGCGAACGCACTGAATTCACGGTAGAAATGCTCAATCAAGCCACGTCGTTGGGGCAGCAGGCAGGGCAGGACGTGCAGGGCGGCGTCGGCGGCCCGGCTGCGGCCGAAAAGCGCCTGACGGTCGGCGGGATTGGTGAAATACGGTCCCACGACCAGTTCGCCCGGCCGGCCGTCGCGCAGGACCAGGGGGAAACGCTCCGCGGACAGCCCCAGGGGACAGACGGATTTTGGCGCGTCGGCATCGGCCAAGGGCAGGCCTGGGGGCAACCAGGGACATGGACCGCGCTCGGCGAATTCCCGGTGCAGGATGGCATGGGCTTCGGCCCCGGGATCGGGCCAGACGGGCGCTCCGGGATTGGTGTTGACGGCCACCGGAACGCCAAGAAGCCCGGTTAAGGGATCAAGCAGCCGCTTGAGCGAACGGGGGGCTTCGGCGCTTGGTACATCTTTTGCCATGATAGAAGTCTTAGCTGCTTCCCCCGATTCGGTCAATCGGCCGCGTCGAAAATGTGGCTTGCTTAGTCGCTTTCGTCAGGAAAACCGGACGGGCCGACGTCCATGGAATCGGGGAAGTCGGCCGGCGGCAGGGGCGGACAGACTTCGCGGCCCCCGTGGCGGGCGAAGACCAGAAAGCCGGTGTGGGCCACCATGCGGTCCTCGGGGCGCAGGCGCTCTGGCACGGGCTTGTAGCGACGCACCAGGATTTCGAGCACTTCCACGTCCTCGAAGGGCGAACTTTCCAGGGCCCAGAGCAGTTCGCTGATCTGGTTGGTGGTGGGCAGGAGGAAGCCCACCGGCGCGCCCGGGCGCACGACGGCCGCGGCCTGGGGCAGGTAGTCCCAGGGCGTGCGCACGTCGAGAAACAGCGCGTCGGCGTCGGTGGGGTCGCTTGCCGGATCGCCCTTGATCACGGAATCGGGGTAGAATCCTTCGGCGATGTCGTGGTTGTGGCGTGAGACGCGGTGGGAAAGGCCCACGGCGTCGAGGTTCTCGCCGGAGAGGGCATAGAATTCGGGGCGCTTTTCAAAGGTGTAGACCCGGCCCGTGTCGCCCACATGCCAGGCCAGGGCCGTGGTGAGGCCGCCCGAACCGCTGCCCGACTCCACAACGCGAATGCCCGGGCCGATGCCGAGCTTTAAGATCACGTAGCCGATTTCCTTGGGATACATGATCTGGGTGGAGCGCTTGACGCCCTTGATGAGATCGTGGGTGGTAGGCCGCAGGATGCGGAAGACGTGGCCCAGGTGGGTGGCCACCGCGCCGCCGCTGCCGGCTCGGGCCACTTCGCTGAACCGGATCATGCCTTCCTGGGTGTGCAGCACCATGTCCTGGTCGAAACGCCGCAGATATCGCTTGCCCTTGGGAGAGACCAGAAGTATCAAATCGCCCTGTTTCACGCGTCCCCCGGATGGATGTATTGGGTCGAGGCCCTTGACCATGGCGGGGCGCGCCTGTCAAGTGCGCAAGACGGCAAAAAGGAGCGCGCCACGGAACCTTTACGGCATGTTTTCGGCCCGGTCGGCTCGGGGAGGCTCGGCGTTTCGCTGGGTCTGGACCTGCTTGGCTCGCGCATTTGTTCGTTTGATTGCCTGTACTGCGAGGCCGGCGTCACCGAGGCCCTGACCACCGCGCGCAAGCCCTATGTTCCGGCCCGACGGCTGCTGGACGAACTGGCCGCCTGGAAAGCGGCCGGCCATGCTCCGCCCGACGTCGTGACCCTGGGCGGGCTTGGCGAACCGTGTCTCAATAGCGAACTCGGGGCCGTCATCGTCGGGGCCAAGGAACTCTTTCCCGACCTGCCCGTGGCCGTGCTCACCAATTCGAGTCTGATGGCCGATCCGGGCGTGCGCCTTGAGCTCGCCCAGGCCGATATCGTGTTGCCGTCCATGGACACGTTGGTCCCGGCCGAGTACCATCGCCTGAACCGTCCCCACGCCGCCGTGGGCCTTACGGCCATCCGTCAGGGCCTGCTCGATTTCCGGGCCGCCTACGACGGCAAGATCTTTCTCGAAGTGCTGCTTTTGGCCGGGATAAACGACTCGGCCGAAAATGGCGATCTTTTACAGGGCTTTTGCCGGGAACTCGCGCCAAACCGGGTGGATGTCGTCACCCTGTCGCGCCCCGGAGCCCATCCGGGTTGCCAGGCCGCTTCGGCCGAGGCTCTGGCCCGGTTTCGGAGCGCCCTTGGCGGCGCAGTCCAGGATGCCGGCGCGCCGCGCCGGGCCGAGGGCCATGGCCCCGCCGCCCTGGCCGGGCCGGCCCTCGAAGCCCTGGCCGGGCGCATCGCCGCCTCGGTGGACAGACGGCCCCAGACCGAGGCCGGCCTGGCCGCTGGGCTCGGCGTGCCCGCCGCCCAGGTCCGGCTGGCCCTGGCCGCCCTGGTCCGAGCCAAGGCCGTGCGCGAGCGGCGCGAAGGCGACGCGGTTTTCTATTCCGGCCTGGCCGGATAAACAAAATTTTGCCTGGGCAAGCCTGCCCAGGCAGGGAGTTTCATGGAAATGAGCAGAGGGAAGAAACGCAAGCAGAAAATGTTCATCAGCGTGTTGCCCGGCGAACAGGTCGAGGTGGCCGTGGCCGAGGACGGCCAGCTGCTGGAATATTACGTCGAGATGGTGCACCAGGCCAAGACGCGGGGCCACATCTACAAAGGCAAGATCCACAACATCGATCCCGCCCTGCAGGCCGCGTTCATCAATTACGGGGCCGAGCGCAACGGCTTTTTGCAGATCGACGAAGTTCACCCCGAGTACTATCAGATCGTCCAGGCCGGCGGCGACCGCCGCCCCAAGTATCCGCCCATCCAGAAGGCGCTCAAGAAGAATCAGGAGCTCCTCGTTCAGGTGGTCAAGGAACCCACGGGCCACAAGGGCGCCTTCCTCACCACCTATCTGTCCCTGCCGGGCCGCTATTTCGTGCTGACGCCGGGCCGCGAGCAGCGGGGCGTGTCGCGCAAGATCGAGGACGAGGCCGAGCGTAAGCGCCTCAAGGAAGTCATCTCCGGCCTCAAGCTCGACGAGGGCCTGGGTCTTATTGTCCGCACCGCCGCCCTTTCCCAGTCCAAGACCTCGCTTGAGCGCGATCTCTCGTATTTGAAGCGCCTGTGGAAGGAAGTGCGCCAGCGCGGCACCACGGCCGAGACGCCAAGCCTGATTTATCAGGAACTCGACCTGTCCTCTCGGGCCGTGCGCGATTACCTGACCGACGACGTGGGCGAAATCTGGGTGGACGAGCCCGAGACGGCCAAGCGCGTCTCGGAAATGGCTACCCTGGTCTATCCGCGCCGCCCGGGCATCGTCAAACAGCATCCAGACGTGGACGTGCCCTTGTGGGACCGCTTCAATCTGCGCAAGCAGATTGAGCAACTCTACGGCCGCGAGGTCACCTTGCCCAGCGGTGGCGTGCTGGTCTTTGACCACGCCGAGGCGCTCACTGCCGTGGACATCAACTCCGGCAAGATCGGCGGCGAATCGAATTTCCGCGAGATGGCGCTGAAGACCAACATCGAGGCTTCCGAGGAAGTGGCGCGCCAGCTGCGGCTGCGCGACATCGGCGGCCAGGTGGTCATTGATTTCATCGAGATGAAGGACCGAAAGCACGTGGCCGAGGTGGAAAAGACCTTGCGCGCCGCCTTTAAAAACGACCGGGCCCGCACCGACGTCGGCCGCATCTCGCGCTTTGGCCTTCTCGAAATCGTGCGCCAGCGCCTGGGTTCCTCGGCCCTGTCCATCACCTCCGAGCCCTGCCCCTGCTGCAACGGCTCGGGCCAGCGGCGCAACCACGAGTGGCAGGCGCTGACGGTGCTCAAGGACATCTACCGCCAGATGCGCAAGGATTCGGGGCAGGAGTCAGTGACGGCCAAGGTCTCCGAGGAACTGGCCCGGTATCTCCTCAACCACAAGCGCGCCCGGCTTTCGGCCATGGAAGAGGAATTCAAGAAAAAGATCGTCATAAACGCCCTGTGACGCCATGGCCGGCCGGGTCCTGCTCCATATCTGCTGCGGCCCGTGCGCCATCGCGCCGCTTAAGCGCCTGACCGAGGCCGGCCTGGAGGTTGTCGGGCTTTTTGCCAACGACAACATCCAGCCGGCTTCCGAATGGCTGCGCCGCCGCGACGGGGCCGCCCAGGTCGCGGTCCGGTTCGGCGTTTCCTTGCTTGTCGACGCCTACGACCCCCTGCCCCATATGCGCCGCTCCCTGGCCGATCCGGCCGGGCGCTGCCGCCCGTGCTGGGACGAACGCCTGACCCGGGCGGCCGTGGTGGCTCGGGAGCAGGGCTGCGAGGCCTTCACGAGTTCGCTGTTGTATAGCCGCTACCAAGACCACGCGGCCATCGCCGCCCTGGGCCGGGCGGCCGGCGAGACGGCCGGCGTGGCCTTTCATTACGCCGATTACCGCGCCCACTGGGACGAGGGCGTGGCCCTGTCCAAGGAGTGGGGCATCTACCGCCAGTGGTACTGCGGCTGCGTGCTCAGCGAACTCGACCGCTACGCCAAGAAGCTGCGCCGCCCGCCGGTCATCGACGGCTAATGTCGCGTCCCTTAAAAAATACGACCGTATTTTTCAGCAAAACCAAAGGTTTTAGTCTGCTGTCTGTGGCGTGATCTATGTGTTTTACGTGGGCGCGACACGAAGCCGTACCACGGCGGCTCTCGCCGGGCATGGCCATGAGCTTGTGCGCCCATCCGGGGCGAGCGCCGGCTCCGCCTAGGACTTCTCGGCTCACCGCTGTTTTCACGACATGCCGACATATTTCTCCTCCGTCATCAAGCGTTTTGGCCGGGCCCGGCGCGGTCGCCGGCCGTTGTTTCCCCGGCCGCGAGGGCTTATAAGGCCCCTTGCAGACGCGCCGCATTGATCCGGCTGGTTCCATTTTGTCTGGAACAATAAGCCCAAAAATCAATTGCAAATGGACTCGTTGTCGAGCCTTCCACCCTGAGCCTTTGGAACAACCATGCACCACGCCTTGCTTTTGGCCGTTGCCGCCGGCCTGGACTTGCTATTCGGCGATCCTCGTCATCTGCCCCATCCGGTGCGGGCCATCGGCTGGTGCTATGCCCGCCTGGACGCCCTGGCCGACCGTCTGGGCCGGCGCGGCCGGCTTTTCGGCGCGTTCTCCGTGGCGGTTGTGGCCGGCGGCAGCGCCTTGACCGTGGCGGCGGCCTGCGCGCTTCCCGCCGTGGGCACGCTCCTGGTCGTCTATTTCGCCTATGCCGGATTGGCCCTGGGCAGTCTTTTGGCCGAAGGACGACGGGCGGCACGTTTTTTGATTACCGGTGATTTCGAAGCGGCCCGGGCGGTCGTGGGCGGGCTGGTCAGCCGCGACGTGGCCGGCCTGGATGCCCCGGAACTGTGGCGGGCCTTGGCCGAGTCCGTGGCGGAGAACGCCAACGACGGCTTCGTGGCCCCGTTTTTCTGGCTGGCCGTGACCGGCCCGGCCGGACTGTGGGCCTACAAGGCCGTGTCCACGGCCGACTCCATGTGGGGCTACCGCACCCCGCGCCACGAGCGGCTCGGCTGGTTTGGGGCCCGGGCCGACGACGTCCTGGCTTGGCTGCCGGCGAGGCTGACCGTGGCCGCCCTGTGGCTGGCGGCGCGGCTTATGGGCGCGGGACGTGGCGTTCGCCTGGGCGACATCGCCCGGGACGCGGCCAAAAGCGCCAGCCCCAACGCCGGCTGGCCCATGGCCGCCGCGGCTTGGCTCTGCGGGGGCAGCATGGGCGGCCCGACGCGCTACCATGGCGCGCTGGTCGAAAAGCCCCGGTTGGGGCCGCCTGACTGTCCCTGGGATGCGGCGCGGTATGAATTGCTGAGCGCCATGGTATTGTTTGCAGGGTGTACCGTTGCACTGGGAACTATTGCTTTATTTGACATAAGAACATGGTCTGTTGCGTGCGGCTGGCGTTGAGGTAAAATGTCTGACCTTTATTTTTCCAGTCTGCAATATTGTTAGCAATACTAAAAAATGATTTTTTGTTGACGGGATTCAGTTCCCGGTGGTAAGTGATAAAGTACGATTTTTTCAGGAGGGCAGACTCATGGCTTTTGAAGGTACCGTCAAGTGGTTCAGTGACAAGAAGGGCTATGGATTCATCATGCGCGATGGCGAAGACGACGTCTTTGTCCATTACTCTTCCATTGAAGGCGATGGCTTTCGCACGCTCCGGGAGGGTGAGCAAGTAACGTTCGAGATTCTTCAGGGCGAACGTGGCCCCAAGGCCGCTAACGTGGTACGGCCCGCCTAAAGTATTATTGCATTACGCAAAACAAAGCCCCCGTCGGACTTGTCCGGCGGGGGCTTTGTGACGTTTGTGCGTCAATTTGAGCGTCGTTTTACGCGCCCAGAGCCTTGGAACGGTCCCGGGAGGCCACGGCGGCGTCGATGATGGCCGCCCGCACGGCCTGGCGGTCCAGGTGCATCAGCGCCTCGATGGTGGTGCCGGCCGGCGAGGTCACCATCTCGCGCAGGATGCTCGGATGGATGTTCGTCTCCGCCGCCAGCTTGGACGTGCCGGCGAAAAGGCCGATGACGATGTCGGTCGCCTTGTCGCGGGGGAAGCCCATGAGCACGCCGGATTCGATCAGGGCCTCCATGAAGTGGAGCACGTAGGCCGGACCCGAGCCGGCAAGGCCCGTGAAAGCGTCGAAGAACTTCTCTTCCAGCACATACGTGCGTCCTAGGGCGGCAAACAGCGTCTCGACAAAGGCCTTGCGTTCGGCGTCCAGGGCCGGATCGTCCAGGCACAGGGCGAACTGGCCCGCGCCGACCAGGGCCGGGGTGTTGGGCATCACCCGCACCACCGGACACTTGCCGGCCGAGAGTTCCCGCAGCTTCTCCACGGTGACGCCGGCCACGATGGACACGAGCACCGTTTCCGGGCCAAGGGCCGGGGCCAGCTCGGCCATGGCCGAAGCCAGATACTGCGGCTTGACGCAAAGGATCAGATAATCGCTGCCGGCCGCCAGATCCTCGGGAGTCGCGGCCGGCTTGGCCAGCTTGTCGGCGGCCAGGGCCGCCACCTTGGCGGCGTCCACGTCGTAGGCCAGGGCCGAGACGTCGGGAACGGCGGCGAGACCCTTGATGATGGCCGCGCCCATGTTGCCCGCGCCGAGAAATCCGATGACGGCGGCCATGGCCTTAGCCCACCATTTCCAGGGCGCTGAAGAAGTAGCCGGTCTCGACGGCGGCCGTCTCCGGAGCGTCGGAGCCGTGGACCGAGTTCTTCTCGATGTCCAGGGCGTAGCACTTGCGGATGGTGCCTTCCTCGGCGTTGGCCGGGTTGGTGGCGCCCATGAGCTTGCGGTACTTGGCGATGGCGTCGTCGCCTTCCAGGATGGACACGACCACCGGGCCGGAGGTCATGAAATCGACCAGGCTGCGGAAGAACGGACGCTCCTTGTGCACGGCGTAAAAGCCCTCGGCCTCGGCGGTGGACAGCTGGATCATCTTCATGGCCACGACCTTGAGGCCGGAATCCTGGATCATTTTGAGGATGGCTCCGGACAGGTTGCGTTCAACGGCGTCGGGTTTGATGATGGAAAGCGTGCGTTCCATGGATGTGCTCCTTGATGGTGATGGTTTCGGGACAAAGCCCGGCGTGCGGCCCTTACCGCGAATCCGCCGCCAAGGCAAATGCCGGGGGCGGGGAGAGGCGCAAGGGGAGGGGGATGCCTCCGGCGGC
>ALAO01000234.1 GCA_000307955.1 Solidesulfovibrio magneticus str. Maddingley MBC34 | reverse complement strand
GGCGGGGCGTCGGGGCAGCGCCCCGACATTCTCTTTCTCTTTCCCTTTCCCTACGCCGGAGGCGCGTGACTTCCATGACGTTCGACATCATCGTGATCGGGGCCGGACACGCCGGCTGCGAGGCGGCCATGGCCGCCGCCAGGCTCGGCCATAAGACCCTGCTGCTCACCCAAAACGTGGACCGCATCGGCCATCTGTCCTGCAATCCGGCCATCGGCGGCCTGGCCAAGGGCCACATGGTCCGCGAGATCGACGCCCTGGGCGGCATGATGGGCCTGTGGGCCGACGCCGCCGGCATCCAGTTCCGCACGCTCAACACCAGCAAAGGCCCGGCCGTGCGCGCCACCCGGGCCCAGGTCGACCGCGACGAATATATGCGGGTGGTAAAGCGCGACGTGTTCGCCCAGGCAAACCTCACCGTGCGCCAGGACAGCGCCGAGGACATCCTGGCCGAGTCCGGGCACGTCAGCGGGGTGCGCGTCGCCTCGGGCGAGACGTTTGCCGCCCGGGCCGTCATCGTCACCACTGGCACGTTTCTGGGCGGGCTTATCCACATCGGCCTGACCCAGCTGCGCGGCGGCCGCCTGGGCGATCCGCCTTCCGACGGCTTGCCCGCCAGCCTGCGCCGCCATGGCCTGACCCTTGGCCGCCTCAAGACCGGCACCACCCCGCGCCTTTTGGCCAAGAGCATCGACTTTTCCGTGACCGTGCCCCAGCCTGGCGACACGCCGCCGCCGGGGTTCAGCTTCCACGGCCCCGGGCCGGTCCTGCCCCAGGTTCCCTGCTATCTCACCCACACCAACGCCCGCACCCACGAGGCCATCCGGGCCGGTTTCGAGCGTTCGCCCCTTTTCACCGGCGTCATCCAGGGGACCGGCGCGCGCTACTGCCCCTCGGTGGAAGACAAGGTGGCCCGGTTTCCCGAACGCGACCGCCACCACGTGTTCCTTGAGCCCGAAGGCCTGGAAAGCCCGGAGATCTACCCCAACGGCATCTCCACCAGCCTGCCCATCGAAACCCAGAAGGCCATGATCGCCACCATCCCGGGCCTGGAAAACGCGGTCATCGTGCGCCCGGGCTACGCCATCGAATACGACTACGCCGATCCGGTCCAGCTGGCCCCGACCCTGGAAACCAAGGCGCTGCCGGGACTCTATCTGGCCGGCCAGATCAACGGCACCTCCGGCTACGAGGAGGCCGCCGCCCAGGGCCTGTGGGCTTCGCTCAACGCCTGTCTGGCGCTCTCCGGCCGTCCGCCGTTTCTTCTGCGCCGTGATCAGGCCTACATGGCCGTCCTGGTCGACGACCTCGTCACCAAGGGCACCAGCGAACCCTACCGCATGTTCACCTCCCGGGCCGAGCACCGGCTGCTCTTGCGCGAAGGCAACGCCGACGCCCGCTTGACCTCCCTTGGCCGGGAGATCGGCCTGGTGGGCGAGGCCCAATGGGCTCGCCACCAGGCCAAGGAAGCGGCCATCGCCCAGGCCATGGCCGGTCTGACCGAGCGCCGAGTGCGGCCCGGAGACTGCGACGACGCGGCCTGGGAAGCCCTTGGCGGCAAGCCGGCCGAGCGCAGCCTGCGCCTGGACGAACTCCTGCGCCGCCCGGCCGTCAGCCTGCCCGATCTTTTCCCCTTCTGGCCCGAACTGGCCCAACTGCCGGCCGAGGCGGCCGTGGAAGCCGAAACCCGCGTCAAATATGACGGGTACTTGAAGCGCCAGGAGGAGCTGGCCGGCCGGGCCGGCCGCCACGAGAGCGTGGCGCTGCCGGAGGATCTCGACTACGCCGCCGTAGCCGGGCTGTCCCGGGAAGTGGTGGAAAAGCTCATCCGGGTGGCTCCGCGCAGCCTGGGCCAGGCCTCGCGCATCTCGGGCGTCACCCCGGCAGCGGTGTCCTGCCTGGAAATACACCTCAAAAAGCTGTCCAGACAGGCCTCATAGCCCCTTGTGTCCGCCCTGACGATGGCTTATGACCGATTCATGGCGGATTTCAGGGGTTTCGACCACCTCCCGGCTTTTTTGAGCCTCTTTGATCCCGGTTGGTGGGGTCGGATGCTCGACGCCACCAACACCGGCCATGCCTCGCCCGAGGCCCTGCTCATCATGGCCGGGATTTTCGGGACGTTTTTCACGCTCATCGGCGTCGGCGCGTTCGTGAAGACCAAGTACCGGCCTTCCGACGTGCGCCCCACCACCTGGATCACCAAGCCGGCCGAGGTCCGGGCTTTGGTGGAAACGGCCCTGACCCAGCGCAGCAAGGTGCGGGTGAGCTTCGTGCGCGACGACCCCGGCGCGCGCATGACCGACGCCGCCATCGTCGCCGCCTCGCCGGGACGCGGCATCGAACTTGAAATGACCTCGCTGGTGCGGGCCAACCCGACCTGGATCGGCAAGCTCGTGGCCTGCGACTTCCGCCTGCGCATCGACCCCCACCGTGACCTGCACAGCTTTTACAACTTCGTGGCTCCCATCCTGGCCATCGGCAAGGCCGGCGACAATTTCATCCACATGACCGTGGACTGGCCGGCCCGCCTGGAACTGGAGCAAAAGCGCGGTTTCTTGCGAGTGGAGCCGCCGCAAAACGTCATTCTCGAACTGGAACTGTGGCACGAGTCCACCATCAAGAACAACCGGGGCCGCTTCGCCGATCCGGCCACCTGGGGCGAGCCGCTTTTGCGCTACGACCCCAAGTTCGACACGCCCGACATCGAACTGCGCAACATTTCCGGCGGCGGCCTGCGCCTGGAGGTCCAGCACGAGGCCTACCGCCGCGGCCACCGCCTGTTCGAGCCGACCTCGCGCTTCATCGCCCGGCTGCTCCTGGCCGAGCCGGAAATCGGCCAGCCCGTGGAGTTCAATCTGGCCCTTCGCCTGCAAAACCTTTACGGCGACCCCAAGGCCCTGGGCATTGTCGGCGTGGGCTTTCACATCACGAGCTTCGCCGTGCCCGGCGACACGCCCGGCGAGCCGCTGTCCTGGAAAACCGCCGCCGGCGGCGTGGCGGCCCTGGACGATTGGGCCTACCGCCGCCATCTGGCCATCTACCGCCAGCGCGGCGAATAGCCCCATGGACGAACGCCATGATCGTTGTTAGTATTTTTGTTCCGCTATCCGGGCTTGTCACGGAAACGTCGCAATTCCCGGAGTACTTCGCGGAAAAACGCCGCATGACGGCGCGCCCCGCTTAGGAGGATCAGGTTGGACGACGATTCCGATGGTCGGTTTTGGAATGCCCTGACCAAATTTTTCCGCCAAAAAAGCATTTCCATGGAAGAGCTGATCCAGGAAGCCCGGGCGGAGGGCTCCATCATCCCGGAAGACGCCTCCATGCTCCTCAACATCCTGCGGCTGGAAAGCAAGCAGGTGTCGGACGTCATGGTCCCGCGCCCGGACATCGTCTGCGCCGAGATCGACGACGGCCTGGACGCCGTGTGTGCCCTGATAAAAACCCACGGCCACTCCCGCATCCCGGTCTACGAAAGCAACCGCGACAACATCCTCGGCGTGCTCTACGCCAAGGACATCCTCAGCAACATGCTGCCGGCCTGCGGCGAAACGCCCGACCTGCGCGCCATCATGCGCGAGGCGCTGTTCGTTCCGGAGACGCTGGACCTCAAAAAGATGCTCCTGGAATTTCGCAGCCAGAAAAAGCACATGGCCGTGGCCCTGGACGAATACGGCGGCACGTCGGGGCTGCTCACCCTGGAAGACGTGCTGGAGGAGATCGTCGGCGAGATCGAGGACGAACACGATCCGAGCAAGCCCGAGGAGATCCGGGAGCTGCGGCCTGGCGTGCATCAGGTTTCCGGCCGGGCCATGCTTGAGGACATCAACGCCGCCCTGGGCCTGTCCCTGGAATCGGAGCAAGTAGAGACCATCGGCGGATTCCTCACCGAACTGGCCGGCCGCGTGCCCCGGCAGGGCGACGCCTTCACCCTGGACGGACGGCGCTTCACCGTCCGCGAGGCCGACCGCCGCCAGATCCGCTCCATCGTCATCGAACCGGCCGAGGCCTAGCTGACGCTCGAAAACAATTTCAGGAAATTAGCCCCTTGGCCTCCGGAACAACGGTGGTTTCCATCATAGACGAACCACCCTTGATCACTTTTCCCGTCGAGGGGGTCCGGGGGGGATCATCCCCCCC
>ALAO01000233.1 GCA_000307955.1 Solidesulfovibrio magneticus str. Maddingley MBC34 | reverse complement strand
CGGAGGCATCCCCCTCCCCTCCCTCCACCTCTCCTAAACCCTTGTTGTTATAATCAATCGCGGCGCGGCGGCCTGGAGGCGGGCGACGAGGTCGGGCGGGAACACGGCCGGTCCGGCGGCGGCCAGGTCGGCGTCGGCGCAGCCGTCGGGGCGGAAGGCCTGGATGACCCAGCGGCCGGCGTCGGCGGCGGCCAGCTCCCCGGCCAGGGTGGTCAGCTCCTCTTCGGTCAGCAGTCCGGGGTGCCAGGTGGTGCGGGTCTCGAAGGGCACGCGGCTTTTGAGGATAAGGGCCAGGCTTTCGAAGGCGGCCTCGCCGCCGCCGGCCACCCCGGCGATGCGGTCGTAGGCGGCGCGGGGGGCTTTGACGTCCAGGCCGATCCAGTCGCACAGCGGCAGCACGGCGGTGAGCGCCTTGGGGAACATGCCGGTGGTGTGCAGGCCGGTGTGAAAGCCCATGTCGCGCACGGCGGCGAGCATTTCGGCCAGCCCGTCTTGCAGGGTGGGTTCGCCGCCGGAGAAGACGACGGCGTCGAGCAGGCCCTTGCGGCCTTCGAGCCAGGCCAGCACCGAGGTGCTGTCGTGTTCCACGGCGTCGGTGATTTCGCGTAGCGGTTCGTTGTGGCAGTAGGGGCAGCCCCAGGGGCAGCCCTGGCAGTAGATGACGGCGGCCAGGGCGTCGGGAAAGTCGAGGGTGGAGAGCGGCGTGACGCCGCCGATGATAAGACCGTTCATGTCGCGTCCCTTAGCCCTCTCGGCGGAGGGGAGCAAGCATTAGTTGCTATGAATGATCTCCTCGTAATTTTAACGTCGACTTTTTAACTGTTGAATGGAAAAAATCTATTCGAAAGGGCGTCCAAAATAAGTTAAAACGCTGAGGGCTAAAAGATATACGCTAATCAACGACTGTATTCCTGAAATGGTTCGTGTCCACCCGATTGCCTTGAGTAGGTATTCACGGCGTTGTAAATTGACAATCCAGCTCCCTAAGTTTAGGTCTCGCCACCCAATTCGACTAGCTGAAAGAATGCTGAAGTAGAAAGCCCATCCAACAGCAGCAATGCCACTACTCGATACTCTTGTGGGTGTTTTAGAACCGATGTTCTTTTGGATACGTTCGTCAGGCCATATTATGTAAATGTTGTTCTTGTTTGTTCCTCTGGTTATCGAAAAATAATATATAGTTGCGAACAATGGTGTCAAAAGAGCGAGGATAAAAATAGGTCTAAGCGGCGATTCTCCGTATGAGCAAGGGAGGTAAAAAAGTATTAAGTGCGTATATCTCTCTATTGAATCTTTGTAGTGTAGACGGCCCCTTTCAATCGAGAGGGTTAGTTGCCGTTCAGACTCGCGCAATCCCGCTAAGCGAAGGGAAGAACGGAGCAAGGCAAGGCCAGAATAACCGTCACTTGTATTGAAGGTGAGAGTGTCGAGTCCTTTTATTCCGCCAATGTTGCTTGGAGATGGCGAGTGGACAACTGATTCATATGTTGCGTAATTTAGTATGGCGTTGGTTAGTGTCGCCCCATCCATATCGGTGGTGTTGAACTGGGCGTATGACAAATCAGCATTGTAAAGATTGGCTCCTCCCAGGTTTGTTTTGTATAGATTAGTGTGCGGCATGTTGGCTTTTGTTAAATTCGCTCCGCTAAAATTTGCTTCTGCAAGGTTAGCTCTGGAGAAGTTAGCTTCAGAAAAATTTGAACATGTCAAATTTGCCTTTGCGAGGATCGCTCCCGCAAAATTGGACTTAGCTAGGTTGATTCCCGCAAGTCTTCCTGCTGCAATATCTTCTGTAAGGGGTCGTATTTTTTCTAAATCAATTCCCGATAAATCTGCATTCGAAAAATCTGCCTTGATTCCCTTCGCTCCGTTGCTGTCGAGCCAGTCTTTGTGGCGTAATACTATTTCACGGAAATCATCTGATGCTAAACTTGTTCCGTCGCCAAGTCTGCCCGTCCAAGGTGTGGTTTTGTCGGATGCGATTGAAATTGATGGTGTGGATGTGAAGGCGATGGAAAAACATAGAATGAAAAAAAGGAGTGAAAAGTTTTGTGTAGTTCCCATGGGTTATTGTTCGCGATTTTAAGTGTTTCTTGATGTGGAAGCGTTGCTCCAGGTTTTGTTTGACTACAAAAATTGAATCCCTATTCCGGCATGAAAATGTATTTTTTGGTATTCCTGGCGTTCAGGATTGGCTTTTGTTTGCCCTGAACGCCAGAATTTTCCAATACTCGTCTGATTTATTCCTTCGGTTCCTTGAAACAAACCCGCTCGTCGTACTCGCCCTGCTTGCCGACGTTGAACGCCGACTTGGGCCGGTAGTAGCCCATGACGCGGGTCCAGATTTCGCAGGCCTGGGTGCGGCCTTCGGCGGCGCAGGTCGGGCAGGTCTCGTGTTCGCCGGTCAGGTAGCCGTGGATGTCGCAGATGGAAAACGTCGGCGTCACGGTGACGTAGGGCAGGGCGAAGCCGGACAGCGACCGTTTGACCAGCTTTTTGCAGGCCTCGGCGCTGGTGACGCGTTCGCCGAGGTAGAGGTGGAGCACGGTGCCGCCGGTGTATTTGCGCTGGAGTTCTTCCTGGCGGGAGAGCGCCTCGAAGGGGTCGTCGGTGAAGCCCACGGGCAACTGGGAGGAGTTGGTGTAGTAGGGCTTTTCCGCCGGGCCGGCCTGGAGGATGCGCGGGTAGCGCTTTTTGTCCTCGCGGGCGAAGCGGTAGGTGGTGCCTTCGGCCGGGGTGGCTTCGAGGTTGTAGAGGTGGCCGGTCTGCTCCTGGAACTCGGTCATGCGGGCGCGCACGTGGTCGAGCAGGCGCACGGCCATGGCGTGGCCGGCCTCGGTGGCGATGTTCTCGGCATCGTTCGTGAAGTTGCGGATCATTTCGTTCACGCCGTTGACGCCGATGGTGGAGAAGTGGTTGCGCAGCGAGCCCAGATAGCGCTTGGTGTAGGGGAAAAGCCCGGCGTCCATGCGGCGGGTGATCTCCTTGCGCTTGATCTCCAGCGTCGTGCGGGCAATCTCCAGCAGGACGTCGAGGCGGGCGAGCAGGGCGGCCTCGTCGCCGCGATGGGTGTGGCCCAGGCGGGCGCAGTTGATGGTGACCACGCCGACGGACCCGGTCTGCTCGGCGCTGCCGAACAGGCCGTTGCCGCGCTTGAGCAGCTCGCGCAGGTCGAGCTGGAGCCGGCAGCACATGGAGCGCACCATGCCCGGGGTCAGGTCGGAATTGAGGAAGTTCTGGAAGTAGGGCAGTCCGTACTTGGCCGTCATCTCGAACAGGATGTCCACATTGGGCGATTCCCAGGGGAAATCCTTGGTGATGTTGTAGGTCGGGATGGGGAAGGTAAAAACGCGCCCCTTGGCGTCGCCGGCGGTCATGACCTCGATGTAGGCCCGGTTGATCATGTCCATTTCGGCTTGGAGCTCGCCGTAGGTAAAGGGCATCTCCTCGCCGCCGATGACCGGATGGTCGCCGGCCAGATCCTCGGGGCAGGTCCAGTCGAAGGTGAGGTTGGTGAACGGCGTCTGGGTGCCCCAGCGCGACGGGACGTTTAAGTTATAGATCAGCTCCTGAATGCACTGGCGCACGTCCTCGTAGCCCAGGTTGTCCTTGCGGATAAACGGCGCCATGTAGGTGTCGAACGAGGAAAAGGCCTGAGCGCCGGCCCATTCGTTTTGCAGCGTGCCGAGGAAATTGACGATCTGGCCCACGGCGCTGGAGAGGTGCTTGGGCGGCTTGGCTTCCACCTTGCCGGGCACGCCGTTTAAGCCTTCGCTCAGCAGCATCCGCAAGGACCAGCCGGCGCAGTAGCCCGAGAGCATGTCGAGATCGTGGATATGGAGATCGCCGTCGCGGTGGGCCGCGCCGGCTTCGGGCGGGTAGACGTGGGAGAGCCAGTAGTTGGCCACGACCTTGCCCGAGACGTTTAAGATCAGCCCGCCCAGGGAATAGCCCTGGTTGGCGTTGGCGGCCACGCGCCAGTCCTGGCGGTCGAGGTATTCGTTTATGGAGGCGGCCACGTCGACCACAGTCTTTTTGTCTTCGCGAAGGCGGGCGCGCTGTTCGCGGTAGACCGAGTAGGCGCGAAGCGTACGGAAATGGTTGGCCGAGACAAAGGCCTGCTCGACGATGTCCTGGATGCGTTCGATGTCCGGGATCTGGCCGATGAAGCGGTGGGAGAGGACCTTGACCACCTGGGCGGTCAAAAGCCAGGCCTCGTCCTCGCCGAATTCGCCGGTGGCGGCTCCGGCGCGGCGCACGGCGGACAGGATCTTGTCGGCGTCAAAGGTGACGATCTGGCCGTCGCGCTTGCGGATGCGCGAGGGGATGGCGGCCACCACGGGCTGGTCGACAAAGGCGTCGGCGGCATCGTGGCGGTCGGAGGTGGGGGTAAGGGCCAAATTGCCGTGTTCCATCGACTCGGACATGCGTTTCTCCCTGGGCGGACTGTCGTCGGGCAGGGGAGGGGCGACGGCGGCCGCAAAACGCATGGCGCGAAACGGCGGGCCGGGCAGCCCTCCCGCGAGGCTCCCTGGTTCATGCGCCGGACGGTTGCGTCCGGCGGGCGTCGGCAGGTGTTCGGACTTGCGAACGCGTCGGCCCGGTGTGGGCCGGTTTCCTAGTTCCCGCGGCTTCCCGGGTGGTAGGCCCAGTGCGTTGTTGCGGGTTTCGTTTTCGCTTACCGCTGCGGGGCAGTTCCGGACTTGCACCGGATTCCCTCTTACGGCTGCCCGCCGCCGCCTGGGGCGGGGCGGGCGAACGCCAACGTCGCCAGCATATATGCGAGGATGCGGCCAAAGAGTCAATCTCGGCGAAAAGAAGTGGGATACGGGGGGCTTGAGGGAATTAGGAACGTTCCAAGGAGGCTTCTGGTCAACCATGAACAACAAAAAAGTCTGATATTGTTGATCTTTTTTCGAGGCTCTTGCGGCGGCGCAATGAAATTTTCCCGGCCTAAGGGTTGTGGTTCGTTGCCGGATGGGTTGCTTCGATGGCGGCGCGCGGTACGATGCCGTTCGCTCGCGCCTGGGCAGCGGCGCATGTCGGGGCGAGGCCGCCAGGGCCGCCGCGGCGCTCGGCATGCTGATGTTCTGCCGCCTGAATCCGCAAAAGGCTTCCGGCAATGCCTTGGCGTGTCACTGGGCCGGAATGACGACGCTGTCGTCGTCGAAGCGGGCGCTTGCCGCCGCTGGGTGGCAGGCGATGCAATTGGCCAGGGAATTTATGCTCTTGCGCGAGAACACTGCCGGGGAAATGCCCTGATGCTTGTGGAGGATGTAGGGAATCGCCCGGATTTGCAGCGGTGCGGCGCCGTTGAGGCTGCGCATGATTTTTCGGCCGAGTTTCAGGGATGTCGCGTCCGCGGCGTTTGCCGACAAATATCCGGACAGAACGCTTTTGTCCTGCTGCGACAAGGCAAGCGCATTGCCGAAGTGATCCTCGGACTGGGCCAGGATTGTTTCCCAGGACGCGCGAGGCAGGAGTTGCGGCACGTAGGCCCAATGACACCCGCCGCAGGTCGCGACGTAGGCGTCGTTTGCGACAAACGCCTCGTCGCGGCCGCCCTGATGGCGTTTCCCGTGATTGGCGGACCAGTCCTGGGACCGTCCGTGCCCGTTGCCATTTTCAAAATGATGACCGGCCAGGGAAAACGTCGGGCTGAGGAACAGGGCTGTCATGCAGGCCAGCTGGATCATGACGCTTCTGATGGACATGGGCCGAACCTCGCGCGTTTTTGGGATCTGCTTCATACCCGTTGCGGTGGTCTTGTCACGGTATCGACCTTTGTTCCGAACGCTGCTTCAAGCGCTTTTGACAATACTTCCCGAGCGGTTTCTTCCACGATCCTCGGGATCGTTTCTGCCGCATAGGTCAGCGCGCCGATCACGCTCGTAAAGCCTTTGATGCCGTCGTTCTCCTGGAGCTTGGTGGGCGATGGCCAAAGCCTGTAGACGGCAAGGGATTTGTCCGTCAGATAGGCAAAGGTGTTTTTGTCAAAAAATTCGGTATATTGCGGTTCTATGCAGACAGAGACTTGACAGAGTTGGGTGCGCTCGTCCTTGGTTGCCCGGATTTTGCCGATTGGTGCGCCATTTGCTGTGACGGGGTACTTGTCGAGGCTGCAATCCTTCACGAAATCAATGTGATACAACTTGCATGGAGTCTGCGCCCCTGCCCGGGCAGGGCACAGGAGGCAAGCGATGAGAAGAGAGGCTAGGCCCAAGGAAGCATGGATTGATTTCACAATGGCCCTTGTCGTTCATGTTTGCATGGGATGATGCTTTTTCAAGCTCTACATCTTCTCTCCATATACGCAAGATAAATATTATTATGCCAATGACACTCAAAATCATTGGTGTCGATGCAGGTGACTTTCAGTTTCATTTTAGAATGTGTGGATAGTTCGGCCGTATTCTATCGCCTTTGAAGCGAGAAGCGGCTGTAGAAAGGACATGGGACAATTTCTGCAGGCCGGTGTCGAAGGCGCTGCTGGAGGCCTCCGATCATCGGATCGGATTCGCGCAACGACAGTCTGTTGGAGGCTGAAGCGGCTGTTGACGGCGGGCCGGGAGGCGAAGGCCGGCCCGGCAATCCCGGGATGAGGGAACGATACAGGCCGCGGTGCGACGCGGCGACCGCCGGCAGGTTCGGCGTGACGGCCAGGGAGAGGGGCCGGCCACTGGAGGAGCCGTTGGCCGCTGGCGACAGGATCGCAGCAGCGGATCGGAGAAACAGACGAGAAGGGGGAGCCCCGTTTCCGTGGCTCCCCCTTCGTTGCGGCGCAGTCTGGCGTTGGCGCTAGCCGTCTAAGCAGTTGTGCCCGTGGGCCATGCACAGTTCGTCACGATCCGTAAGCGTGCCGGCCAGAAACGCCGCCGCCGCCTCGTGGACCGGGCCGGACGCGCCGCGCACCACGGTCATGCCGGACTGGCGCAACTTGTTGGCCGCGCCCTGGCCCATGTTGCCGGCAATGAGCGCCGTGACGCCCATGGCGAGCAGGTCGTTGACCAGATTGGACTTGCAGCCGCATTCGGCCGGCGGGGCAAAGGTCTCCTCGGCGACGACGGCCTTGTCCGGGCCGATGGTCAGCACCGTGAAATAGCCGCAGTGGCCGAAATGCTCGTCTACCTGCCCGTCGCGGGAGGGAATGGCGATCTTGGTCATGTTCGTGACTCCTTGGGAAACTCCGGCCCAGGGCCGCAGGAATTTACCCCCGCCTCGTACCGGAAATAGGGCAGCCTGGGAAGCCCCGGCCGGGCGGGGGGCCGCGCCGGCCTGGGCCGACCTGGGCCGACCTGGGTTTGCTTGACCACCTTCGGATCGGGCAAGGGCGATGGCGCGCGACCTCGCGCCCAGGGCGTCAAAGGCCAAACGGCCGGCGGCCATGCCGAGAAATCGACCGGCCGGCCTCAGCCCCCGCCGCCGAGGCAGACGGCCCCGAAACCGCCCATGGCCTCCAGCTCCCGGGCCGTGGTCGCCGCGTCGCGGTGAACCACGCCGCGAACGCCAAGGGTCGCGGCCACTTCCACGAAAAGCCCCCGGTCGTCGATGTAGGCCGCGTCGGCCGGGTCGCACTGGGCCACGTCCAGGGCCAACCGGAAAATGCCGGCGTCGGGCTTGCGCATGCCCACGAAGCACGAGGACACGAAGGCATCGACAAAACAGCCCAGGCCGAAGGCCCGGATGCGGTACTCGTTGAGTTCGCGACCTTCGTTGTTGACGACGACAATGCGGATGCCGTGCCGGGCCTTGAGTCCGCGTACGTAGGCCAGCATGTCGGACAGCGGCGCGCTGCGCGACAGCATGAAGTCCCGAAAGGACGCCTTGTCAAAGGAACGTGGCGCATAAAACACCGTGCGGTCGAGATAGTCGTCCAAGGAGAGCTTGCCCTCCTCGTAGGCGTCGAAGGTGAGGTGGTGGCGCTCGTCGGTCTCGGCCGCGTCCAGGCCGAAGCGTTTGGCCGCCTCGGCCCGGGCCTGCCTGTCCCAGCCGTTGGTGAGCATGACGCCGCCGACGTCGCACAAAAGCGTGGTGATGGGTCGCTTCACGGACATTCCCCTTGGCTTGCGGATGGGCCGCCGGTCGCGGACCCTCCTCCATAATAGACGCGGCCGGGGAGGCGGCGTAAAGCCACGGGCGGATTGCGGCGGCGAAACAGACCATGGTCGCGCACGGGGACGGTGCGCCAGTTGCGGGTGATGGCCAGCACACGCAGCAAAAAGGTGAAGGCGATGGTGACCAGGGCCGAGGTCAGCGGCGGCAGGCCGAAGGTCTGACGCAGGAAGGGGTAGGTCAGGCAGCCCAGCAGGGCGGCCAGGCCGTAGAACTGGCCCGGGCGAAACACCATGGGCTCCTCGCGCATGAGCACGTCGCGCAGGATGCCGCCGCCGCAGGCGTTGACCGTGCCGACCAGCACGGCCGGGGCGAAATCCAGGCCAAAGGCCAGGGATTTTTCCATGCCGACCACGGCATAGGCCCCAAGGGCGGCGGCGTCGACCAGGGCCACGAAACGCTCGGACAACACGGCCCGGCGGCCGAAGATGAGGCAGGCCACGGCAGCGCCGGCCACGGCGTAGAGATAGTCCTGGTTGCGCACCACGGCCGGCACGCCGGCCTGGAGGAAGATGCCGTCGCGAATAAGCGCCCCGCCAACGCCCGTGGCAAAGGACAGGCCCAGCAGGCCCACGAGGTCGAACTCGCGGCGGATGGCCTCGATGGCCCCGGTGGCGGCCATGAGAAACACGGCGAACAGGTCGAGGTAGATGGGCAGGGCGAACGTCTGGTCCATGGCGGCGGACCTCCTGGCGGCGGTACCCGCCCCGGAGGGCTGCTCCGGGGCGGGCGGGTTCCATAGGGCCGGGCCGGCCCGGCGTCAAGAGGCGCTATGGCGCGCGGGGCGGACAAGGGCCAGCAGCTGGCGGCCGGTGCGCGGCAGCATGAGGGCGAAGACCCCGATATACAGGAAGGTGAAGAGGAAGTGTACCTCGTTGCCGTTTAAATGGCCCGGGAAGAGGTTCCAGAAGCTCTCGGGCACGGCCGGGGCCAGGAACTGGCCGAGAAACAGGCCAAACAGCAGCAGCGCGCCCCGGATGTCCAGGCGCAGGCCGGCCAGCAAGCCCACGGCTAAAAGCGACTGGGCGGCGGTCAGCATGATCTCGTGCATCTGCACGCCGTCCAGGGGGATGGGCACGGCAAAGCTGCCCGAGGACACGCCGTAGACGCCGGGGATCATGCCGACGAGCAGCGTCCACTGGTTGAGCTTGGAGGAAATAAGGCTCCCCAGGGCCAGCCCGCCCATGCCGCGCAGGGCGAACATGACGGCCACGATGACCTCCGGGGCTTCCGAGGCGATGGGGGCCAGCCACTGGACGAGTAAAAATTCGTTGACCCCGAAGATGCGGCCGGTGGCGACCAGGCCTTCGCTGAAGGCCTCGGCATTGGCCACGATGACGCCGGCGGCGAAAAGAAACAGGCCGAGCGTCGAGAGGCGGCGAAGCCCCTTGGGCAGTCCGCCGATGACGCAGGCCACGCCCTCAAGCTCGGGTTCCTCGCATTCGCGCCGGGCGACGATGGCGATGTAGACGACGTAGAGGCCGATAAGCACCGCGCCGTCCACCCAGGTGAGCGACCCGGACAGGGGAATGGTGATGGCGTAAGCCGTGGCCAGGCCGAGGAACAGCACGTCGGTGCGGCGCTCGCCCTCCAGGATGACGGGCTTTTTGGTGCGCCACCAGATCAGAAAGGCGACCAGGGTCCAGGCCACGCCGATCAGCAGGCGGTTGGCCCCGGTCATGTTGGCGATGGCGAAGTGGGCGTAGTCGGAATCCGGGTGCTTGCCGGCCATCCAGGTGAAGTACATGTCCACAGCGTATTCGGGCAAAACGGCAATAAGCGCGACCACGGCCAGGGCCAGGGCTTGGGGAATGTCGTTTTGGGCCACGTCGCAGGCCCACAGGAGCAGAAACGACGCGCCCAGGATGGCCGCGCCGGCGATGGCGGCGGTGGCCGGCGGCGAGGGGTGGACGGAAAACAGGAAGCAGACAAGCCCCGGCAGGGTGGCGGCCACGGCAATGTACAGGGGGAGCAATTTCTTCATGAGATCTCCTCGGTGTTGGCGCGGCCAAAAAAAAAGACCTTGGCACGCGCATGCATGCCAAAGGTCTCGCCGATCGGTTCCGAGGGACCGACGACAGGGCCAGGCGGCTGACGTGCCGCAGTGATGTTGACCCTGCCCGAAACAGCTACTCCCCTTTGGGAAAGCCACCATAGGCCCGGGCGGTGGGGAACGTCAAGGGCTTGCTAGCCCGTCTCCCCGGTCAACTGCAGCTGCATTTTTTCCGAGAAAATATACAGCGCGTCGATGACGAAGGCGTATTCCGGGGCTTCCTCGCGCCACAGGGCCATGAGGTCCTTGATCCGGGCGCGCGCCACCGCCAGATCGGCCACGGTCTCGGCGTTGTTGACCGCCGCCAGGGCTTCCAAATATTCGTCGCTCATAAACGCCGTGACCATAGCCTTGGCCCCCCGGTCCTTGTCGATGCCGTCCCACACGCCCGCCGCCATATCGTTCTCCTTGCCGGCCCTTTCGCCCGCCTGAAACCCTCCGGCCGCCCCTCACCCCATACTCCGTCCACCAAAACGGCTGCTTGCCCTTACCGCCGGAGTGCGGGGTTTCCAAAGGGGCTCAGCCCCTTTGGCCG
>ALAO01000232.1 GCA_000307955.1 Solidesulfovibrio magneticus str. Maddingley MBC34 | reverse complement strand
CATGAGCATCTGCCAGGTCTATGAAAACGTCATCACCCAGAAATGGGCCACGGTCGGGGCCTGCCGCACGGCCTGCAACCAGGCGTTTACCCAGCTCAGCTACCAGTATCCCGACCAGGATTGCGGTTACATGTTCGGTCGCGGCTGCGACCTGTGCGAGCAGGAGTGCCTGCGCCAGTATCCGGCGAGAAAATAGCGGACGAAGGCGTCTTGCCTGAGGCGCGCCGACCGGTGGGGAGCCGGCCGGCGCGGCTGATTCACGCCGGCCGGGATACCATGCGTCCGCGGATCGCGTCCACGCGGACGGTGCGGTCTAGCTGCGTCTGCTTCGCTGTTCAATAAATCGGCGGGCGCGGCGGTGGAGGCGGTCCCATGGGCACACACTCCCCAAAGCGCCAAGCCATGTAGGGCGGGCAAAGCGGCGGCACACGCGGGTCATTAGGCCAGCACCCGCGCGGTCCCTCCCAGTGGTAGCCCATCGGACAAGGTGGTGGACCACCCGGGCCGGGGCCAAAACCAGGACCAGGAAAAGGTTGCGCAACCCCCAAGCCTGTCAAGGAACAGAGGAACGCGACCAACGCCAGGATCATCGTGAAGATGCAGCGCGGCATAAACGGACCCCTTGCTGGTTGAGATGGTGAAGCTACCCAATGAGCACTTCCACAAAAGCCATGATATGTTGCACAGACTCCTCGTCTGTTGTGGCAGTCATCAGCCTCGAATTTAACTCCATAGCGTTCGAATAGTCACCAGAAGCAAGTAAAGCGTCCAGCGCATCCGAAGCGATCTGGTCAATACTTGCACCGGTCTCAATCCGAATGGCAGGTTTTTCCATGCTTGCGACGGTACCATATTGTCGAGGACTCGCAAGGATAAGTTTGTATTTCGTCTGTACCTCGGTCCGATCAGTGCCGCTTCGTTCGGTCGATCAGGCCGCGCTTGTCTAAATCGCGTTCTTTGTCGCCCTCAAAGTCGAAACGCCCGGCCGCCGGAGGCGACCTCCCGCGCTTGCCCCGAAGGATCGTGACGGCCACATCCGTGCTGATGACGATGCCGGCAATGGTGAAGCCAAAATGAAGATGTCCATGCGGCTATCCTCGGATGACGATGTCGAGGTCAACGTACTCGGCCACCAGCAGGCGCATGGTCCGCCAGCTGTGGTGTCGAGGCCCCGTCGCATCAGTTCCCGCGCCTGGGCGTTTTGCCCTGCCCGGCGAAGGGCGGCGGCGGCGAGGAGAAAACGCCGTTGGCCTTGGTCAGCACGACGGTGGATCGCCAGGACGGGTTTGGTCATCCTCCACGACAACAGGGACGCACTGTCCTCGCCACTGTGGGGAAGCGAAATCCCGACAGGCGCAGAGGCTTGTGTTGCGGCTCAATTCTGAGAGTCACGAGAAAGACACTGCCCGATCATTTTATCCTTGATCGATATGTGGGTCACAAGCCACGAAGACAGCCAATTGAGGATTTCAATATCAAGGGCTGACGTATCTTCTCGCGCTTTTAGGGCAAGGGCGTCGAGGGTCGCGACAAACTTCTCATGCTCGTGCTTGTGGTCAGCGTAGCGGGGGAATTTGTGATTTCGCATCACCATTTCTTCTTCATCGAAGTGAAACAGTGTGTATTTGTATAGCTCAAGGAGCAATGGCTTCAAGTTGGATTTGTCATCACTGCCAATGGCGATGTCGTAGAGCTTGGACGTCAATTCGAAAAGCCGTTTATGTTGGGCGTCGATCAAATCGTGGCCGATGCAAAGATCGTTTCTCCATTGGATGATCGACATAAATTCTCCGCTGCTTGGCATTTCGCACTGTTCGGATGGCAATTTCCACCCAGCATAGCATGGGAGAGCTTTTGGCGTCCATGGCCTGGAAGCGGTAGAAGCGGAGGCGCGGGCCTCGTCGCGTTGTTTCCGTGCCTGGAGGACTGTCCTCCACGGTGGAGTAGGCTTTGAATAGTAGGGAGAGGAGGAGGGCTCAAACGCAAAAGGGGTTAAACATTGCTGTTTAACCCCTTGAAATCTCTGGTGGGCCATCAAGGACTCGAACCTTGAACCAACGGATTAAGAGTCCGCTGCTCTACCAATTGAGCTAATGGCCCGTGCTGCACTCACGTGCGGCGAAGAGGAGGTCTACGCGGGAAGGGGTGGGCTGTCAACGCTTTTTTGAAAAAAATTCGCGACGACCCGGCGACGCCATTTGCCGTTTGCCCCATTATGGAATATAGGCGCTCCCTGGACGCAAATTACCGCCGCCTCGCGGCGTACCCATAGGGCGCACATGAGCCATATCCTCGGCATCAAGTTCCGTGACCACGGCCAGGTCTATTATTTCGAATCCGGCCCCTTTGTCGTGGCCCTGGGCGACGACGTCCTGGTCCAGACCGAACAGGGGCTGGGCATGGGCCATGTCGTCGCCGTGCGCGACGATCTCCCCGAAGACGCCCATGAGGGCGAACTCAAACCCATTTTCCGCCTGCCCACCGACGAGGACCGGGACACCAAGCGCGAAAACGACCAGCTCGGCCGCGAGGCCCATGGCTGGTGCCGCAAGTGCATCGAGACCCGACACCTCGACATGAAGCTCGTGGATGTGGAAGTGCTCCACGACCGCAGCAAGATCGTTTTTTACTTCACCGCCCCGGGCCGGGTCGATTTCCGCGAGTTGGTCAAGGATCTGGTCAAGGCCTACCACACCCGCATCGAGCTGCGCCAGATCGGCGTGCGCCACGAGACGCAGATGCTCGGGGCCATCGGCAACTGCGGCCAGATCTGCTGCTGCCGCCGGTTCATGCGCAAGTTCGCCCCGGTCACCATCAAGATGGCCAAGGAACAGAACCTGTTCCTCAACCCCACCAAGATTTCCGGCATCTGCGGCCGGCTTTTGTGCTGCCTATCCTTTGAGCAGGAAAACTACGAGCAGTTCCAGAAGAAATGTCCGCGCGTGGGCAAGAAGTTTTCCACCGCGCTTGGCATGGTCAAGGTGCTGCGCACCAACCTCTTTCGGGAAACCATCAGCGTCCTGGACGAAGCCGGCGACGAGCATGAACTGACCGTGGAGGAATGGACCCAGGCCCTGGAAAATCGTCCCGCCCCGGTGGAGCCCGGGTCCGAAGCCGCCGAGGCGGCCAAGGCCGAGACGCCCCGG
>ALAO01000231.1 GCA_000307955.1 Solidesulfovibrio magneticus str. Maddingley MBC34 | reverse complement strand
TCGCCAACAAGGGCACGCTGTTTCTCGACGAGATCGGCGAGCTGCCCCTTGAAGTCCAGGCCTCGCTGCTGCGCACCCTGGAGAACAAGACCTACCGGCGCGTAGGCGACAAGGACGAGCGCACGGCCGACATCCGCCTCATCTTCGCCACCAACCGCAACCTGGCCAAGGAAGTCGAGGCCGGGCGGTTCCACGAGGCGCTGTATCACCGCATCAACGTCTTCAACATCGAGCTGCCGCCCCTTCGCGAGCGCAAGGAAGACATTCCGCTGCTGGTGGAATACTTCCTTGGCCGCATCGAAGGCGGGGGAGCCTACCGCGTCTCGGACAAGGCCATGGGCTGCCTCATCAACTACCACTGGCCGGGCAACATCCGGGAGCTGCGCAACGTCATCGAACGCGGCGTGATCCTGTCCGAGGCCGGGGTCATCACGGAAAACGCCCTGCCCCGGGAGCTGTCGGTCAAGGCCGAGGGCGAAAGCGATTTTCTTTCGCTGGAGGCCGTCGAGCGCGAGCACATCGCCAAGGTGTTGGCCTGCTTCGGCAACAACCGAACCCTGGCCGCCACGGCCCTTGGCATTTCGCGCAAGACGCTCTATCGTAAAATTCGGGAATATAATATCATGTAGCCGCCGGGAGGGCCGCGACCGCCGCCCTCCCGCAGCGCCACCCCGCCCTTTTGGCGGGCTGTTCTCCACACTTGCCTGCCCCGCCCCGCCCGTCTACCATGAACGCGGCACGCGACGGCAGGGGCCGTTCCCGCCTCGCCGCCGGTTTCGCCGCGTCCCCACGCGGCCAACGTCTCTCCGCGCCGTGACAGCGCAGTCTGGACATGACCGAAAGCATCGACATCGGGACGCTGGCGATCTGCCTGGGGCTTGGCAACCTCATGCAGCTTGTCGCCTTTTTCATCCAACACCGCATCGACCCGACCCGGCGCGGGCCAGGCTGCTGGACCGTGGCCAGCGCCCTGATGACCGCCGGCTTCGCCTTCAATTTCCTGCGCGACCTCCCAAGCCTCCACGCCGCCCCCATCCCGGTCTACAACCTGTCCATCATCGGCAGCCAGATCCTCGTCTACGTGGGCATCCTGCGGTTTCTCGGCCGCGGCGAACGGCGCGCCCCCCTCATCGCTATGGCCGCCCTGGCCGCCGTCATGGCCTTAGCCTTCACCTACCTGCGCGACGACATCGTCGCCCGCCGGGTCTGCGTCTCCCTGTTCTACGCCGGCCTGTGCCTGGCCTCCTCCCGGGCGCTTTTGCGCTACAAGACCCCGGACATCGCCGAAGCCGCGCGCTACGTCGCCGCCATCTTCGCGGCCAACGGCCTGGCCCTGAGCGCCCTGGCCGCCACCCCGGGCCTGGAAGCCCTGGGACTGCCCCTCATCCCTCGCCCCATCCCCATGGCCCTGAGTTTTATCATCCTGATCCTGGCCAGCTCCCTGACCACCATTGGGCTTATCATCCTGGTCAATCAGAAACTCGCCGCCGAAGGGCGAGAGGCCGGGGAGAACCTGAGGGCCTCCCAGGCCTTCCTGCAGTCGGTTCTGGACAGCCTCACCAGCCACATCGCGCTCATCGACGCCGACGGCGGCATTACCCTCGTCAACCGGGCCTGGCGGAACTTCGCCCGCCAAAACGGCCTGGACCCGACGCAGGTCTGCGAAGGCACGAATTACCTGCTGGCTTGCGACGACGCCGCCTGCCGCGACGCTCCCGAGGCCGACGCCTTCACCGCCGGCATCCGCAAGGTGCTCTCCGGCGAACTCAAACAGTTCGTCATGGAGTATCCCTGCCACGCGCCCCACGAACGACGCTGGTTCGTGGGCCGGGTCACGCCCTTTCCCGGCGACGGTCCACCTCGGGTGGTGGTGGCCCACGAGGACATCACCGCGCGAAAGCTCATGGAAATCGCCCTGGCCGAGTCCAACCGCAAACTCGAAGCCTTAAGCGCCACCGACGCGCTCACCGGCATCGCCAACCGCCGCCGCTTCGACGAAGCCTTCATCGGCGAATACGCCCGCCATGCCCGCACCGGCGCGCCCCTGTCGCTGATCATGCTCGACATCGATTATTTCAAGAACTTCAACGACGCCTACGGCCATACCCAGGGCGACGCCTGCCTGGCCGCCGTGGCCCGGGCCATGGCCGGCTGCCTCCAGCGGCCGGGCGACCTGGCCGCCCGCTACGGCGGCGAGGAATTCATCTGCCTGCTGCCCGACACCAGCCCTCGGGGAGCCCGGGCCGTGGCCGAGGCCATTCGCGAGGCCGTGGTTGCCCTGGCCATCCCCCACGCCAGTTCCTCGGCCGCGCCGGTGGTCACCGTCAGCGTCGGCGCGCTGACCGCCGCCTGCCTCCCCGACACCGACCCCGGCGACCTCTTCAGGGAGGTCGATGCCCTGCTGTACAAGGCCAAGGACAACGGCCGCAACCGGGTCGAAGCCGGCGGCGAGCCCCCGGCCGCCCAACACGGCAGCCCGGACAAAGGCATTGTCCGCCTCTTCTGGGACGAAGCCTTTGAAAGCGGCAACCCGACCATCGACCGCCAGCACCAGCTGCTGATCACCAAGGCCAACGACCTGCTGCTGCTGACGACCCAATCCGCCGGCTGCGAGGCTCTGGCCGCGGCCGTGGACGACGCCCTCATCCATGTCGCCGAGCATTTTCGCGACGAGGAGCGCCTGCTGCGCGAAGTCGGGTTTGACGGCCTGGACGAACACGCCGCCGAGCACGAGCGTCTGTTGCAGCAAGGGTTGGCCCTGGCCCAGGAGTGCAACGAGGGCAAATCCCCTGCCGACGCCATTATCCGCTTCATCGTCCATGATTTGGTCATGGTGCACATGCTGGCCGCCGACGTGCTCTACCACCACTGTTTTGCGGCGTCGGCCCGGCCGAATTCCGTCACGGATTGAGTAAAAACGCGCCGTCAATGGCGCATCCTGTCCCAGCCCGGGGCAAAGCCTTGTCGCCGCCCGTTCGAGGCTCGTCTTTCCCTTCTTAAAAGTTCCAGCAACAACGATTGGTTGCAGCAACTATTCCGGGTCGCCCAGGTCAGCCAAGGCAGTTCATCCCCCCGTTTACCCGGTATGCATGTTGCTATAGATCACGAAAGCACTGACGATGCGTGTGACCGATTTTGGTTGGGCCAACGGCGCTGTGCGGCCGGGGCAGCCGCTTATCCGGCCACGCGCAGCGTCGGGCAAAGCCTCGGCAGGCCTGCGGCTCGGACGTTTTCCGGGTCGAAATGCCCCAGTCCAGGGCCGCGCCCGGTCAAGGAGTCCGCTATGGGAAGGGCAATGCTGTGTTCGCGCCTCCCGGCCCTGCTGGCCGCCCTGGCGCTGCTTGCCGTTTGGGGGCCGCCGGCCGGGGCGTCCGACCAGGCCAAGGCCCCGCGCTACGTCGGCTCGGCCGTGTGCGCCGGCTGCCATCCCGGCCAGTACGAACGCTATCGGCAATATTCCAAAAAGGCCCATTCCTCCCGGGGCGTCAAGCTCATGGCCAAAGGCCTTACGCCCGAGGAACTGGCCTCCTGCTACGGCTGCCACACCACCGGCTACGGCAAGCCCGGCGGATTCACCGACTTCGCCGCCACCCCGGAGCTGGCCGACGCCGGCTGCGAGGTCTGCCACGGCCCGGGCGCGGACCATGTCGCCACAAGCGACCCGGCCGCCATCAAGGGCAAGCTGACCGTCGCCGACTGCGCCCCCTGCCACGACGACGCCCGGGTGCACGCCTTTGGCTACAAGCCCCTGCTCCAGGCCGGAGCACACTGACGCCGCCACCTTTTCAGCCCGCGCCCGCCCCTGGCGGCGCGCCGGAGAACCGCCATGCGCCGCCCCGTCCGCTCCATTCGCGTCAAGGCCCTGGCCCTGGTCAGCCTCATCGCCGCCCTGGCCCTGGGCGGGTTGTTCTGGGCCAACGCGGTCTGGCAGCGCCAGACCGCGTTCTCCCGCATCCGCCAGGCCGGGGCGGCCGAGGCCGAGCTGGTGCGGCTTATCGTCGACGAACCCATGCGCGTGGGCGACAATGCCGCGACAACCGCCCAGTTCGCCAAGATCGCCTCGGGCGGCTCCCGCCTGACCGTGGCCCTCACCGACTTCCGAGGCCAGATTACCTACGCCACCGACGCCGCCAGCCTGCGCCGGCCGCTGGCCGAGGCCATGCCCGGCTCGGCCCTGGCCGCCCTGCTCCGCACGGCCCTGGAACAGGGCCGCGACGGCGACGGCCTGGAAACGGCCGGCGGCCGCACCGGCTACGCCACGGTGCGGGCCGTCAAAAACGCCCCGGAATGCCACCACTGCCATGGCGCGGCCCGAACCGTCCTCGGGGCGCTGGTCACCGTGGCCGACGTCAGTGCGGACAAGGCCGCCCTGGCCGACAACCAGCTGCGCACCGGGCTTTTATCCCTGGCCGGACTGGCCGGGCTGGTGGCCGGGCTGCTCCTTTTCATGAAGCGCGCCATCATCGACCGCCTGGCCTTCCTGGCCGGCGTGAGCCAGCACATCGCCGACGGCGACATGGAGGCCTGCCAGGCGGTCGCCCGACGCAACCAGCGCCGACGCGCCCGAAACGCCGCCGACGAGATCACCGTCCTTGGCGAATCCTTGTGCGACCTTGTGGACAACCTGCGGGGCAAGATCGCCGAGGCCGACGACAAGACCCGGGAAGCCGCCTGCCAGGCCGAACGGGCCGGAGTCTGCCTGGCCGAAGCCGAAACCGCCCGGGAAGCGGCGTCCCACGCCCGGCGCGAAGGCTCCACGGCGGCGGCCAGGACCCTGGAAGCCGTTGTGGACCACCTGGGCGAGGCCTCGGTGGCCCTGGCCGAGGCCGTGGCCCGGGCCGACTCCGGGGCGCGCAACCAGAAAGACGCGGCCCAGGAGACCTGCGCCGCCATCGGCGTGATGCAGACCGTGGCCGCCGATGCCGTGGCCGCAGCCGGCAAGGCCGTCGCCGTCTCGGGACAGGCCCGGGACCGGGCCGGCCTTGGGGCCGAGGCCGTGCAGGAACTTTCCGTTTGCATCGAAGGCCTTCGCGACCTGGCCGAGACCCTGCGCCGGGACATCCTGGCCCTGGGGCAGGAAGCCGAGGGCATTGGCGAGGTCATCACGGTGATTTCCGACATCGCCGATCAGACCAATCTGCTGGCCTTAAACG
>ALAO01000230.1 GCA_000307955.1 Solidesulfovibrio magneticus str. Maddingley MBC34 | reverse complement strand
GGAGGGGGTTACCCCCTCCCGGCCGCCGGAGGCATTCTTCTCTCTACGCTTTCACTCCCGCATGGAGAAACACGATGCCGCCGGCCATGGCGCGGTAGTCCACGGAGGCGAAGCCGGCCTGGCGCATTTCCTCGGCCAGCACGGATTCCTCGGGGAATTCGCTGATGGTGGCGGCCAGATAGCGGTAGGCTTCGTCGTCGCCGGAGATGAGTTTGCCGATGCGCGGCAGGATGTTGCGCAGGTAGAAGTTGTAAAGCCCCCCCCACATGCGGCGTTTGCCGGTGCCGAATTCGAGGATGGCCAGCCGGCCGCCGGGCCGGATGACTCGGGCCAGTTCGGCCAGGGCTTCGGGGCGCGGGCGGATGTTGCGGATGCCAAAGGCGATGGTGGCCCCGGCCACCGAGGCGTCGGGCAGCGGCAGCACGCGGCCGTCGGCCACGGTGGGGTGGATGCGGCGGCCAAGGGCCGCGTCGAGTTTGCCCAGGCCCGCCCGCAGCATGGGTTCGCAGACGTCGGCGGCGAGGATGCGCCGGTCGCTGCGGCGGGCGATGGCGATGGAGACGTCCAGCGTCCCGGCGGCCAGGTCGAGGATGGGGCCGGGCGGCAGTCCCGGGGCCAAAAGCGCCCGGACCATGGCCCGACGCCAGGCGATGTCCAACCCCGCCGAGAGCAGGTGGTTGAGCAGATCGTAGCAGCCGGCCACCCGGCCGAACATGCCGGCCACCCGGCGATTGTCCCCGGGAACGGGCAGCTCAGCCATTGTCCTGTCCGCCTTTGGCGATGACCCGCACTTTTTCGCGTGTCTCGCCGGCCGGTTCGTTGCGGCTTATCACCCGCAGCACCTCTTCATAGATGGGGCCGAAGTGTTCGGTGAAGTTGCCGGGCGAGATGCGGCCGGTCTCGACGAACTTGACCACGATTTCCTTGGTCACTTGCAGGGCCATGTTCTCGCGTTTTTCCATCTGCGTGTCGTCCTTTGGGGCGGCCATGCCGGCCTGCCGCCTATGGTGACGGGAAGGCTCCCGCTTGCTGGCGCAAAAACCCGCCCGGTTAAAGGGGAAACGGCCTTGGACCGTCCAAGGGCGAAGGGCCGGGCGGGAAAAGGGAAAAACCAGGGTAGGCACTCCCCTTTTTTGCGCTGGCCCTAGCACGGCGCGGCCCGCGCGTCGAGGGGCTGGGCCGGGGGTTTGGGGGCCGTCGGCCGGGGTTGGCCGGAACGTGTGAAACGTCCGGGGCCGGTGTCGCGGCCAAGGCCCATGCCGCTGGCCGGCCGCGCGAGGCGGCCGGGTCTCCCGCCTTGGCGCGGAGTCCGGTGGCGAGCCTTTTCCGTTGTGATGGCTCCCATATTTTCGTATAGAACGGGGGAAATCCGGAGAATGGGCCGCCGCAAGGCCTGCGAAACCTTCCGCGCCGCCCAGGCCGGGAAGGGAGAGTCGTTTCCATGCCCCCAGTCATGACCCTGGCCCCGGGCGAGGCCATCCCCGGCCCGTGGGGCCTTTTCGAGGCGTTGCTCGTGCTGACGTTCGCCGCGCACATCCTGGTGGTCAACGTGGCCCTGGGCGGCACGCTGTTGGCCCTTTTCGCCCCCGGGGCCGGCCGCGAGACGGCCATGGGCCTGGCCAAACGTCTGCCGGCGACGGTGGCCATCGGCGTCAACCTGGCCATTCCGCCGCTGCTTTTCGCTTCGGTGCTCTACGGCCGCTATCTCTATACCGCCGCCATCGTCTCGGCCGTACCCTGGCTGTCACTGTTCATGGTCGTTATGGCCGCCTACGCCCTGCTTTACGTGTATCAGCCCCGGGCCGGCGCGCCGGGGGCGGGGCTGTTGCCGGCCGCCTCGGCCGTGCTGCTGCTGGGGGCCAGCCTCATTTTGGTCAACGTCTCGACCCTGGCCGTGCGGCCGGACCTGTGGACAGGCTATTTCACCGCGCCGGCCGGCCTAACGACGGCGCTTGCTGATCCCACCTTCCTGCCGCGCTGGCTGCACTTCCTGGCCGCGTCCCTGGCCGTTGGCGGACTCTATGTGGCGCTTTTTTCGCGCAAGGCTTCCGACGCCGGAGCCGGCGGGCGGGTCCGCACGGGCCTGCGCTGGTTCATGGGCGCGACCCTGGCCCAGATTCCCATCGGCCTGTGGTATCTGCTGTCCCTGCCAAGTCCGGTGATGGAGCGGTTTTTCGGGCTGCATACCGGCGGCTCCCTGGCCTTTGTCGGCGGGCTGGGGCTGGCGGCGGCGGCGCTGTTGTCCGCCTTTCGGGGCCGGCCCGGCCGGGCGGGCGTGTTCACGGCCCTGGCCGTGGTCTGCATGGCGACCGTGCGGTCGGTGGCGCGCCTGGGCTATCTGGCCCCGGAGTTCGATCCGGCGGCCATGCCCACGGATTTCCAGATCGGACCGTTCGTCTTTTTCGTCGCGAGCGCGGCTGTCGTGGCCGCGGCCTCGGTCTGGGCCGCGGCCGCCTATCGCCGCACGGCCAAAAGGGGTTAGGACATGGATTTTCCCGTCTGGCAACTGGGAGCCTTCGGCGGCGGCTTCTGGATCATCCTCATCGCCGTGCTGCATGTCTACGTGGCCCATTTCGCCGTGGGCGGCGGCCTGTTTCTGGTTCTCACCGAGGCCATGGCCCGGCGCACAGGCTCGCGGCCGCTTCTGACGTACCTCCATCGCCACACCCGGTTTTTCCTGCTGCTCACCATGGTCTTCGGCGGCCTGTCCGGGGTCGGCATTTGGCTCACGATCTCGCTTTTATCCCCCCAGGCCACGCTCATTCTGGTGCGCTCCTTCGCCTGGGGCTGGGCGGCCGAATGGGCCTTTTTCGCCGGCGAGATCGGGGCGCTTCTCATCTACTACTACGGCTACGACCGGCTGGACTCCAAGCGCCACATGCTGGTCGGCTGGCTCTATTTCGCCTTTGCCTTCCTGTCGCTTTTCACCGTCAACGGCATCATCGGCTTCATGCTCACCCCGGGCGACTGGCCGGCCACCCGCGATTTCTGGGATGGGTTTTTCAATCCGACCTTCTGGCCGTCTCTCGTGCTGCGCTTCGCCCTGGGGCTGCTCTTGGCCGGACTCTTCGGCTTCGCCACCGCCCTGGGCATCGGCGACGAGGAGGCCCGGGAGACCATGCTGCGGGCTTCCTGCCGCTGGGTTGTGGCCGCCGCGCCGGTGCTGTTGCTTTCGGGCTGGTGGTACGTGGGCGTGCTGCCGGAGTCCGTGCGCGACTTCTTCCTGCGCCGGGCCAGTGAAATGGCCGCTTACCAAACCGCTTGGCCGGCCCTGCTCCTGGCGGCGGCGGCCGGCTCGCTGGTCCTGGTTTCCCGGCTGCCGCTTGGCCTGCGCCGTGTTCTGGCCGTGTGCCTGCTGCTGGTGGGCCTGGGGCTGGTCGGGGCCTTCGAGACCATGCGCGAGGCCGCCCGCAAGCCCTGGCTCATCGAAGGGATGCTGTGGGCCACGGACATCCGTCCGAGCCAGGTCGCGCCCTACGAAGCGCCCATCCTGCCCCGGGCCAAGTGGGCCAGGGTCCATGAGGCAACCCCGGACAACGCGCTGGCCGCCGGAGCCGACCTCTATACGCTTCAGTGCCTGAGCTGTCACAGCATCGACGGCCCGGTGCGCGACATCCGCAAGTTCACCCGCCACGTGGGGGCCGTGGGCCTGGAGGCCTACCTCACCGGCCAGGGCAAGCTGTTCACCCACATGCCGCCCTTTCTCGGCAGCCCGGCCGAGCGGGCCGCCCTGGCCGCCTACATCGCCCAGGACGTCAACAAGCGGCCCCCGGCCAAGGACACGCCGGCCGAAGTGACTCCGGCCGAGGTGGCCATCCCGCCCTTTGACCCGGAAAAGGCCAGCCACCTCGTGCTGGCCATGGGCGAACTCGGCGTGGCGGCCATGGCCGGCTGCGACGGCTCGTTTTCCCTGGCCGTGCCGGGCAACGGCCTCAAGGCCGTGGTGGTCAAGCGCGACGTGCTGCCGGAAGCGACGACCGAAGGCCTGACCGTGCGCTACGCCGCTCCGGACGGAGCCAAGGACCCGGCAGCCCGGCTGGACTTCTGGAAATACGCCAAGGCGCTCACCGGCAAGGAACTCGCGCCCAACGTCTCGGTCACGGGCCTGTCCCCGGACGGAACCATGGCCGCTTCCGGCAAGCTTTTCACCGCCGCCGGCATCCCGGTTTCGCCCTATGAGGCTTCGGGCAAGGTCAACCCCTATCCGGTCTTCACGGTGACGGCCGCCGACGCCTCGGGCAAGGTTGTGGCCGAGACCAAGGTTCCTCTGGCCGTGTCCACGGAAATGGGCTGCAAGGCCTGCCACGGCGGGGATTGGCGTGAGGGGGGCGAAACAGGCGTCGCCAAGCCCACGGCCGAGGCGATCCTGGCCGTCCACGACAAGCGAAACGGCACGCGCCTGGCCGCCACGGCCGCCGCCGGAACCCCCGTGGCCTGCTTTGGCTGCCATCCCGACGTCGGGCCCAATGCCGCCGGGCTGGCCGGACGCAAGGAACTCCTGTCGCTGTCCGCCGCCGTCCACGGCTTCCACGCCACCTACATGGCCGGCCTGGGCGAGGAGGCCTGCAACCGCTGCCATCCGACCTCGCCGACCGGGATCACCCAGGCCCAGCGCGACAACCACGCCGCCGCCGGCATCGGCTGTCCGCGCTGCCACGGCTACATGGAAGACCACGCCATCTCGCTTCTCAACTTCGAAAAGGCCGCCGGCAAGGCCGCCGCGTCGCGCCTGCTGGCTCCTCTGACCCCCAGGCTCGTGGCGACCTCAGCCGCCGTCCAGCCCCGGGCCGCCTGGACCCAGTTGCCCGATTGCCTGACCTGCCACAAGGACTTCACCCGTGCGGCCAAGGACGCCTCGGCGTTCAACACCTGGACCAAGGACGCGGCCGGGCTTTTCCGCAACCGCACCGAGGACACCGGCAACATCCCCTGCGCCGCCTGCCACGGTCCGCCCCACGCGACCTATGTCGCGGTCAACGACTACGGGCTTGACGTCAACAACGTAGCGCCTATGCAATACATGGGCGCGCCCGGGGTGGTGGCCTCGGGCAAGCGTTGCGACGTCTGCCACACCGTCGAGATGGACGGCGACGTCCACCATCCCAACATGAGCAAGTAGCGGCCGCGCCCCGCCGCCCTCAGTCGGACGGCGGGGCCGTTTCCGGTCCCGAGCAGCCGGTCGCGGAGGCCAGGAGAAACGCGAAAGGAGGAGCGGGCATGAAGACGCGCGCCATGTTGCTGGCGGCGGCGCTGGCCCTGTTGACGGCGTCCCGGGCCTTGGCGGCCCAGGCGGCCGGCGGGGTGGCCGTGACCCCGGAGATGCGCCGGGCCATGCAGGGCAGCATCGAACAGGACTGTCTCAAAAAAGAGGCGGACTTCGCCCGGCAGGGCTATTCCAAGGCCCAGGTGGCGGCCATCTGCCGCTGCGCCGCCCAGCAGACGTCCGCTTTGCTCAATTCCCAGACCGTCAGCCACATCCTGACCCATGGGGCCATGCCCGAGGAGATGCAACGCAAAGTGGCCTCGGCTACGGGCGGCTGCATCAAATCCAGCCGACAACTCAAGCAATAAGGGGTGTTGGGTTCGCGGCGTTGTCGTGCGGGAAAAATCCCATTGCTCCATTCGATCAGTTTATGTATATCTTCTTCCGAGAGGAAGGGGCATGACAGCCGACGAACTTCAGGAAGCGATCTGGAGGGTGGACGGGATTCGCGTCGTGATCTTCACGGACGCGGTCACGCCATTGCCTTTCAACGAGGCCTGGAGCGACGCGTTTCCTGGCGACAGGACTGTGGCCGAATACCGTCAGGCCCGGCTGCGGCAGCTGACGGACGCCGGCATCGGCTACGCCATTCTTGATGGGACCTTCGAAGCGCCAAGCAATAGAATAGTCCTGCAAGCTCTTCGAGCTTCGTATAAGCAAAACGGAGCCTTCGGCTGAGACCGAAGGCTCCGTTTGTTTTTGCAGTCCGTTTGCCGCGCTCTGGCCGGCTTGGCGCTAAGGCGCACCGCCTTTCACGTGATGCTGCGGCGCAGTGAGATGCTTGCTTCTGCCGGCCGCAATCCCTGGCCGCCTTTGCGGGCACGCCCCGCGTGCCACATCTTTCAATAATGCCCACGTTGTTGCGCCGGCAACAGAAGACAGGCGATTTATTGTCGTAAATCCATGGCGTCGTCTTGTTGAAACAATGCGAGGCTAGATGCGCACCAGTTCGTATTCCGGGCTGCCCAGGCCCACGGCCGCGCCGTGCACGAAGGTCATGTCGCCGCGCGTCCACTGCCACAGGGCCGTGAACTTGTCCTCGCCGCTGTGGATGCCGTGTTCGAGCTTGCACTCGGGGCAGGCCGCCTGCTCGTTGACGAGGTCCAGGCAGGCCTTGTCCAGGGCCACCGGATCGGTCGAGGCCAGAAAGCCGATGTCCGGCACGATGGGGGCGTCGGACCAGGGCACGCAGTCGCAGTCCGGGGTGACGTTGACCAGGAAGTTGACATAGCCCACCCGGCCGGTTTTGCCGGTCACCGCACCCAGGGCGTATTCCACCATGCGCTCCATGAAGGGCACGATCTCGGTCTGCCAGTCGATGCTCATGGCCTTTTTGGGGCACACGGTCAGGCATTCGCCGCAGCCGATGCAGCTCGCCTTGTCGATGACCGCCTTTTTCCCCTTCATCTTGGCCGCGCCCACCGGACAGACGTCCACGCAGGCGGTGCAGCCGATGCACTTCTTGGGCTCCACCACGAAGCGCACGCAGTGTTGGTCCTGTTTGCCGGCCCGGGGGGCGCAGCCCATGGCCAGGTTTTTCACCGCTCCGCCAAATCCGGCCAGCTCGTGGCCCTTGAAGTGGGACAGCACCAGCAGGGAATCGGCCCGCACGATGTCGCCGGCGATCTTGACCTTCTCAAAATGTTTGCCGCGTATCGCCACTTCCTGGACGTTGGTGCTGTCCAGGCCGTCGGCGATGATGACCGGCGCGCCGAGCACGGCATAGTCGAAGCCGTGCTCCACGGCCGTGAGCAGATGGTCCACGGCGTTGTGGCGGCTGCCGGAGTAGAGGGTGTTGGTGTCGGTGACAAAGGGCCGGCCGCCTCGGGCCTTGACCTGCTCCACCACGGCCCGGGCGTAGGTGGGGCTTATGTGGGTGTCGCAGCCGCGCTCGCCGAAGTGGAGCTTTATGGCCGTGAGGTCGCCCTTTTGGACCACGTCGCCGAAACCGGCGGCCTCGAAGAGTTTCTGGATCTTGGCGGTGCGGTTGCGGCCGGCGGCCCGGGCGCGCAGGTCGGCGAAATAGACCTTGGCCGGCTGGGCGGTTTCGTCTTGGGTCATGGCGTGTTTCCTTTGTCGGGTTCGTCGCCCGGCCGGGCCGGGCGGCCGGCCAGCCGTTGTTCCAGGGCGTCCAGGCGGTCGCTTACGGCGGCGAGCAGCCGGGCGGTCTCGGCGAAGTGGGGCGCGGCGAGATTTTCCAGGGCCGGGGCCGTGCGCAGGTGCAGGTCGGCCTGGGGAAAGGCGATCTCGATGCCGGCCTGGCGAAAGGATCGGTCGATGGCCGTGCGGATCATGGACAGGGAACTGGCGGCGCTGTTGACGTCGGCCAGCCAGACTCGCAGCTTGAAGTCCAGGGTGCTGGCCCCGAAGTCCCAATGGAGCACGGCCGGCGGCGGATTTTGCATCACGGCCGGGCACTGGTCGGCGGCGGCCAGGAGCAGCTCGCGCACCTTGTCCGTGTCCGAGCCGTAGGCCACGCCCACGTTCACGTCGCGGCGCACGCTGGGGTCCTTGTGGCTCCAGTTGACGATGCGCCCGGAGACCAGCTCGGAATTGGGCACGAACACCGTGGCGTTTTCCCGGGTGAGCACCTCGGTGTTGCGGATGTTGACCTCCTTGACCACGCCTTCGCCCTCGCCGATCTGGATGGTGTCCCCGGCCTGGACCGAGCGGCCAAAGAGCAGGATCAGGCCGCTGACGAAGTTGTTGACCGTGGTTTGCAGGCCAAAGCCGATGCCGACCGACAACCCGCCGGCCACCACCGCGATGCTCGTCAGCGACAGCCCCAGCACCGACAGGGAGAAGACCGCGTAGAGGCCCCACCAAAAGTAGGTGCTGACTCGAAGCAGGGTGGACTTGGCGCCGCGTTCCACGGCCCGCCGCCGGCCGGCGATGTCGGCGATAAAGGCGGCCGAAAGCGCGATGACCGCCCGGGTCACGTAATAGCCCAAAAGCAGCAGCACGAGCTTTTGCAGGCTGATGCCCACCGATTCGATGCGCGTCTCGGTGTTGAGCACCTCCAGGAAGACGTTCTCGCCGCCGTACTGGTTGGACAACAGCCACAGGAAGAGAAACAGGAAGGTCATGAAGAAAAAGGGAAAGCCCGCGCCGGTGAGGATGCCGATGTACAGCGGCGGCCGGCCATGGCCGCGCTCCACCTCAAGGGTGGTCAGGAACCGGACGGTCAGGGCGGCGAAGCGCAGGGCCAGGGTCACGTAGAACAGCCCCGAGGCGGACAGGATGGCGGTCTGGGGCAGGCCCAGCAGGGAGCACACGGCCAGGGGCGGCAGGGCGTAGGCCAGGATGGCGGTGATGGCCCGCTCCAGGGGCATGTCCTTGGGCGTCTCCCGGTGGCGTCGCAGGAAGCCCCGGGCGGAGAACAGCAGCACTACGGCCATGATCGGGCCGGTGACGCTCTCGGGATAGCGCCCGGCCTCCAGCAGCAGGCCCAGAGCGAAAAGCCGCCAGGTGGGCCACAACACGGCCGGCCGGCGCAGGTCGCGGTCACGCAGGGTCAACCGCGAGAGATGGACCAACGCGGCGGCGTAGAGGGTTTCGCTGATGGAAATAAGCAGGGTGAAGAGGAAAAACGGCGCGTACTGGGCCAGCACCATGAAGCCCGCGCCGCCGGCCGCGCAACCCCCGGCCCGCAACAGGCTGGCCTGGGCTCGGGCCGACAAGCCATGGCGCCGGCCGAGGCGCCGCACGGCCAGGGTCAGCCCCAGGACCAGCATGGCGGCCACGACGCCAACGCCGGCGCCCTGGACGGCCATGCCCCGCATCGCCGGGGTGCGCAAAAGCTCCAGACACAAGTTGCTCCAAAGCAGCCAGTCCTCGATGTCCTCCCGCAGGAACCGCAGATAGGAGCCGGAGAACAGCGACGGGTTGGCGTCGGCGTAGTAGGCTTTCCAGGCCGGGGGCAGGGCGGTTTGGAGGCTGTTTTCGGCTTCCTTGAGCTGTTCGCCAAGCTCGCGCAGGGGCGTCGTTTCATCGGCCAGACTGTCGCGCAGGGCAGCTATTTCCGTGCCGAGGTCGGCGAGCTGTTGGCGGGTGGGGGCCAGGTTGTCCCGAAAACGCTCGGGCACCTCGCGGCGGGTGATGTCATCAAGCTTGTCGCGGAAGGATTCGATGAGGGCGACGTTTTGTTCCAGGGCGGTCCAGGCCTGCTGGGGGCGCTGGGAGAGATGGTCCACTTCGCGGTGCAGCCGGGCTACGCCGGCCATGACCGTGCGGATTTCCCAGGGGTCCGAGGCCGTGGCCTGCCACAGGGCGAGCCGGGTCCGCTCGCGCAGCAGGTGTTCCATCTCGGCGCGGGAGGCGGCGATTTCGATGTCGCGGCGGGCCTTGAAGGCCTCCAGCCGGCTGCGCATGATCTGGCCCTGCTTGTCCAGGGCGTCGAGGACCAGGGTCCAGGACTGGTCGCTGTCGCCGATGCCCGCCACCGGGCCGGCGGCCAAGGACCCGACCGCGAAGGCCAGCACCAGCCAAAAGGCAAGTAGGACGCTTTTGAGGGTCATATCGGCCCTGATACGGATTTGGCCGTCTCCTGTCCATGGGGCCGGTTTCAGTCTTCCCGCCGTTTCTCCCGCCCCGCGCCCATGGCCCACTTGATCTGGCGGCACACGCCCATGAGCAGGTTGAATTCGTGGCGCTTGAGCCCCACCCGGTCGATGAAGCGGCGCACCGGCAGCATCCAGTAGTCCGGGTTGTCGGCCTTGAGAAAATCGATGGCCAGCAGGGATTCGCGAAGGGCCGCGAAAAGCGACTCGCGCTCGGCATGGGTGGCCGCCCGGGAGGGTGAAGGCTGGTCGGCTTCTTCGGCCAGTCCCTTGGAGGCCTTGAAAATTTCGTAGCACACCACGAGCACGGCCTGGGCCAGGTTCAGCGATGTGGCCTCGTCGGCGGTGGGGATGTTGACCAGCCGGGAGCACAGCTGGGTTTCCTGGTTGGACAGGCCGGCGTCCTCGGGGCCGAAGACCACGGCCAGGCCGCCGCCGCCTTGCAGCGTCTTGACCGCGCCGCCGGCGGCCTGGCCCGGTGTCAGCACACTTTTGCGCCAGCCGCCGAGCCGGGCCGTGGTGCCGTAGACGGCTTCGGCTCCGGCCACGGCCTCGGCCAAGGTCGCGAATATTTCCAACCGGTCCAGCATCAGTCCGCCCTTGCTGGTGGCCATGGGCCGGGCGCGCTCCAGGTCAAAGGCCGGGGGATCGACCAGCACGAGCCGGCCCGCGCCCATGTTGGCGCAGGCCCGGGCGGCGGCCCCGACGTTTTCGGAAAACTTCGGCCGAAACAGGACGATGGTGAGATTATTGAGCATACGCCGTTTGTGGGGAGGAAACCCCCTTTTTGCAAAAAGGGGGTTTCCTCCC
>ALAO01000229.1 GCA_000307955.1 Solidesulfovibrio magneticus str. Maddingley MBC34 | reverse complement strand
GTCCGGGAGGGGCTTAGCCCCTCCCGGCTGCCGGAGGCATCTTCAATCTTCTCTTCCTCTTATCCTCATCACCCATCAGCCGCGACGCGTTCGGCCAGGGTTTGGTAGTCCTTGGCTCCGGGTGAGCGCGGGGCGAATTCGAAGATGGTGCGGCCTTCGGCCGGCGCTTCGGACAGCTTGGCGTTGTAGCGCACGGCCGGGCAGATGCGGTCGGGATACAGCGCGGCCAGTTCCTCGGCCAGGGCGGCGGGGCCGCGCACGCGCTTGTCGAGGAAGGTCGGCACGACGTAGCGCAGGGCCAGCTGCGGCCGGTAGCGCGACACGGCGGCGAAGCTGCGCAGGAATTCCGAGAACCCTTGCAGCGACATGGCTTCCAGGGCCACGGGCACGAGCAGTTCGCGCACGTAGAAGAGCACGTTGACGGTGAGCGCGTCCCAGCCCGGGGCGCTGTCCACCACGATGACGTCGAAGCGGTCGTCCAGGCCGGACAGAGCGTCGTCCAGGGTGCGTTCGCCGCCGAAATCCTTGCGGCTTATCAGGCGCTTGAGGCCGGCCAGACTCTTGCCGCCGGCCAGCAGCCAGAGGTTGTCGCGCACCAGGGTCAGGGCGTCCTCGGCGCTCACCGAGCCGTCCACGTATTCGGCCAGCCCCTTGCCCGGCGTCACGCCCAGGGCGTAGGCGCACTGGCCCTGGGTGTCGGCATCGATTAAAAGCGTGCGTTTGCCAAGCCCCGCCAGGGCGGCGGCCAGATTGACGGCGGTGGTGGTCTTGCCCACGCCGCCCTTGCTCAGCATGACGCCGATGCGCCGGGCGCGGCCGGTTCCCGGCTCGGGCAGGGCCGAGGGCGCGGTTTCGGCGGCCAGCTGGCTTTTGATGGCCGAGAGCGCGGCGGCGGCGGCCTCCTCGGCGGCGGCGTCGGGCTCGGCCAGGATGGGCGCGGCGGTCTCGTCCTCGGGGTCAGGCAGGGCCGGGGCGGCGGCGGGCACGGCGGCCAGGACAGCGGCCCGGGCGGGCGGGGCCGTCTGGAACGGCCGGGTGTCCGGCAGGTTGGTTTCCGGCTGGGCCCTGGCCGCCAGGGGCGTGGCCTGGACGGCCTGGGGCGCGGAGGCCGGCCGGGGCACGGCGGTCAGCCGGCGTTCCACCACGCCGGGGCGCTCGAACAGGCCATGGGGGCGTTCGATGCGCAGCACCGACGGTCCGGCGTCGGCCCCGGCCAGGGCCGGTTCCTTGCGGCGCACGGCGAAGCGGCGGTGGCAGTTGGAGCAGGTCGTGCCGGAAGTCGCCTCGGCTTCGGCGATTTCCTGTCTGGCGCGGCAAAAGGGGCAGATGGCGAACATGGCGGCCTCCATGGTTCACGTCCTGGGGAGCAGCCGGCCGGCCAGGGGCGAGGCGGCGGCTTTTGCTTCGAAATCGGCCAGGGCCAGGGCCAGGGCGGCCTCGACCACGGCGGACTTGGCGATGCGCCGGGAGGCTTGGGGGGCCTGGCCGGCCAGGGTCGAGAGGCCTTGGGCGGCGGCGTCCAGGCGGTCGGCGAGTTCCGGCGCGAGATAGTGGGTGGCCTTGCGCTTGCGGGCGCGGGGCTTGGGCGGCTTTGGCTGGACCGGGACGGCGGCCAGGGGCGGCGGAGCGGCCGGGGTGCGCGGCGGGGGGGCGGCGGCGCGGCGGATGAGCCGGGCCAGATCCTGTTCGCCGGGGTAGGGCGTGTCGTCGTCGGCCCGAAGCAGGGCGTCCAGAATGTCCACGGCGGCTGGGGTTGCGGCTGGCATGGGCGGCTCCTCGTTTTGGCTCCGGACGTCGGTCCGGCATCTTGACGCCAAGCAAAAACTCTGCCACAACCCGCACCCTCGCCAAGCCCGGGGATTCCCCCTCGGCTGCAATACCCGGCCTCCTATCCTCGGAGACCAGCGGAGACGTCGTATGCAACGCTGGCATGGCCCGGGCGGCATCGCCCACGTTTTGCGCATCGGTTTGCCCCTGCTCGCCGGAATGGGTTCGATCACGGCCATGCACCTGACCGATCGCATCTTTCTCGGCTGGTATTCCCAGGACGCCCTGGCCGCCTCGCTGCCGGCCGGAGCCACCTTTTTTCTGCTCACCTCGTTTTTCCTGGGCACGGCCGGCTACGCCGGGGTGCTGGTGGCCCAGCACGTCGGGGCCGGCCAGACCGACAAGGTCGGCCGGGTGGTCTGGCAGGGCGTGTGGTTCGCCTTGGCGTCGTTTGCGCCGCTGATCCTGCTGGCCCTGGCCGCCGGCCCGATTTTCGCCGCCATGGGCCATCCGGCCGAGGTGCGCTCCCTGGAGGAGATCTACTACCGCGTGCTCATGTGCGGGGCCGGGTTCATGGTGCTCGAAGCCGCCCTGGCCGCCTTTTTCAGCGGCCGGGGGCTGACCCGGGTGGTCATGTGCGTCAATTTCGGCGGGGCCATCCTCAACATTCCCCTCAACTACCTGCTCATTTTCGGCCACTGGGGCCTGCCGCCCCTGGGCGTGGCCGGCTCGGCCCTGGCCACGGTCACGGCCTGGGCGGCCATGGCCGGCGCGTACGGCCTGCTCATCTTTACCCGCCGCAACGACGGCCTTTATGGCGTGTTTCGGGGCCGGGCCTTGGATCGGGCGCTTTTTTCGCGTCTGGTGCGCCTGGGGATGCCGGGCGGGGCGCAGGTGTTTCTGGACGTGTTCGCGGCCACGGTGTTCATTGCCCTGGCCGGGCGCATCGGCAAGGCGGAATTGACAGCCACGAGCATCGTGCTGTCGGCCAACACCCCGGCCTTCCTGCCGCTCATTGGCCTGTCTCAGGGCTTGGCCGTCATCGTGGGCCAGTCCATGGGCGCGGGCAGACCGGCCGAGGCTGTGCGGGCCGCCGGCAGCGCCGTGCGGATCATGGCCGTGTACATGGCCGTCATGGCCGCCGTGTTCCTGGGCTTCCCGGACCAGTTGGCCATGGTGTTCCGGCCAAACGAAGCCGACGCCTCGTTTGGCGCGGCCCTGGCCTACTGCCGGCCGCTTTTCGCCTGGGTGGCGGTGCTCGGGTTTTGCGACGTGGTCATCCACGCCGCCTTTGGCGTGCTGCGCGGGGCCGGCGACACCCGCTATCTCATGATGGCCGCCGCCTTGGTGTCGGCCTTTGCCCTGGTGGCCCCGGCCTGGCTGGCGGTGACGGCCTTTTCCGTCGGCGTGGTGGGCCTATGGGGCGTGTTCGCTTTTTACGCGGCGGTCATGGCCGTGGTCTTGTGGTTGCGCTGCCGGGGCGGGGCGTGGCAAACCTTGCGGCTGGTCCACCCGGCCGGAGAGGGCCAATAAGGCCGATTCCCCTTGGCACGCGAAACCGATAGGACAACAAACGATCCGCTTTTGCCGTAACAAGCACATCCTGGCTGTGGCGGCGTTGGCAGCCAAGCCTCAGGATCAAGGAGCCCGCCATGCGCGACACCGCCGTTAAACGGATGTTCGAGGACATCGCCTTTTCCTACGATTTTCAAAACAGCGCCCTGTCCCTTGGCATCGACATCTGGTGGCGGCGCTCGTTCGTGTCCATGATCGAGCCGCGCCAGGGGACCATCCTCGACGCGGCCACCGGCACCGGCGAGGTGGCCCTGGCCATCCGCCGCCGCCGGCCCGGGCTTTCCGTCATCGGCCTGGACTTCTCCCCGGCCATGCTGGAGGTGGCCCGGGCCAAGGCGGCCAAAGGCAGGATCGCAGGCTACCACCTGGGCGTGGCCGACTGCCGCGACGTGCCCCTTGCCGACGCCAGCGTGGACGCCGTGACCATGGCCTTTGGCATCCGCAACATCGCCGAGCGGGTGGCGGTCATGGGTGAGTTCCACCGGGTGCTGCGCCCGGGCGGGCAGCTGCACGTCATGGAGTTCGGCATGCCGCGTTTCGAGCTCGGCAAGGCGCTGTACCGCTTTTATTTCGACCGCATCCTGCCGCCGGTGGGCAACTTCCTGTCCCGCACCGACTACGCCTACAGCTATCTGGTTAAGTCCGTGGACGCCTTCCCGGCGGACCACGACTTCCTGGCCCAGATGGGCGAGGCTGGGTTTGCGCAGCGGCGCGTCACGGACCTGACCGGCGGGCTGGCCCGGGTGTTCAGCGGACGCAAGCTCTAGCCGGCAATAGAGATTTTCCTTGACAGCGCCCCCGGCTGTCTGGTGCAACATGGGACAGTGCCCGTAGCGGCAGCCGAGGGGAATGAATGGAAGTCAACTGGCCCGAGCGTTTCTACTGTCGCAGTTTCGTCCGCAAGATCGCCCAATGGCGCGAGGTGAGCTTTTTTCGCGCCGCCCACCCGATCCCGCCCGGGGCCAAGGTCTTGGAGATCGGCTGCGGCGACGGCGGCGGGGCGGCCATCTTCGCCAGACGCTTCGCGCCGTCCCTCTACCACGGCCTGGACGTGGACCGGGCCATGGTCAAGGTGGCGGCCGGACGGCGCAAGGGGCCGGACTGGGACAAGCGGCTGTTTGTCCTGGGCGACGCCGAAAAGTTGCCCTATGCCGACGGGGCCTTTGACGCGGTGGTCAATTTCGGCATCATCCACCATCTGCCCGATTGGCGGCGGGGGCTGGCCGAGGTGGCCCGGGTGCTGCGGCCGGGCGGGGCATTCTATTTCGAGGAAATCTATCCGCCGCTCTACGCCAATCCCCTGTTTCGGGTCATGCTGGCCCATCCTCGGGAAGACCGGTTCCACGGCCCGGAATTTCGCGCCGTCATGGCCCGGGAGGGCCTGAGCCTGCTGCCAGGCTACCACGAGTCGTGCCTGTTCATCCTGGGCGTGGCCATAAAGACCGGCCGGCCCTGAGCCCAGGGGCGACCGGTCGCTGACGTTCCGGCCCGGACAGACCGGGCGACGTATGCAATGCGGGAAGGGTATTTAAAAATACCATCGTATTTTTAAAGGGATGGCCCTGGCCGGGCCTGGGAGCCGCCATGGATTTTCTCGCCGACGCGCTTTTGCTCTCGCGGGTGCAGTTCGCCCTGACCACTGCCTTCCACATCCTGTTCCCGCCGCTCACCATCGGCCTGGCCGTGTTCCTCGTCGTGCTGGAAGGGCTGTGGCTGAAGACCGGCGATCTGGTCTATTACCGCCACTTCCGCTTCTGGTCCGGGCTTTTCGCCATCAACTTCGCCGTGGGCGTGGTCTCGGGCATCCCGCTGGAATTCCAGTTCGGGACCAACTGGGGGCCGTTTTCCGCCACGGTCGGCAATTTCTTCGGCCAGGTGCTGGGCTTCGAGGGCACCATGGCCTTCATGCTGGAGTCGGCCTTCCTCTACATCATGCTTTTTGGCTGGAAGCGCGTCGGCCCCAGGATGCACTTTTTCGCCACCATCATGGTCTGCTTCGCCGCTTCGCTGTCGGCCTTCTGGATTCTCGTGGCCAACTCCTGGATGCAGACCCCGTCCGGGGGCCATATCGAAAACGGCGTGTTCGTGGTCACCGACTACCTCGCCGCCATCTTCTCCCCGGACCTGCCGCTGGCCTTTTCCCACATGTATCTGGCCTGCCTGGAGCTGACGGCCTTTGTCGTCGGCGCGGTCTCGGGCGTCTACGTCCTTTGGGGCCGGCATACCGCCTTTTTCCTGCGCACCTTTAAGTTCGCGGCCCTGGCCGCCGTGGTGCTCGCGCCGTTGCAAGCCCTGGTCGGGGACTTAAACGGCCAGGAGATCGGCCGCATCCAGCCGGCCAAGGTGGCGGCCATCGAATCCCACTGGAACACCAACAAGCCCGGGACCGGCGCGCCCTGGCACGTCATCGCCTGGCCCGATCCCGAGGCCGAGCGCAATGTGTTCGCCATTTCCATTCCCGATGTCTTAAGCCTGCTCATCACCCACAATCCCACCGGCAAGGTGCCGGGGCTCAAGGATTTTCCCAAGCAGGACCGGCCGCCCATCGTGCTGCCTTTTTATTCCTTCCGGCTCATGGTCGGCGTGGGCACGGCCATGGTCGCGGTCATGGCCTGGACGATCTTGCTATGGCGCCGGGGCCGGCTCACCGTGGAGCGGGCCGGGGGAAACCGGCTGCTTTTCATGTCCTGGGCGCTGTTGGCTCCCGGGGCCTACGTGGCCGTCATCATGGGCTGGGTCACCCGGGAGGTGGGCCGCCAGCCCTGGCTGGCCTACGGGCTCATCCGCACCGAAAACGGCCATTCGGCCCTGTCGGCCGGCGAAGTGGGGCTGTCGTTGGCCGGCTTTTGCGTCGCCTACACGCTGCTCTTCGGGCTTTTCATCCATTTCATGGGCAAGCGGCTGCGCCGGGGGCCGGACCTGGACGAACTGCCGCCCCCGGCCCACCGGTCCGGGCCGGTCGCCGGCTAACTTGCCGGCTTTGTTATTGTATTCGTGACCGTAAACCGCGCCGTCCGCGCCGATGGAGGCAACCGTGACCCTCGCCGACGTCTGGTACTGGATACTGGCCCTGCTCCTGTGGCTCTACATCTTCACCGACGGCTTCGACCTCGGGGTCGGCATCCTGTGCCTGATGGAGAAAAACGAACCGCGCCGGGGCGTGATGATCGAAACCGTGGAAGGCGTGTGGCACGCCAACCAGACCTGGCTGGTCATGCTCGGCGGTGTGCTGTTCGGGGCGTTTCCCCTGGTCTACGGCACGGTGCTGGCCGCGCTCTACCTGCCGGCGGGGTTCCTGCTTTTCGCGCTCATGGCCCGGGGCATGGGCATCGAGTACCGCCCGGAAACCGACGATCCCCGGTTCTGGACCCAGGTCTTCGGCTGGGGCAGCGTGGCCGTCACCGTGGCCCACGGTCTGCTTCTGGGAGCCATCCTCCAGGGCATGCCCTTTGACGGCCTGCGCTACCTGGGCGGCCCCCTGGACTGGCTGGCCCCGTTCCCCATCCTGGTCGCCGCCACGCTGCTGTGCCTCTATCCCATGTTCGCCGCCGCCTGGCTGGTGCTCAAGACCGAGGGCGAGCTTCAGGACGCCGCCCGGCTGTGGGGCATCCGCTTCGGCTCGGCCGCCGTGGGCTGTCTGGTGCTGCTTGTGGGCTACATCGCCCTGGACGGCCGTCTCGGCCATCTGGTCGGCCGGCCGGGGCAGGGCGGGCTGTCGCCGCTTTTCGTGCTGCTGCTGGTCATGGCCGTGCTCAACGCGGCGCTGTATTTCCGGGCCCTGGGCAAGGGCTGGGAGCATCGCCCGCTCATGTACTGCGCCTCCATGCTCGTCTGGATCTTCCTGGCCTTTGGCCTGAACGTGTTCCCGCTGCTCGTGCCGCCGGCCGTGACCGCCGCCTCGGCCGCAGCACCAAACGACATGCTGCGCGTCATGCTCTACGTCGTCGGCGGGCTCATGCCCGTGGTGGTTTTCTACAACGCCTACCAATACCGGGTTTTTCGCGGCAAGGCCGTGCCCGGGGAAGAGGCCTAGCCGCTTGAACGCCTCTGTCTGCCCCGCTCCCGAGCGCCGGGGGCTGGTCCTTACCGTCTACCTGGCCCTGTCGCGCACGCCCCACGGCCTGCTCGATCTGGCCGGCCCGTTTTGCGCCGCCCTGCTGTGCCGGGGCGGGCTGCCGTCCGTCTCGGTGGTGCTTCTCGGCATCGTCACGGTCTTTGCCGGCTACACCGCTGTCTACGCCTTAAACGACATCGTGGACTACCGCTCCGACAAGCTCCAGCTCGAAGGCAGCGGTGAGGACGAGCGCGTCAACTACCTCGACGCGGCCTTTATCCGCCATCCCCTGGCCCGGGGCTGCCTGTCCCTGCCCGGGGCCGTGGTCTGGTTCGTCTGCTGGGCCGTGGTCGCCTTTGCCGGCGCCTATGCCCTAAACCCTGTCTGCGCTGGCCTCCTGATCGCCGGTTGCCTGCTCGAAACCGCCTACTGCCTGCTGTTGACCGTCACCCACCTGCGGGCGCTGATTAACGGCGTGGTCAAGTCCCTGGGCCCCCTGGCCGCCGCCTACGCCGTGGTCCCCGAGCCGTCGCCCTGGTTCCTGGCCGGCCTTTGCGCATGGGTGTTCGCCTGGGAGATCGGCGGCCAGAACATTCCGGCCGACTGGCACGACGCCCGGCGCGACGCGCTTTTCGGCGCGCGCACCGTGCCCGTGGTCCTGGGCGGCCGCCGGGCCAGCCGGCTGGCCGTGGTCATGCTCGGGACCAGCCTGCTCATGTCCGCGCCGCTTTTGGCCTTTTCCCCCCTGGCCGTGTCTGCGCCCCTGGTGCTGGCCGCTGTCCTGGGCGGAGCCTGGCTCATGCTGCCGCCGGCCGTCTCCCTGGCCGCCACCCTCGACGACGCCCAGGCCGCTTCGCTTTTTAACCGGGCCAGCGCCTATCCCGCCCTGGTCCTGGCCGTGCTGGTGCTGCATCTGCTGACGCGCTGACCACCAGCCCCAACAGGCAATTGACGAATCTGGGCGTTTCAGCAAGAGTGACGCAAGGTCAAACCCTTGTCTGCTGCTCCGGGAGCACCCATGCCGCCCGAATCCGCTGCCGCCTGGACCGAACAATTGCCTTCGCTTCTCGCCCGGGAAGAACCCTGGCTCATGGAGCGCGTCCTGGCCCATGCCAAGGCCCAGGGCTACACGGCCTACACCTCCACCCTGGTCGAAGCCTGGCGCGTGTCCGTGGCCGGACTGTCCGCCGCCGTGACCGCCGCCTTGAACGACGACCCGAGCCGCCTGGCCGACTATCCGGCCGAGACCCCAGACCTCGACGATCCCGTCACCGCCTTTGCCGTGCGCGAGGCAGCCCTGCACCGTGGGCGCGGCATCTCCCTGGCCATGTTCTGGGGGCTGCTCAAGTATTACCGCCAGGCCTATCTGGAGCTGCTGGAGGCTCGGCCGGACGTCCTGGGCGACGGGCTGGCCCAGGCCCGGGTCTTTGTCACCGCCTGCTTCGAACGCATGGAATACGCCTTTGTCCTGCGCTGGGAGGAACTCTCGGAAAAAGGGCTCCATGACTCCCTGGCCCGGGACAACCGCGCCCTGGCCAACGAGAAGAACAAATACCTCACCGTGTTCGAGACCGTGCCCCATGCCCTGTTCCTGCTCGACGCGGCCGGGGCGCTGGAAAACGCCAATACCCTGGCCCTGGCCCTGCTCGGCCGGGAGTCCGCCAGCGGCGCGCTCTATTACGGCGGCTTCGCGCCCCAAGGCGAAGACGCCTGCGCTGGCTTGTCGGGCAAGCCCCTGGCCGAGCTGCTTCCCTGGCTGGCCCCGGTGCTGGCCGCGCCGGCCGGGCAGCAAGGAAGCCATCCCTCCGTCGACATCGTCGTGGAACTCGACGGCGTGGAACGCCGCTTCAGCGTCATGGCCGAGGCCTTGCGCGACATATCGGACAAGTTCGCCGGCAAGGTGGTCCTTTGCCGCGACGTCACCGAACGCCGGGCCACCGAAAACGCCCTGGCCCGCAGCGAGGAACTCTACCGCTCCCTGGTCGAAGCCATGCACCAGGGCGTGGCCGTGCTGTCTCCCGAAGGCCGCGTCGATTTCGCCAACCAGACCCTGTGCGACCTCCTCGGCCGGCCCATGGACGCGGTCATCAGCCAGCCGCTTTTCGCCTTCCTGGGCCACGAAGACCATGGCCGCTTCATGGAATCCCTGGCCGCCCGGGCCCAGGGACAGGCCGATCCCTATGAACTGCGCCTGCGTCGCCCCGACGGCCGGACCGTAGTCATCATGGCCTCGCCCTCGCCGCTCGTCGGCCCGGACGGCGACTACCAGGGATCCCTCGAAGTCTTCACCGACATCACCCGCCTGCGCCAGCTCGAACTCCAGCTCGCCACCGCCAAACGCCTGGAAGCCATCGGCCAGCTCGCCGGCGGCGTGGCCCACGAAATCAACACCCCCCTGCAATACCTCGCCGGCAACCTCGACTTCGCCCAAAACGGCCTTGCCCACGTCCTGGCCCTGCTCGACAAGTACGAAACCGCCCTGGGGCAGGCCGAAGGCGGACCCGGGCTGGAAACGGCCAAAGCCGCCATCGAAGCCTTCCGCCGCGACAACGACCTGGAAATGCTGCTGGCCGAACTGCCCCAGGCCCTGGCCGAAAGCCGCCACGGGGCCGACCGCGTGGCCGCCTTCGTGCGCTCCATCAAACGCTTCGCCCAGACCGAATCCCTCGGCCGCCGGGCCATCGACGTCAACGAAGCCATCCGGGCCACCGTCGAAGTCGCCAAAAGCGCCCAGGAATACCCCATCACCATGTGCACGGACCTGGCCACCGACCTGCCGCCGCTGCCCTGCGTGCCCGGCGACTTCAACCAGCTCCTGCTGTGCCTGCTGATAAACGCCGCCCAGGCCATCGAACCCAAGCCCGACGCCAACGGCCGCATCGACATCGTCAGCCGCCGCCAAGGCCAAGCCATCGCCATCACCGTGGCCGACACCGGTAAAGGCATCCCCGCAGAACTCCAAGATAAGATCTTCGACCCCTTCTTCACCACCCGCGACGTCGGCAAAGGCGGCGGCCAAGGCCTCGCCATCGCCCTGTCCATCGTCCAAAAACACAAAGGCGACATCCGCTTCGCCTCCGAACCCGGCCAAGGCACGACGTTTCAAGTGACGTTTCCCTTGGAGTGAGGGGGGATGGGTAGAGGCAGAGGGAAGAATGCCTCCGGCGGCCAAAGGGGGTGACCCCCTTTGGAAACC
>ALAO01000228.1 GCA_000307955.1 Solidesulfovibrio magneticus str. Maddingley MBC34 | reverse complement strand
CCTGAGGCCCCCAGACCCCCCATATGAAGTAAGGTTTAAGGGAGTTGTGACGAGGATTGGCATTCTGTCGGTCGGGACGCGCATAAGGCCGGCGGCGCTGAATGGGAACCACCGTTGCGGGCGGCCTGGGGGATGCTCCCTCAGGCCGCCTGCAACGGAAAATGTTCGTTTAAGTTCTCTCATTGTCGGACATGATGAGAGGTGGCTCAGCTGGGTACGTTGGCTGACGCGGTTGTGGACGGAGACCAGCAGAGCCTGCGCGGAGAGAGGTCATAGCAGTCGGTCTTCCTGGCCAAGCGCACGGGGAGACAGCCCCCAGTTTTTATTTCCCCCATTTTGTTCCGTAAATTCAAAGCTCTCGACAATCTTGTCGGGCAGGTCCTCAAAAAGCCAATTTTAATTTATTTTCCTGCATGTTATCTCTGTCCGACAACGCTACCGCGGATTCCCTGTCGGCTGCCCGGACAACGCTTTCTTCACGAAACCGTTGCGTTTTCCGGTAATGCCGCCTTGCGTCCGCGGCGCATTTCCCTTGGATGCCCGCCTCAGGAGACCGCCATGGAACTGCTCGATCTCGCCGCCGCCCTGCCGGAACCCGAGGACCGGCTGCGCGCCCTGGACGTCCGATCTTGCCTGGGTTGCGGGGCCTGCGCCAGCGGTTGCCCCATCCCCGGCACCCCGGGCATGGAAGGCTTTGATCCGCGCACGGCCATACGGCTGGTGGCCATGGGCCGCGAAGCCGAAGTGATCGCCTCGGCCTTTCCCTGGGTCTGCACCACCTGCGGCCGCTGCTCCCACGTCTGCCCCATGGGCATCGATCTGCCGGCCGTCTTTGCGTTGCTGCGTGGCCTGGCCCCGCGCTCGGCCGTGCCCGGCACCCTAGAGAAGGGCGTGGCCTCGGTGGTGGAGACCGGCAACACCCTGGCCATTCCTCTGGAAGACTATCTCGACACCCTGGCCGACATCGGCGGCGAGCTGGCCGAGGAAGAATGTCCGGGCTTTTATGTGCCCGTGGACAAGAAAAACGCCGAACTGCTCGTTTTTCTCAATTCCAAGGAAGTGTTCGGCGACTTCGACGACCTCAAGTGGTGGTGGCGCATCTTCTACAACGCCCGCGAGGACTGGACCGTGCCGTCGCGCAACTGGGAAGCCGAGGACTGGGGCCTATTCACCGGCAACGCCGACGTCTCCCTGGTCCTGGCCCGGCGCAAGCTCGACCTCATGCGAAGCCTCGGCGCGGCGCGCCTTTTCATCCCGGACTGCGGCGGCGGCTCCTATGGTTGCCGCCTGGGGCTGACCACCTGCGCCCTGGAAGACCCTTCCAGGCAAGTGGACGCCGTGTATTTCTACGACTACCTCCTCGACCGCATCACCTCGGGCCGCCTTGTTCTCGATCCCTCCCGCAACGCCGGCCGGACCTATGTCTGGCATGACGCCTGCAAACACGGCCGCGAACTGGAACGCCATTTCGGCAAGGGCTATTACGACGAACCCCGGGCCATCCTGGCCGCCTGCGTGGGGGCCGAAAACGTCGTGGCCATGTCCCCGGACCGGGCCAACAACTATTGCTGCGGCGCCGGCGGCGGCAATTGGCCCATGCCCTTTGAAAAGGAATCCGCCGCCCATGGCCGGTTCAAGGTGGAGCAGCTTGAAGCCTGCCGAGCTGACGTGGTGGTGGTCGGCTGCGCCAACTGCCGCGATCAGCTCCAAAAGCGCCTGCCCCGGTTCTATCCCGGCCGCTGCCGCTACGAAGTCAAGTATCTCTGGCAGCTCGTGGCCGAGACCATGATTGAAACCCCCTGGACGGCTTCGGAAGTCGCGGCGGCCAGCGAACGCTTCCGGGTGCAGCGCCAGCATTTCGAGGCCGAACTCGATGGAGGCTTTTGATATGAAGCCCCAAGACATCCTGCCCGTGGCCGTGGCCGGCGGCGGCCCGGCCGGCCTGCGCGCCGCCCTGGACTTGGCCACGGCCGGACGCGACGTTTTGCTCATCGAGGCCGGGCCGGTGCTTGGCGGCGCGGCCAGGCATCTGACCGCCCTGGTCCAGACCGGCCAACCGGCCGGGCCGGTCATCGACGCCATGGTCCAGGCCGTGGCCGGCCAGCCGCGCATCCGCCTGTTGACCGGCTGCCGCCTGCTGGGCGTAACCGGCAGTCCGGGCGACCTTATGCTCACGGTCCGTCAGGCCGACGCGGCGCAGGGCCTGGAACTGCGAGCCTCAGCCCTGGTCCTGGCCACGGGCTTGGTTCCCTACCACCCCGGCGGACTCGACTTTTTCGGTTACGGCCCGGTCGCCGACGTCATCACCAGCATCGAACTCGAGACCATGCTGGCGGCCGGAGGCGTGCGCCGGCCCTCCGACGACGCGCCGCCGGCTTCGGTGGCCTTTATCCAGTGCGTGGGCTCACGGATGCGCCGCCCCGAGGAACGTCCGGCCTGTTCCAGCCTGTGCTGCGCCGTTTCCTTGCGCCAGGCCCTGGCCTTGCCCGGGGTCCGGCGCGACATTTACGCCATGGACCTGCGCGTCCACGCCCCGGGAGCCCAGGCCGCGCTCAATGCGGCCGAAGCCTCGGGCGTAGCCGTGCGCTATGCCCGGCCACATACCTTGGAAGCCGGCCCGGAGGGACGGGGCGTGGTCTTTCGCCTTGTCGACGAGCAGGGGGCCGAAATCCATGAGCAGGTCGATCTGGCCGTGTTGGCCGTGGGCCTTGGCCCCTCGCCCCAGGGCCGGGAGCTGGCGGTGGCCTGCGGCCTGGAGACAGACAAGCAGGGGTTTGTGCCGACAAATCCCTTTGCCCCGGCCGCGACCAACCGGCCGGGCCTGTTCGTGGCCGGCGGCATGTCCGGCCCGGCTGATGCGGCCTTGGCCACGGTGCAAGGCTCGGCCGCCGCCCTGGAAGCTTTGACCTGCGCTCACGAACGGGACGCCGGGCATGGCACGCCGTCCGTGCTGGTGGTCGGCGGCGGAGCGGCCGGTCTGACTTGCGCCCTGGGGCTGGCCGAGAGCGGCGTTTCGGTGACGCTGCTTGAAAAGTCCGAGGCCCTTGGCGGCAATCCCCGCAAGCATCCGACGGTCTGGAAGGGCAGCGACACCCGGCAAGCCGTGGCCGCCATGGCCGAGGCGGTCATGGCCCATCCGAACATCGAGGCGCTGCGCGGCGCGCGGCTGGTCGGGGTGTCCGGCCAGGCCGGCGGCTGGACCGGCGAAGTGGATACGCCCGCAGGCTTGCGGCCTGTCGCCTTTGGCGCGGCCGTGCTGGCCCTGGGCGGGGCCGAAGCCCGGGTGGACAGCCATCTCTATGGCCGCGACCCGCGTGTGATGACCCAGCTCGAATTCGAGAACTGGCGGCGGCTGCACCCCGGCCCGGACGAAGCGCCCAGGCTGGCCGCCTTCATCCAGTGCGTGGGGTCGCGCCAAGGGCAGGGCGGCTACGACGCCTGTGCCCGGACCTGCTGCACCCAGGCCCTGCAAGCGGCCGTGGAACTCAAAAAAGCCCGGCCCGACGCCCAGGTAGCCGTCTTCCACCGCGACATCACCGCCTACGGCCGGTTCGAGTCCCTGTATACCGAGGCCCGGCGGCTGGGAGTGGCCTTTTTCCGCCACGACGCCGCCTCGCCGGCCCAGGTGGAGCGGTTGGGACCCGACCTCGTCGTGGCCGGTTTCGACCGGCTTCTTGGCCGCGAGGTCCGTTTGCGGCCCGACGTGGTCATCCTGGCCGCGCCCCTGGTGCCGTCGGGACTAGACGAACTGGCCGGGGTCTTTGACCTGCCGCGCGGCCACTTGGGCTTTTTCGCCCCGGCCCAGCCCGTGTTCGCGCCGGTGGATCTGCCCCGGCCGGGCCTTTTCGCCGCCGGCCTGTGCCTTGGCCCCAAACCCCTGGACGAATCCGTGGCCGAAGGGCGGGCGGCGGCCATGCGCGCCCTGGCTTTCCTGGCCGGCCGACCCTGATGGCGCGGCGGTTTCGGGGCTGGGCAGCCGAAGGGTTTTCTGCTATGTGGAGAACCGTTTTCGACAGCCTCAATCTCGCCGAACAGGAACGCCATGTCGCCAAAGCCTTTTCGCAAAGCCATCGTCCTAGGCATCGACGGCCTTGATCCCGGCCTGTGCCGTCGGCTTCTGGCCGCCGGCCGGCTGCCCCATCTGGCCCGCTTGGCCGCAGGCGGGCGTTTCGTCGCTCTGGCCACCGCCAATCCGGCTCAGAGCCCGGTGGCCTGGACGAGCCTGGCCACCGGAACCAATCCCGGCCGCCACGGCATTTTCGACTTCATCGTGCGCGCCCCGGGCACCTATCTGCCGCGACTGTCGCTGACGCGTCCCGGTCCGGACGGCGCGTCGCTGCCGGCCTATGACTGCGAGACTTTTTTCGAGGTCACGGCCAAGGCCGGGCTGCCGACCACCGTGGTGCGCTGGCCGGTGAGTTATCCGCCGGCCTTTGGTCAGGCCACGGTCCTGTCCGGACTCGGCGCGCCCGACGTCAAGGGGCGGCTAGGCAACTATGTCCAGTACGCCGAAGAAGCTGCCGGCCCAGGCGGCCGGGGTCGGTTCGTGCCCGTGCGGTTCACTGACGGCAAAGCGACCCTGGCCGTGGAAGGCCCCATGGCCGTGGTCGCCGGCCGCAAGACCCCGGCCGTGGTCCCCTTGGTCCTGGCCCGCCAAGACGGCCAACTGGACTATACGCTTGGCGGCCAGTCCGGGAGCCTCGGGCCGGGGCAGTGGTCGCCGTATCTTTCCGTGCGCTTCGAAACCGGCCAGGGCGCTCCCGTGGCCGGCCTGGCCCGGCTGTGGCTGGGCCGACTGGACCCCTTGGAGCTCTACCTCGGCCCCATCCAGATCGATCCGGCCGAGCCTTGCCTGCCCATCGCCGCGCCGGCCGGCTACGCCGCCGAGCTGGCCGACGCCCTTGGCGGCCCGTATTCCACCCTGGGGATGCCCGAGGAGACCAAGGGACTGACCGACGGCGTCATGACCGACGAGGCCTTTTTGGCCCTGTGCGACGACGTGACCCGCGAGCGCGAGGCCATGCTCGACTTTGAGCTGGGCCGATTCCGCGAGGGCTTGCTCTCCGTGGTCTTCGACACTTCCGATCGCATCCAGCACTGCTTCTGGCGGCTGGCCGACCAGACGCATCCGCTTTACGACGCGGCCGAGGCGGCCCGGCTGGGGCCGGTCATCGACGACCACCTGGCCCGCATGGACGCCGTGGCGGGCAAGGTCATGGACGCCTGCGGCGACGACACGGCGCTTTTCGTCTGCTCGGACCACGGCTTTTGTTCCTATACCCGGTCGATCAGCCTCAACGCCTGGCTCGTGCGCGAAGGCTACATGAAGCTTACGCCCCACGATCCGGCCGACAGCGGAGAACTGTTCCGCCATGTGGACTGGTCGGCCACCCGGGCTTTTGCCCTGGGTTTCGGATCGGTGTGCCTCAATGTGGCCGGCCGCGAGCAGCGGGGCGTCGTGCCGCCGGGCGAGGCCGAAGCCCTGGCCGGGGAGCTGGCCGCCCGTCTGACCGCCCTGGCCGATGGTCCGGCCTCGCCCATCGCCGCCGTCCACCGCCGGGAAGCGCTCTACAACGGCCCCCTGGCCGGGGCGGCCCCGGACCTGATCGTCGGCTGCCGACCGCCGTACCGTCTGGCTTGGACCTCGATCATCGGCGGCACGGGCGGCGAGGTATTCGCTGACAACCGCCAGAAATGGTCCGGCGACCACTGCGTGGACGCCGCCTTCGTGCCGGGTTCGCTTTTTTCCAACCTGCCCCTGGCCGCAACCGACGGCGTATCGCAAACACGTCTGGCCGCCACGGTCTGTCGGAGCCTGGGGTTGCCGGCGGCCTCCCACATGGACGCCGACTTGTTGTCATCCTCGTAAAGCGGCCTTGACGCGATCCTGTCCGCGACTTACTGTTTCTTAAGCTAACTATTAATCCAAGGGTACCGCCATGACCGATCCACTCGACACCTGCGCCCGCGAGCTGCTCGACGTCATGCCGCTTATCATGCAGGATCTGCGGCGCACCATGCGCAGCCAAAGCGCCCCGGACCTGCGCGTGCCGGAACTGCGCAGCTTGGCTTTTTTGCGGCATAATCCCGGCTCCAATCTCACCGATCTGGCCGAATACATCGGCGTCTCCCTGCCCTCGATGTCCAAGCTCGTCGATACCCTGACCTACCGGGGATTTATCGAACGCACCCCGGACGCCCAGGACCGCCGCCGGGTGCGGCTGGGCCTGACCGAGGCGGGCTTCGCCATCCTGGCCAAGGCTCGGGAAGCGGTGAAGGCTTCCTTTGCCGCCAAACTCGCCCGGCTGGAGCCAAACGACGTGGAACTCGTCACCACCAGCATGCGTCTTTTGCACACGCTGTTCACCCAGCCCCAGGAAAACGGCGCGTCCAGCGCCTAGCGCGCCGCCAGGCCGAACCGTCGCCGGTCTGGCCTAGCGCGTCTTTTCATTCTCCATGACGACGCCAAACGCCAAGGCCCGGGAATTGCTGTTGCGCTCGTTTCGCCACCGCAATTTCCGGCTATTTTTCGCCGGGCAGTTCATTTCCCTGACCGGCACCTGGATGCAGTCCGTGGCCGTGTCCTGGCTGGTCTACCGCCTGACCGGCTCCAGCCTAGCCCTGGGGCTGACCGGATTCGCCAGCCATATCCCGGTGTTCGTCTTCGGTCTTCTCGGCGGTTGCCTGGCTGATCGGGGCAACAAACGCCGCATCCTCATCCTGGCCCAGACCGCCGCTATGGTCCAGGCCCTGACCCTGGCCTGGCTGACCCTCTCCGGCTCGGCCGCCCTGTGGCAGGTCGTCGGCCTGGCCGCCTTTCTTGGCCTGGTCAACGCCGTGGAGATGCCCACCCGCCAGGCCTTCGTGGTGGACATGGTGGGCCGCGACGACCTGCACAACGCCATCGCGCTCAATTCCTCCATGTTCAACAGCGCCCGGGTGCTCGGTCCGGCCCTGGCCGGCCTGCTCGTGGCCGCCATCGGCGAGGGCTGGTGCTTCTTTGTAAATGGCGTCAGCTATTTGGCCGTCATCGCCGCTTTAGCCGCCATGCGCCTGCCCCCGGCCACGACCGGGACGACCTGTCCTCCTGCCGGCGGGGCCATCCGCCAGGGACTGGCCTACGCCTACGGCGACGTGAAAATTCGCGCCATCCTGAGCGCATTGGTGGTGGTGAGCCTTTTCGTCTCGGTGGTCATGGTGCTGTTGCCGGTGGTGGTCAACGCCGTCCTTGGCCAGGGCGCGCGGGAGCTGGGCTTCATGACCGCCTCCATGGGCGCGGGCAGCGTGGTCGCGGCCGTGACCTTGGCCCTTCGGCGTGAAAGCCGGGGCCTGTCGCGCTGGCGGGCGGTCTGCGGGCTTGGGGTGGGGCTTTGCATGATGGCCTTTGCCGCTTCGCGAACGTTTGTCCTCTCGGCAGCTATCGCCGCCGCCCTGGGCTTTTGCCTGATTCTGTTTTTCGCCGCCTCCAACACCATCCTCCAGTTGCGCACTCCGGACGCCATGCGGGGCCGAGTCATGGCCCTGTATGCCGTCACCCTGGTCGGCATGGCTCCCTTCGGCTCGCTCTTGGCCGGCGGCGCGGCCAGCCTGCTTGGCGCGCCCATGGCCATTGCCCTGGCCGGCGGGCTGTGCCTGACGGGCGTGGCGATCAGTTTGCATTTCGAGGCTGCTGGCCAAAGACTCGGCCAGGACGGCCCAGCCAGTCCCACGCATTGACAGCCGCCAAGGCTGGCGTCACAACACGAACCAAACCGCCAAATCGCCGCCGTCCGGGCGGCCGAAGGAGCCGTCCCATGCACACCATCCGCCTCGGACAGACCAGCATCGAAACCGCGGCCATCGGTTTCGGCGGCATCCCCATCATTCGCCTTGGCCGCGACGAGGCGGCCAGCCTCTTGCGCCTGGCCCTGGAGCGCGGCATCACCTTTTTCGACACCGCCAACCGCTACATGGACAGCGAAGAGAAGATGGGCCTGGCCTTCGAGGGCATCCGCGACAAGGTGGTCATCGCCACCAAGACCGGCATGCGCCGGGCCAAGGAGGCCATGGAGGAGCTGGAGCTGAGCCTCACGCGCCTTCGCACCGACCGCATCGATCTCTACCAACCCCATCAGGTGTCCACGCCCGAGGACTACGAGACGCTTTTCGGTCCCGACGGGGCCATGGAAGCCCTGGTCAAAGCCCGGGAGCAGGGCAAGATCCGCCACCTCGGCATCACCTCCCACAGCCTGGACATGGCCCGCAAACTCGTGGCCACCGGCCTTTTCGCCACCATCCAGTTTCCCTACAATATCGTCGAGACCGAGGCCGCCGAGGCCCTTTTCCCCGAAGCCCGGGCCAAGGGCATGGGCATCCTGGTCATGAAACCCTTTGCCGGCGGCATGCTCGACGACGGCGAGGTGGCCTTGCGTTTCCTGCGGCGGGAAAAGGATGTGCTCGTCCTGTGCGGCTGCGATCAGGCCGAGCAGGTGGAGCAGGCCGTGTCCGTGTTTTCGGGCGAATCGGTCTGGACCGAGGAGGACGCGGCCAAGGCCCAAGCCTACCGGGACGAACTCGGATCGCGCTTTTGCCGGCGCTGCGAATACTGCCAGCCCTGTCCCCAGGGCGTGCGCATCACCTACGCCATGATGTATCGGGTGGTGACCAAGCGCCTGTCGCCGGCCAAGGCGGTCAATTTCTCCGGCGCGGTCATGGAGACGGTGCGCGACTGCGTGGACTGCGGCGAATGCGCCACGCGCTGCCCCTACAACCTGCCCATCCCGGAGATGCTGCGCGAACATCTGGCCATGTACGACGCCCACCGGGAGGCGGCCAAGTGATCGCCCTGACCCAGGCCCTTATCGAGCGTTTCTGGGAAGCCGGCGCGGTGATGGTGCGCGACGCGCCCATCACCCTCAAATCCGGCCGCGAGAGCCATGTCTACGTGTCGTTGCGCGATTTCGTCTGCGAAGCGGCCAATCTGGCCCTTCTCGGCGACGTGTTCGGGGAATGGCTGGAAGGCCGGACGTTGACCCTGGGCAGCGTGTCGAGCCTGCTTTCGCCGGTGCTGTGCGGGGCCTTTGCCGGCCGCTTCGACCTGCCTCTGGCGCTCTTTCGGGGCGATGCCTCGGAAAAGGGGCTGTCCGGCCAGGTGTTTGGCGGCGAGAAGGGAGCGCCTGTGGTCCTTGTGGACGACGTGCTGACCTCGGGCGGCACGGCCGTTGCGGCGGCCCGGGCTTTTGTCGACCAGGGCCTTGGCCAGCCGTCGCTGTTTGTCTTCGTGGACAAGCGCCCGGAAAGCCTGCGGGGCAAATTCCCCCTGCCCGTGATCGCGCCCCTGACCCTGGGCGAGCTTTTGGGCCACGGCATCCAGGCCGGCTGTCTGAGTGGGGAGACCGTGGGCTTTGCCGAGGAGGAGCTGACCTTTTTGGCGGGCTAGCGTGGCCGCTTCAAAAAAGCAGACGCGTTTCGCGGGCCGGCATCAGAAACGATTGCTGGTTCCATGCAATACGAAGGCATGTTGTAGAGACGTGGCAGGAGGCGCGGTTATGGCTTGCCGCCCCCGAGGACTTCTTCGATGACCCGGGCCGTGGTCAGGGCGTAGACCTCGCCGCCCTTGTCGCTCATATGGCCGTCATGGGGCAGGCAGAACCACGCGTACATCTCTTCCTTGGATTTGTCCTTGGGCAAATATTCCCGCATCAATTTGACCGAGAGCCAGGGCGCGGCGGTAAGCAACGCCCTGGTTGTGTCTTCGGCCGGCTGCCACGTCAGGTCATCATAGGTCGGATTAAGCATCGCGAGAAACACCTTGCCGGGAAACATGTCGCGGATGGCTTCCAAACTGCTTGCGGCCTGAAGAATGATCTCTTCCTGAGTCAATTCTCGCTTTTTCGTTTCCGGTCCCTTGAACCACTCCGGATGGCGCAGGTCGGTCAGGGACGGCGATTTCCCCAGGGCCATGGCAATGGAATACGGGTAGAGGGACGTCAGCAGTTGGCCACGCAGAAACCGACGGACCACTTCCTGCTTCACTTTGCGGACCTTGGCCGGATCGGCGGCCATCTCCGGCGGCAGGGAAAGATTATAGGAATGGCGGCAGGTGTCGTTGGAGAAATCCACCGGCGGCTGTTCGCAGGAGACGCGCAGGTAGCCGACTTCCTTGCCCTCGGCATCAATCGGGACAGGAATCTCGCCACTGACCAACTGCTTGGCCTTATCCTTGAGCGGATTGTCGATTTCCGTCGTGCAATTGTTGCATCGTGGGAAATCCGCCGCAATATAGTTGACGATCACCATATCGGGATCAAACTTCTGGGCGATTTTGGCTAGATTGACGAAATCGGGGAAGCCGGCTGCATACATGCCAAGGTTGTAGACTCTAAACGAGGTGACGCCGAGCTTGCCCATGAGGGACTTGTCCGTGTTGAGAACATCCTCCAGCCGGTCGGGCCACGGCTCTATCATTTGCACGGATGCCGTAAACGAATCTCCGATGACAGCAATGCGATACTCTCCAGGTTTTTTGGCCGGTTCATAGTTACGCCTGGAAACCAAGCCCATGTTGTTGAAATGGTATATGGACTTCCAAACGATATCGGAATTTTCGTCGTAAACGTAGTAGAAGTGCGTCCTGTTGGGCGTCTCCCAGCCGATGGGATCGGTGTTTCCCGGCTGGTCGGCATCACTTTGGACAAACGTGGACGTCGTTTTGAAATTCCCGAGGAGATACTTGTGCGCCAACCAAAATCGTGCGCCAGCCTCCACGCACAAAAACGCCAGAAGCATCGAAGTACAAACCAACAAGACATTCTGTAGGGATTTTTTCATGGCAAGCCTGAGCATTCGACGTTAGGCGGGCCTGGACGGCAGAAAAAAAAAAGCGCGAGTCACCTCGCGCTTTTAAGGGAAGCCGGACACCCGGCTACAACCGTTACCGCTGCTTCCTTTCGGACCTGACGGGGTTGGCGGCGCAACCGCCATCCGACTTCCCTGAAAACTGTGGCGGAGAGGGAGGGATTTGAACCCTCGGTACCCGTTAAGGTACATACGATTTCCAATCGTACTCCTTCGGCCGCTCGGACACCTCTCCGCGAGACGGTGGTAATTACAAAGAACCCGTGGCCTTGGCAAGAAAAAAATGCCGCCTAGGCCAATTTTTTTCCGGTCAGCAGCTCATAGGCCGCCAGGTACTTCTCCTGGGTCTTGGCGATGACGTCCTGGGGCAGGTTCGGGGCCGGGGGCTGCTTGTTGAAGCCGATGGAGACGAGCCAATCGCGCAGGTACTGCTTGTCGTAGCTCGGCTGGGATTTGCCGGCCGCGTAGCCCTCGGCCGGCCAGAAGCGCGAGGAATCGGGCGTCAGCACCTCGTCGATGAGGATCAGCTCGCCGTCGATAAGCCCGAACTCGAACTTGGTGTCAGCGATGATGATGCCGCGCTCCCGGGCATAGTCCCGGGCTTTGGCGTACATGGCCAGGCTCGTGGCCTCGACCTTGGCGAAAAGCGCGCTCCCGAGCATCTCCTTGGCCGTGTCCAGGGTGATGTTCTCGTCATGGGCACCGAGATCAGCCTTGGTGGACGGGGTGAAGATGGGTTCGGGCAGAATCTGCGATTCCACCAGCCCGGCCGGCAGGGCATGCCCGCAGACCGTTCCCGTGGCCTGATAGTCCTTGAGGCCCGAGCCGGTGATAAAGCCGCGCACGATGCACTCGATAGGCAGGGGCTTGGCCTTTTTGGCCACCACCGACCGGCCGGCCAGATCGGCGGCGTGAGGGGCCAGCGGCGCGGGGAAAGCGGCCACGTCCGAGGCGATCAGGTGGTTGGGGACCATATCCTTGAACATGTCCATCCAAAACAGCGTGATCTGGTTGAGGATCACGCCCTTCAGCGGGATGGGGTCGGGCATGATGACGTCGTAGGCCGAGATGCGGTCTGTGGTGACCAGCAGCAGGCTGTCCGGCGAGAGATCGTAAATGTCGCGCACCTTGCCCCGGGAACGCAGGGGATAGGCCTTGATGTCGGTTTCGGTCACGGCGTGCATATATCGCGCTCCTTCCTTATTTCAAACGGCATTCCACGCTGCGGGCGTGGGCTTCGAGATTTTCGAGTCTCGCCAGCCGGGCGATCTTGGGGCCGTTGGCGGCGACGTAGTCCGGGGCGGCGGCGATGAGGCTGGTTTTCTTGGTGAATGTGGACACGGACAAGGCCGAGGAGAACCGGGCCGTGCCCATGGTCGGCAGCACATGGTTGGGGCCGGCAAAATAGTCGCCGACCGGCTCGGGGCAGTGGTGGCCCATGAAGACCGCGCCGGCATGGCGCACCTTGCCGACAAAGGCCCAGGGGTCGGCCACGCACAGCTCGAAATGCTCGGGCGCGATGGCGTTTATGAGCTCCATGCCGACGTCGAGGTCGGGCACGGCGACCAAGGCTCCGTAGTGGGATAGGGAAGAAGCGGCGATGTCGTTGCGCGGCAGCGCCGCCACTTGCTTGGCCAGTTCGGCGCAGGTAGCGTCAAGCAGGGCCTGATCGTCGCTTATGCACACGGCGGCGGCCATGGGATCGTGCTCGGCCTGGGACAGCATGTCGGCGGCCAGCCATTCGGGGTTGGCCGTGGCGTCGGCCAGGATGGCGATTTCGCTTGGCCCGGCGATCATGTCGATGCCGATGCGGCCGATGAGCAGGCGTTTGGCCGTGGTGACGTAGATGTTGCCCGGCCCGACCACCACGTCCACCGGGGCAATGGTCTCGGTGCCGTGGGCCAGGGCGGCGATGGCCCAGGCACTGCCCAGGCGGTAGAGTTCGGTGACGCCGCACACGGCGGCGGCGGCCAGGATGTAGGGATTGAGCGTGCCGTCGGCCCGGGGCGGCGACACGGCCACGATGCGGGGCACGCCGGCCACGGCGGCCGGGATGGCATTCATGAGCAGGCTCGAAATAAGGGGCGTTTCACCGCCGCGTCCGCCGGGCACGTAGCAGCCGGCGGCGTCCACCGGGGTGACGATCTGGCCGAGCATGGTGCCGCCCGGGGACGGAACCCACCAGGACTGTTCCTTTTGGCGCGCATGGAAGTCGCGGATGTTGGCGGCGGCTTCCTCGATGATGGCCAAGTCGGCGGCGGGGACGGCGTTCTTGCCGGCCTCGATGTCGGCGGCCGGTACGCGCAGGCAGGAGGCGTCAAAGGTCTTGCAGTCGAAATCGCGGGTCAGTTCCACCAGGGCGGCGTCGCCGCGCTCGGCCACGTCGGCCAGGATGCGGCGGACTTTTTCCTCGGCGTCGCCGGCCGCTTCCTCGCGGGTGGCGAGCAGGGCGCGCAGGGACCCGAAATCGGCCGGGCCGGTGACGGTAAAGCGGGGGCAGGGCATGGGAATATCCTTGGGAAAGCTTGATGGTGACGCGTGAAGGCGCTTAATCTAAGGCCAAGCGCGCCAAATGTCGAGACGTGGAGGATGAAGATGCCTCCGGCGGCTGG
>ALAO01000227.1 GCA_000307955.1 Solidesulfovibrio magneticus str. Maddingley MBC34 | reverse complement strand
TCCGGGGGGCTGAGCCCCCCGGCCGCCGGAGGCACTCTTCGCCTTCCCTCCCCCGGCCTTCACCTTCCCTTCGCCTTACCCCAACGCCGCATCCGCGCCCTTCGGGTCGCTTTGGCGCACGGCGTCGGCCAGGGTCGTCAGGCGCTCCTCGATTTCTTCGACGGGCGGCGGCGTGGGCAGATGGGGCACGCCGAAGGTCGCGGGGTCCAGCGGTTTGTAGGCGAGGTCGTCGTTTATGCCGCACAGGTCACCGATGCAGCCGCAGGCGCTTTCCTGGTCCAGGCGGCCGGGGTCGAGGGAGCGGGAGAAGCGCAGCATATCGGACGGGCATTGGCTGGCGTTGACGGCTTGGACTTCGGCGTTGATGCTTTCGGCGACGCTATGGAGGAGATTATAGCCCGGAGCGGCCATTTTCCGGCCGGGCTGGCGGGGATCGGAGACGTAGCCGCCGTCGTTGTAGGTTTCGACGGCGTTTCGCATGACGGCGTAGGCGCGCAGCACGGCCTTGCGGTAACGGCCGGCGGCGGTCAGGGCCAGGGGTTTGGCGCTGGTCGAAATCTGGCAGGCCGAGGCGAGGGTGGCGGCGTCGATGTCGAGGCTTTGCAAGAACGCGTCGGCTTCGGGGCGGCACAGGAGCAGCCGGCGCAGGTTCTGGACGGCGTCGACGGCGGGCGTGGCCCGGCGTTTGACGCGTTCGAGCAGGGAGGCGAAGTTTTCGAGGCGTTCGTCGAGGCGGCAGCGGCGGGAGAAAAAGTTGTCCGCCATTTCGCTGAGCACTTCGTTTTTGAGATCGTCGGCGTAGTCGGACCCGATGGCCATGGTGGACGCTCCGGGGATGCAGGTTTCCCTTTGCCTGCTGGTACGCCTTGGGGCGTGGCTTGGCAAGGGACGGCCGGCGGCGCGATGACAGGGGCGTATTTTTGGGCTAGCGTCGAGTGGCCCAGTCTGGAGGTGCGCCATGGTGGACGTCGGGACGGAGTTACGGGCCGAAGTCGTGGCCTTGCGGCGTCGCGTGGCTGATCTGGAAGCCGAGCGGGACCGCTTGCAGGAAACGGAGCGGGTGTTGCGCCAGGGCGAGGAGCGCTATCGCCGGCTTCTCGAATCGGTGACGGACTACGTGTATACGGTGACGGTGCAAGACGGCCGGGCGACGGGTACGGACCACGGCCCCAACTGCGAGGCGGTCACCGGCTACACGGCCGAGGAATATCAGGCCAACCCCATGCTGTGGCTGGCCATGGCCCCGCCGGAGGATCGGCCCGTGGTGCTGGAAAACGCGGCCAGGCTGCTGGCCGGCGAGGACACCGGCCCCTTTGAGCATCGCATCATCCACAAGGACGGCACGGTGCGCCATGTGCGCAACACGCCGGTGCTGCGCTTCAACGCCGCCGGCCGGCTTGTGGCCTATGACGGCATCATCAACGACATCACCGAGAGCAAGCGGGCCGAGGAGCTTTTTACGCGGCTCTCGCTCCATGACGCCCTGACCGGGTTGCCCGGTCGGGCGCTCTATATGGACCGGCTGCGCCAGGCCATCGGCCAGGCCGAAAGGCGCGGCGAACGGGTGGCGGTGTATTTCATCGATCTGGACCGGTTCAAGGACGTCAATGACGTGCACGGCCACGAGGTGGGCGATGTGGTCCTGGCCATGGCGGCCAAGCGCATCGCCGGCTGCGTGCGGCGTTCGGACACGGTGGCGCGCCTTGGCGGCGACGAGTTCGTGGCCGTGACGCCGGGCATCGGCGAACCGGGCAACGCGGCGGCCATCGCGGCCAAGATGGTGTCGGCCCTGGCCGAACCCTTCGAGGTGCGGGGCGCGGTTTGCCGGTTGGGCGGCAGCGTCGGGGTGGCGTTTTATCCGGACGACGCGACGCGCGGCGGCGAGCTGTTGCGGTTGGCCGACGCGGCCATGTACGCGGCCAAGAACGCCGGCCGCAACGGCTGGCGCCTGGCCGGAGATGCCGTGGCGGGGGCATGAGGCTTTTCTTTGAGCACCGCGAAGCTCTCGCCCGCCCGAGGAGCGGGGGAATAGCGAGGGCGCGCCTTCGGTTGCATTGCCTTCCTTGTATCGAAACGATACAAGAAACGACGGCAAAAAATCGAAACCCGGACCGGTTCCGGCCATCGGGGGCGACGTGTTCGGCAAACTCGCGCGCGCGGTCAAGGGGCTTTTCTGCGACACCCAGTCGGAGACGCCCCAGGGCCTGACCGAAGAGCAGATCCAGACCGAGTTCAAGAAGCGCTACCACCATTTCAAGCTGCTGCTCACGGCCAACAAGAAGGCCCTGGAGCTCATGACCGAAATGGAAGAGGCCCTAAACGGCCGGCGCACCTTCGGCATGGCCTTTATCCGCGCCCATTCCACCGGCGTGTCCGTCAACGTCTACAAGATCGTCGAGCACTTAAACGCCATCGCGCCCGGCAAGTACGCCGAGCTGTATAACCGCATCAAGGACATCCAGCGCCGCATCGGCGAATGCCTGGCCAGTTCGTGCACCCTGGAAACCTCGCCCGAGCTGGTCCTCCCCCTGGATCAGGCCGGCCGCGACCAGGCCGATCTCGTGGGCGGCAAGATGGCCGGGCTTGGCGAAATCGTGCGCCGCACCGGCCTGCCCGTGCCGCCGGGGTTCGCCATCACCGCCCGGGCCTACCATCGCCTCATCGAACACAACGACCTCAAGGACGAGATATACCGTCTGCTCCAGACCGCCGGCCCCGACGACCAGCGCAACCTGCTCATTTTAAGCTCCCAGATCCGCAACAAGATCACCGAGGCCGAACTGCCCTCCGACGTGTCCAAGGCCATCCTCGGGGCCTATGCGGACCTGTGTCGCAAGGTCGGGCGCGAGGCGTCGGTGTCGCTTCGCAGCTCGGCCCTGGGCGAGGACGAGGCCGGCCAGACCTTCGCCGGCCAGTTCTCCTCCAAGCTCAACGTCGGCCCCGAGGACATCCTCCAGTCCTACAAGGAAATCATCGCCAGCAAGTACAGCCCCCAAGCCATGACCTACCGCCTCAACCGGGGCATCCCGGATGAGGACGTGGCCATGTGCGTGGGCGTGATGGCCATGGTGGACGCCGTGGCCGGCGGGGTCATCTATTCCCGCAATCCCCTGGACATCCGCGATGACTCCATCCACATCCACAGCGCTTTTGGCCTGCCCAAGTCCGTGGTGGACGGCACGGTGGGCACCGACGAATTCGTCTTCGAGCGCGAGCGCCCTCCCCGTCTCACGGCGCGGCACATCCGGGAAAAGGACCAGGCCTTCCTGTGCCTGCCCGGCGAAGGCGTGTGCCGCACCGAAACTTCGGGCGAACGGGCGCTTTTGCCAAGCATCACCGACGACCAGGCCCTGGCCCTGGCCGAGGCCACCATCACCCTGGAGGCCATGTACGGCGCGCCGGTGGACGTGGAATGGGCCATCGACGCCTCGGGGGGCCTGGAATTCCTGCAATGCCGGGAGTTGGTGCAGCTGCCAAGCCAGACCGGGGGAGGCAGCGACCGGGTATACGGCACGCCGCTGGTTTCGGGCGGCGTGACGGCCAGTCCCGGGGCGGGCTTTGGCCCGGTCTTCGTGGTGCGCCGCGAGGCCGATCTGCTGCAATTTCCGCGCGGAGCGGTGCTCGTGGCCGTGGAAGCCCCGCCGCGCTACGCCTCCATCATCGACCGGGCGGCGGCCATCGTCACGGAAAAGGGCGGCGCGGCCGGCCATCTGGCCAACGTGGCCCGGGAATTTCGCGTGCCCTCCATCATGGGCCTGGCCGGAGCCACGCGCCTGCTCGCCCCGGGGGCCGAGGTCACCGTGGACGCCGACGGCCGAGCCATCTATCCGGGCCGGCTGGAGGAGCTGCTCGCCGAAGCCGAGGCCCAGCGCCAGCCCGCGCCCGAACGCGTCACCCCCATGCACGCCATCCTGCGCCGGGTCATGGACCAGATCACGCCGCTGTCGCTTATTGATCCCAACGCCCCGGAGTTCGCCCCGGAGAACTGCCGCACCCTCCATGACGTGACCCGCTTTTGCCACGAGAAATCCGTCACCGAGATGTTCAATTTCGGGCAGGAGTTCCACTTTTCCAAGCGGGCGGCCAAGCAGCTCAAGTACAAGGGCACGGCCATGAAGTGGTGGTTTATTAACCTTGACGACGGCTTTGTCGGCGACGTGCCCGGCAAGTACGTCAAGCTGGAGGAGATCTGCTCCATTCCGGTCGGGGCCTTGTGGGACGGCATCATCGCCATCCCCTGGCAGGGGCCGCCGCCCGTGGACGGCCGGGGGCTTATGTCCATCATCGTCCAGGCCTCCACCAACCCGCACCTGGAAGCCGCTTCCCACTCGTCCTTCGCCGAGCGCAACTATTTCATGGTCTCCCGCAATTACATGTGCTTAAGCTCCCGCTTCGGGTTCCACTTCTGCACCGTGGAGACCATGGTCGGCGACCGGCCGTCCGAGAACTACGTGAGCTTCCAGTTCAAGGGCGGCGCGGCCGAGTATTCCCGGCGTCGCCGCCGGGCGCAGTTCGTGGGCGAGATCCTGGAGCTTCAGGGCTTCGGGGTGGAGGTGAACGAAGACGCCTCGTTCGCCCGCATCAACGGCGGATCGGAAGAAGAAATGCTACGGGGACTGACCGTCATCGGCTACATGCTCATGCACACCCGCCAGCTCGACATGATCATGCACAACGAGCCGCTGGTGCAAAGCTACAAGCAAAAAATCCTCGACGATCTGGTCAAGGTGGTGGGCCAACCCCTGCATGTGCCGCCGCCCTGCCCGGCTCCGGCAACGGAAACGACCGCATAAACCCCCGGTCGATCCGCTCCTTAAGCGCCATGGCCCAGCGTCCCTGGGCCACGAATCTCCCCTTGCGCAAAATGGCCCGCCCGTCGCCGCAATTGAGCAGGGACAGGAAGTCGCGGCCGTCGCGGCAAAAGGGGGCCAGCTCCCGGCCGGCGAAAAAGGCCAGCAGGTTTTCGGCCAGCACCGGGCCCTGGCGCACGGCGTAGACCCCGGCCCGGGGCAGCGGACAGGGGGTGAAGTCGATGCAGTCCCCGCCGCCGAAGAGTTCGGGATAAAGCGGATGGTTGAGCCGGCGGGTGACGGCCAGCCCGCCGTCCGGTCCGCCGGAGGTCAGGCCGGCGGCCGCGAACAGCCCGGGCGGTCGCGTGCCCGTGGCGGCCAGGACCAGATCGCAAGGCCAGGCCGTGCCGTCGGCCAAAACGGCCCGACCGGCTTCCAGGCCCCGCACCCGGGCGGCGACGATCCGCCCGCCCCGCCGCCGTATCGAAGCCTCGGCCAATCGCACGGCCCGAGCCGGCCAGCCCGGCAACAGCCCGCGCGGCGCGGCCACGGCCAAATCCTCGCCGGGCAGGCCGCACTGGCGCAACAGTTCCAACACCCCGGCCGCCACCTCGAAGCCGGCCGGTCCGCCGCCGGCCACCAGCACCCGCGCCCGCTCGCCCTCGGCCGCCCGGGCCAGGATGTCCTGGCGCGCCAGCAGCAGATTCTCGATGGGTTTGACCGGGTAGGCCACGGGCGCGGGACCGCCGTCCGTCGCGAAGTCCGGCAGCACCCGGCTGCCCAGACCAAAGCTCGCCGCGTCGTAGCGCAGGCTCCCGCCGTCGGCCAGGGTCAGCCGCCGGGCGGCCGGGTCCACGGCCACGGCCAGGCCGCGCACAAAGACGCCGCCGCCGGCCTCGCACAGGGCGGCCACGGGAAAGGTCAGATCGGCCAGGCCATAACGGCCGGTCAGCAGTCCCGGCCCCATGCCGGAATAGGCCAGGGTCGGCCCAGGGGCCAGGCACACGACCTCGACCCCGGCGGCCACGAACTCGGGCAGCCGGGCCAGAACGGGCAGATGGGCGTGGCCGCAGCCGGCCAGAACGAGGCGTTTTCGGACCATGCCCCCTTCTACCCCAAGGCGGCGGCGGAGGAAATGGCCGGCCGCAAAAAAAAGCGCCCGACGCGTTGGCGTCGGGCGCTTTCACGAGCAAACGGCTTCGTGTCGCGTTCCTTGAAAAACACGATAGTATTTTCAATCATAATCCACGGAGTTAGGCCCTTGCGACGCAATGCCCCAGGCGATTGTCGTGGACGCGGCACGAGAGCCAACGGCGGTCAGCCCTCTCCGGCAAGTTGGCTCCAGGGCAGCCGGAAGGGCAGGACCAGCCACATGGTCGTCCCCTGCTCCGGCCGGCTCTCTGCCGCGATTTCACCGCCCATGGCCCGGGCCAGCCGGCAGGCGAAGGCCAGGCCAAGGCCGGCCCCCTGAAACTGCCGGGTATAGGTGGTTTCTCCTTGGAAAAACGGCTCGAAGATGTTGTCCAGAAACGCTTCTTCCATGCCGATGCCGGAATCGGCCACGGCAAAGACGACGCCGCGCCCCCTGGCCGTATCCCGTGGCCCACAGAACACCGAGATATGGACAAAGCCTTCCAGGGTGAACTTCAAGGCGTTTTCGACTATGCAGGCAAGGATCTTGGCCACCTTCGCCTCGTCGCCGATGAAGTGCGAGGGGACGGCGGGATCAACGTCCACATCGAACTGCACATCCTTTTCCAGAGCCATATTGATATAGGCGTCCTTGACCTTGTTGAGCATGGCGACGACGGAAAAGAGCTTGTTCTCGATTTGAGGCCCGTTCGCTTCGAGGGTCGTATAATCAAGAATGGCGGTCAGAAGCTTGGACAACCTCGTGCAAGCAAACTTTGCATTTTCGACATACAGCCGTTGTTCTTCGTCGAGATCGGTCGATTGCATCAGGTGCAACATGCCGTTTATCCCATTTATGGGAGTCCTTATCTCGTGGCTCATGTTGTCCAGAAAAATAGACTTGGCCCTGTTGGCGGCTTCCGCCTCCTGGATGGCGTGGCGCAGGGCTTCTTCTTCGCGCTTGCGTTGGGTGATGTCGATCCAGCTCGATCGGACCATGGGCACGTCGTTTTTTGAGGGGAAACGGACGACGCGCACTTCGCAGACCACATGTTGCCCCAGGGCGTTGACGAGCCAGCGCTCGACGACGACGTATTCGCCGGCCAAGGCCCTGTTCCAGTTTTCCCAGATGGACTCCTCCACCGGCTTCCCGTCCGGCTGCTTCGGGGCATAGAACCGATGCACCCCATGCCGGCGCAGTTCCTGGGCGGTGCAGCCGAACAGCGCCTCGGCCCTGGCATTGACCAGGACGACGGCATCCCGCTCCACATCCGCTACGACGATGGCTTCCGGGGCCTGCTCGACCAGGGTCCTGAAACGCGCTTCGGTTTCCCGCAGGGCCAGGATGCCCTCTTCCATGGCCTTGGCCATCGCATCGAAGGCTTCGCCCACGACGCCGATGTCGCCGTCCTTGGCCCCAAGGCCCGTTCGCGCGGTCAACTGCCCATTCTTGAAGGCGATGGCGGCTTGGTAGATCTTGGAGCAATGCAGCGCGATCTTCATCTTGAGCAACACCAGCGACGCAATAAAGGAGAAGGCAATGACCAAAGAGCCGAGTACGAACCAGAGCTTGAGGGCGTCGAGGGAACGCTTGCGGGCGACTTCCGTGGGCACGCCGATGGCAATGAACAGATACGGCTTTGTCGTCGTGCCGAGCGTCACGCCCTGGATGCTGTAGATCCTGTCGATGCCGTCGATGTCCTTGGACGAGAACGCGTGCCGGTTGCCCAGGAAGGCGTCCCGCAGCACGGCGTTGACCGAGCCCACCAGACCCGACTCGCCCCGGGCGTTGCTGGAAAGCAGCGTCCGAAAGGCATGGTCAAGCAGGGTGATGCTCGAATCCTCGGGGAGCTTGGCCTGGGAAAAATAGGCGGCATAGTTGGAAAGCCGCATGACGGCGATCAGGATGGCGACGATGTTTCCCTGGGAGTCGGTGACGGGATAGGAAAACGGCAGCACCGGCTCGAACGTCAGCCGGCTGATGATGTATTCGCCAATGGAAAAGCCCTTGGTCGCCAGAACGTCGATCACATGTTTGCGGTCGGCGAGGTTGACGCCGCCGGCCGGAATGGCGGCCGCCGAGGCGAAAACGGTCCCGTCGGGATAGACGGCATGAAAGTTGGCGTAATCGTTATAGATGGACTTGATGTTGCGAAACGTCTCCGACATGGCCTGGGCGTCCAAACGCTTGAACTCCTCGGTGTTGGCCAGGGTGGAAAGCAGGATCTTGGCGTTTTGGGTGAGTTTTTCCTGAATGACGATCAGGCTGGACACGGCCCGGGTCGTTTCCAGTTCGATGGCGCTGCGCTCCCGGCCGTACTCGCTCCAGGCGACGTAGGCAATGACGGCGACAAACGGCGAGGCGCAGACAAAAAACGCAATGATGAATATCTTGTAAAGCTGAATGCTGCTGTACTTGTCCATATTTCATGCCCGATAGACCTTGCCAGAAATGGTTGGCGAAGTGTCGCAACAGGATGCAAGCACGGTACGCGACAGCATGACGCATAAAGACGCACGCGGCGAGGGACGGCAAAGCGGAAAGGATTCCGCTACAATATTCGAGAAACGGCGGAGGAAGTCAACACCCGGGCCGCAACCGGCGCGGGGTGTCGCGGGGGGGAGAACGCGGCGGGAATCAGGCCTCGGCGGCCTCGGGGGGCAGGCAGCCCAGGCGGCGCAGTTCGGCCAGGATAGCGCCTTCGTCCACGGGCTTTTGCAGAAACGAGGTGGCCCCGCCCAGATACATGGCGTTGTGGGTGTCCTCGCCGTCTTCCAGCACCGAGGTGATGACGATCTTGGCGCAGGCCTCGGGGGCGACGCCGCAATCTTTTTCGATCTCGCGAATTTCCTTGAGCGCCCGTGGCCCGTCGATGACCGGCATGAGCAAATCCATGAAGACCAGGCCATACGGATCGCCGGCCTCCAGGGCCTTTTGGAAGGCCATGACCGCGTCCTCGCCGTTCACGGCGGCGTCACACCGGGTGTAAGGATGCAGGATGTATTCCAGAAAGCTTCGGCTATAAAAATCGTCGTCAACAATAAGCGCCCTCATGATGCCTCCGGTGGGTGCGTGCGCGGCCTGGGTTGGAGAGGGACGGCTTGTTTATCTATCGGGGCCGCGCCGTGGCTGTCAAGGCGATCTAAGGGCTAGTCGTTTTTAAGAATCGTCGCATAGTTGCCGGCGCAGTGGCAATCGGTGTCGTAGCGGCGCACGTAATCGAGGCGGCTACGGACGCAGGCCAGCTGGCCATCGCGAAATACGGCCCAGACCTTGCCGTAGCCGGCGCACAGGTAGCTCTCCGGCCCGATGACGGCCTGTTTGAGGGCGGCCGGGTTGCCCATGAGTTCCTTGACCTGGGCGATGGACATGCCCGGAGCCAGACTGCGCTCGGCAAAGGCGGCGTCGCGACGCATGTCGTCGGCCATCTCCCGGGCGGCGAATTCGCGCTCGGCGGCGAAAGGCACGGCGGCCATGCGGGCCTCGGCCGCCTGGCGGTCACGCACGGCGGTTTCGGCCAGGTCGGCGGCCCGGACCTCGGGACTCGCGCCAAAGGCGGCCAGACGCTCCGGCAGCGCGCCCGGAGCGGTCTCGGCCCGCAAGGTCAGGCGCACGGCCACGCCCTCGGGCGTGGGCCGGATGTCCTCGCCGGAAACGACGGGACGCAGCACACTGTCGGCCAGGGCGCGCAGCTCCGGGCCGTGGATGCCGGAGCGGGCCACCTCGGGATCATGGGTGAACTGGGCCATGGCCGTGTCCAGGAGCTTGCCCCGGGCCTGGGCCATGCACAGGCGACGGGCCTCGTTTTGTTCGATGTGGGGGCCGTAGAAGCAGGAGATGGTCGCCGTGACGGCCCGGACGTCGGAAACCTGACGCCGCATATCCGGACCGTCAGGCGCTTGCGTGCCCACGGCCGGCGGCGGCGCGGACGGGGCGGACGGCGCCGGCCCGGGCTGAGCCAGGGCCGAAGCGGCCTGCGAGAAGGTCAAGAACAGGGCGGCGACAACGACGGACAGTGGCTTGGGCATGACAGACCCCCTGAATTGTCGCAACGTAGCAAAATCGGTTCCAGGCGTCAGGGCGTAAAAAAAGGGCGCGACCGGTTTCCCGACCGCGCCCTTTCGCAGGGGCAAGGGAGGGGACCTTGCTATTTGGCGGCCGGCTTGTGGCAGTCGCCGCAGGTGACCGGCCCCTTTTTCTGGGTCAGGTGGCAACCCATGCATTGGCGGTGGAAGGCCCGCTCCAGGGACGTCTTGCCGGGCTTGGCGGCCACGGCGTGGCAGTCCGAGCAGGGGATGCCGGCGGTGTCGGACGACGGGTCGCGCTTGCCGTCCTTTTCGCCGTGGTGGCAGGCCGTGCACTCGGCCAGGCCGGCCTTTTCGTTGTGCGTGTCGTGGGCAAAGGCCGCCGGCGGCCGGGTCAGTTTCTTGAACGCCTCGGTGGGCACATGGGTCATGTCCTGCTGGGCAAACGCCCCGGAGGCCGTGAGCAGCAGCACGGCCAGGGCCGGCAGGAGCAGGCGGGTGAACGGCAGTCGTTTCATGTCGGTGTCTCCTGCGCCCCGGGTCACTCGGGCTTCTCCATGAGTTCGTAGATGAGGTCGCCCAGGAACTTGGTGTGCATATTGAGGTCGAACTTGCTGATGATGTCGTCGAGGCCGCCGTGGCAGTTGTGGCACGGCGCGATGCACCAATGGACGCCGGTGGCTTTCAGCTGTTCGGCCTTGATGGAGTTGCCGACGATGCGGACGTTCTTGAACGGAGGCCCGCAGTTGATGACGCCGCCGCCGGCGCAGCAGCAGTAGTTGTGCTCGCGGTTGGGGGTCATCTCGACCACATTGTCGCACAGGAAGTGGACCACTTCGCGCAGCTTTTCCATGAGTCCCCGGCCGCGAATGACGTTGCAGGGGTCGTGGATGGTGACGGGTTCGGCGAACTTGTGGGTGAGCTTGATGCGCCCTTGCTGGATGAGCTCCCAGAAGAACTCCACCGAGTGGACCACCGGCACCGGATGCCATTTCCAGCCCAGCCAGCGGTTGGCCACGTCGTAGACGGCGCGAAAAGCGTGGCCGCACTCGCCCATGACGATGCGCTTGACCCGAAGCCGCTGGGCGGCCTCGTAGTGGGCGCGCTCCACCCGGGCCATGATCTCGGAATCGCCGGTGAACATGGCCATGTTGGAGTTGTCCCAGCCCGGGGTGGCCGGCATGGTCCAGGACACGCCGGCGGCGTGGAAGATGGCCGCGGCCTGGTAGATGAGCTGGGTGCGGAACTTGGGTTCCGGCGCGATGACCGAGTACATGAAGTCCGCGCCCTCGACGTCCAGCGGAATGCGCAGGCCCGGGAATTCCTCGCGGGCTTCTTCCTCCTGCCATTGCAGGGTGTCGGGCCATTCGTCGTCCTTGACCCACATCTGGTTCATGGTGGCCGAGTGGCTGTGGGCGGTGTCCTGAATGTACTGGGGCGTGACGCCAAGCTTATGGCACAGGCGGCGCACCACGCTGATGATGTAGCCGGTGTCGATGCCCAAGGGGCAGTAGTGGATGCAGCGGCGGCAGAGGTTGCACTCGGTGTAGGCCACCTGGGCGCACTGGTAGATCACTTCGGGATCGACCTTGCCGTCGGCGTCGAACAGCCGCCACATGGTCTGGCTGACCTTGGCCACCGGGGTGTAGCTTGGGTCCTTGTGCGACATGTAGTAGTGGCAGGCCTTGGCGCACATGCCGCAGCGCACGCAGGTCTCCATGTAGGTCTTCATGCGCGCGCCGCATTCGCCGGCCACGAGCTCCTTGAAGACCTTCTGTATTTTCTCCGGGGTCAGGCGGCCGACGCCGCGACGCAGACCCTCGTCCTCGATGAGACGATCGGCAATGGTTTTCATGACGTCCTCCGGCGTTTACCAGTCCTTGGCGAATCTGACGGACCCGAATTCCGAGGCGATGTAGCCGCGGCTGAAAAATCCGAACAGCATGTGGGACAGCCTCGTGAACGGGATGGCGACCAGCATGGCCTCGCCGCACAGGACGTGCAGGGTGGTCATGAACAGGTTGTCGCCGATGCGGTGATAGGCCAGGACGCCGGTGAGAAAGGTCGCGCCGACCAGGGCCAGCACCAGCCAGTCGTGGGAGCGGGTGACAAAACGCACTTCCGGCACGCTCAGCCGACGCCACAGGAAGTAGGCGCAGGCCAGGACCACGACGATGGAAAGCGTGTCGGCGACGCCATCGGGCAGGGCCGGCCACGACCAGCCGTGGAAGGTGTCGAAGAGCACGATGTGGCCCATGAGAAACAAGGGAACCACGAACAGGCAGATGTGGAAAAGGAAGGTGACGATGGTCACCCCGGGGTTTTCCCGCCAGCCAAGCGCCCCGAAGGGGGTGACCCAGTGGATAAGGGAACGGATGGCGTGGGGCCAGCTGATGTAGGCCACGAAGGCGGCGTCTTTTTTGAGCGCCAAAGCCCGCATGGACATGAGCCGGTAGATCGAGCCCAGGATGAACACGGCGAAAGCCAGCCAGGCCAGGGGGCCGACGGCGAGATCGTACAGCGCGTGCATGGCTAACCTCCTAGCCGGTAAACGCCGTGACCGGAGCCACGATGCGGTGGCATTTGCCGCCGGCCAGGGCGCGGATGAGCACCAGTTTGCCGTCGGGCGAAAACGCCGGGGCGTAGCACTTGTCAAAGCTTTGCGGATAGGCCTTGCCGTCGACGACGATGGTCTGACGGCCGGCCTTTTCCACGGCCAGGGCCAGATGCGCGCCGTCGGCGCTCCAGACCGGCGCGTAGGCCATGTCGTAGCGGCCGTCCCAGACCTTGCCGTCGCAAAGGACCGCGAAGTTGGTGTTGTGGTCGCTGGCCAGGGCGGCGAAACGCGCGCCGGCCGGGCTAGGGGTCAGGTCCGTGACCACCGGGAAGGTCGCGCCCCAGGGCGCGCCGTCCACGGCCACGGTGAATTCGCCAAAACGGGTGCAGGCGATGGCCGCCAGCTTCGATCCGTCCGGGGAAAACGCCTGCTGCCACAGCTGGCCGAAGCGGGGCTCCCAGGCCATGGCGTCGTCAATGGCCATGCCCCAGGCCCCGGCCTTGCGCACCGGCGCGGCCACCGCGCCCGTGGCCGGGTTGAACGCCGGCCCCCAGGCGCAGGCGTAGGAGCCGGTCCAGGCCTTGCCGTTGACGGCGACGGAATAGTCGTACAGGGAACGGCGGATGGTGGCGGCGACGTTTTTTCCGGCCGGGTCGAAGACCGGATTCCAGCAGTTGACGAAAATCGAATCCCAGGCCTCGCCGTTGACCGCCACGCTGAAGATGCCTTCCTGGAAGGTCACGACGTCGGCCTGGGCCAGGGACTTCACCTGGACCACGGCGGCGGCGGCGTTGCCGTCCTTGGAAATAACGGGCTGGTTGGCGTTTTCGTACAGCGTCTCCCAAGGCGTGCCGTCGAAGGAGAAGCCGTATTCGCCGTCCTGTTGGATGCAGGCGGCGATGATGTCGCCCGAGGCGGAAAACATGGTGTTCCAGACGTATCCGTACTGCTCTTCCCAGGCCACGTCGTCCACGGCCAGGGTCCAGTCGCCGTCGGCCTGGACCAGCACGGTCAGGCGGCCGTCGGGCGAAAAGCGCGGATACCAGGCTTTGTCGAACGTCGTTTCCCAGGCTTCCCCATTGACCGCCATGGTGAACGCCGGCCCTTCAAGGGCGGCCACCATGGCCACGCGTTCGCCGTCCGGCGACACATGGGGTTCCTCCAACCATTCGTATTCACGGGAGCACTGCCGCAGATCGTCGGCGACGACGCGGGCGCCCGGCGTGAAATCCCAGGACTGCGCGAAGGACATATCGACCTCCTTGACGGGTGGAAGCAAAACAGGGGACGCGTCCGGGATCGCGACGCCCTGGCAACGCAAGCGGACCTTGTGAACGGAGGGACGTTAGTCACGATTTGCCGACGAAGTCAAGGGGGGTTTATTTTTTACAGATGCAGTAAACACGCGGGATATGACGCGATACGGTAGGAAATTCCGCCATGAAACCACCGGAAATACACCCATTCTCCGATCGATTTGGTGCGGTCATCATCGCCCTGTTCCTGGCCCTGGGGCTGGCCAACCCGGCCCAGGCCGCCAAACCGGGCCACGCCGCCAAACCGGCCGTCCACGTCGCCAAACCGGCCGCCCCGGCGGCCAAGGCCCGCGCGGCCGAGCCCTGGTCGCCGCCGCCGCGCCCCGAGGACGCGCCCCTGCCCCGCTCGGCCCGGCTCGGCGCTAACGAGGACGGGACGCCGGCCGGCCGGAGCGTCAAGACGCCCGGCGGCATCACCGAAGCCCTGCGCGAGATCGCCCTGGGCGTAAACGAGGTGCTCTCGGGCGCGCATCGCCAGGGCGCGGCCCGGCTGGCCGCCGCCCTGCCCCGGGCCGGGGACCAGGCCGACGTGGCCGCCTATTACCAGGGCCTGGGCCTGTATCTGGCCGGCGACGCGCAGGCCGCCCTGGACGCCCTGGACGGCCTGCGCGCCCGGGCCTCCCAGTCGTTTCTGGGCCGCGACGCGCTTTACATCGCCATGGAAAGCGCGGCCCGGGCCGGCCGGCCCGAGCGGACCCTGGCCCTGGCCGAGGCCTGGCTCACCGATCCCGAGCCGTCCCTGGCCCCGGCCGTATGGCTGCGGGCGGCGGCGGCGGCGACGACCCTCGGCCAGCGGCGCAAGGCCGAGGATTTCCTGCGCCATCTCATCCTCGACTTCCCGACCTCCCAGTCGGCCAAGGCCGGGCTGGCCCTGGCCGAAAAGCTCACCGCCGCGCCCGATGCGGCCGGCGGCGCGGCCGGGTTCGACCCGTCCGCCCCGGACACGGTGCTGCTGCGGGCCGAGGCGCTGGTGGAAAAAGGTGGAGCCGAGGCCGCACTGATCCTTGTCCCCGAGGCCGCGCCCCCGGGCTGGACCCCGGCCCAGGCCGCCCGGGGCGCGTACGTGCGCGGCAAGGCCCTTTTCCGCCAGCGCAAGCCCCAGGCCGCCTACGAGGCCTTTGCCCAGGCCGTGGCCGCCGATCCGTCGGCCTCCCTGGCCTCTTGGGCGCGCTACCATCAGGCGCGCTGCCTGTGGCGGTCGCTTAAGGCCGAGGACGCCGAGCGGGGCGTGGCGCTTTTGCGCGAGGTGCTGGCCGCGCCGACGCGCGACGATCCGCTCAAAGAAGTGGCCGCCCGCCACTTGGCCCTGATGCTGGCCGAGCGGGGGCATTTCGCCGAGGCGTCGGACGCGGCCGGACAGCTCAAGGGCCTGGCCGTGCCGCCCGAGGCCGCCGCCCAGGGCGCGGCGCTGGGGGCCATCCTGCGCTATGTCACGGGCGACATGGCCGGGGCCGAGGCGGAGCTGGCCGCCTTTGCCGGGCGCTTCCCGGACGACGACTGGGCCGACGGGGCGCGCTACTGGCGCGGCAAGGCGCTGGCCAATCTGGGGCGCGGCCAGGAAGCGGCCGGGCTGTGGATGGAAGTGGCCAGCGGACGGCCCAATACCTATTACGGCGGCCGGGCGGCGGCGGCCCTGGCCGCCCTGGGCGAGGTCAAGGGGCAGGTCGTGGCCTCGTCGCCGGGCAAGTCGCCGCGCTGCCCGGACGCGTCCGAGCCGCCTTCGCCGGCCGTGTCCGCCGCCCTGGCCAAGGCCTACGCCCTGGCCGACGCCAGCTTGCCGGCCCTGGCCGAGATGGCGCTGGAATTTTCAGCCAAGGCCGCGCCGGAGCGGGCCGATCTGGCCATGGCCCACATCCGGGCGGCCATGGACAGCGGGCGGCGCACGGCGGCCATGCGCACGGCTTGGCGCACCTTTGGCGGTTGCTTGCTTCGCGGCACGCCGGCCGAGCTCATGCCCCTTCGCGACGCGCTCTATCCCCGGGCCTACGCCGGGGAGGTGGTGACGGCGCTTGGCGGCTCGGGAATCGACCCGGACGTGATCTATTCGCTCATCCGCCAGGAGAGTTTTTTCGACCCCAAGGCCGTGTCCGGGGCCGGGGCAGTGGGGCTCATGCAGCTCATGCCCGAGACGGCCAAGGCCGTGGGCAAGAAAATCGGCATCCGACCCGAGCGGGCGGATTTGTTCAATCCGGTGGTCAACATCCGGCTCGGCGTGGCGTTTTTCCGGGAGCGCCTGGCCCGCGAGGGGTCGCTAGCTGCGGCGCTGGCGTCCTACAACGCCGGCGAGAACCGTGTGGCGGTCTGGAACGCCGGCTTTGGCGGCCTGGGCGAGGAGCTGTTCGTGGAGCTTATTCCCTACACCGAGACCCGGGACTATGTGCGGCGGATCACGACGAACGCCATGGTGTATGAGCGGCTGTATGTGGGGAGGAATTGAGTTCTTGGCGGGAGGGCTGCCGGCCTTTGGGCAAAAGTGGCCCATCCTCTATCCAACATGTCAAAAAGCGCAGGCTCCTGCGGTTTTGAAGTTGGGCATCGGGCTGATTCGCAGAGTTCTATCAAACGATGACTAGGACTGAGACTAGTTAGTCCTCAAAGAATATTTTTTCAACTGCATTGCGTACTATGAGATGTTTTGATTTTAAGAATTTAGCAACATCTTTCTCTCTGACTTCCCCTGTGCTAATTTTTGATATTTCAAGTAATTTTACGGCTGCCAATTCTCTTTCGACGCCTGTCGGCGCAAGTTTGATATATTCACCAAAGGCTTGCTTGGCATACTTTAGGTTTGACGAAAAAAAATAATAAAAAGCCTTCCATAGCACATAATCTTCGTTGCGACAGTGGATTTTAACAGAGTTGCTTGTCCCGTTGAAAGCGTGCCACCTTTTTAATGACTGAAAATTATAACAAAGTGACTTTTGCGCGAATAATTCAAAGCGATTAGAGCTGTAGACAATATCTAACTTCTCTAGCCTTTGATGGTAGGCTGTTGATTCGAGACTATGAACACGTTTTGCGTAGTCGCTCATCCAATCGATCCTTGCTGTTCCATCTGGTCTTTTCTGCACAAGCTGTTCAAGTCTATTCTTTGTAAAATCAATTTGCCTAAAATTGAAATGGTGAAGCTCGATTTTCTTGTCGTTTTCAATTACTTCTTCTCCGTGTGCGTCGTAATAGTGGAAACCTCCATATGTAAATATGTGCCTCTTGCCCTTTCTGTATTTAATAAGCTGTATTTTTTGAATTTGAGATTTATTGGCATATATTTGAAAATCTCCGGGATAGTGGTCTTGTATGTAAAAGGGTTCAGTTGTTGGAAAATGGTCGTATATTTGTGAATGTATTGCGCCGACGATGCCCTCTGTAGACAATAATGATTCTTTTAATGTCTTTCCTTCCCATCCACAGGGAAACTCGTCTGCATCGAGATATATCCACCATATCTCATCGTAGGGCGACGCTTCGTTAATTGCCATTACACTTGAATTTAAGATGCTAACTTTTTTTATTTCATCAAAATAATGTGTTTCGAAAGTGTTTACGAGTATTGCTCCAGCTCGTCTCGCTTCTGATATTGTGTTGTCTGTACTGCCATTATCCACCAAGAAAACCTTGTCGCAGCCTTGAACGTACAAATTTTTTACGGTAGAATATATGATATCAGACTCGTTCCAGGCACACGTAATAGCATAAAGCATAATTGAAATCCTTCACCCCAAGCAAATAGCACATTGCAAATAATTGACGCACATTAGAGCAATTCGAGGCGACAAAATTACTCTATTGAAATTACTTTACGGACCTTGGCGAAAAGCGATCTTCAAATCTCGTTAATTTAGCAGTAATTTTGTCGGTCTAATTGCTCCGCATCTGACAACACTCAGCAAAACATTCCAATTCGTGCCCAATGAACCTCACTCTAGCTCAACTAGACCTTCTCGCTGGAGAAAGGTGAAGCACTTAAGCCCCCCTTTTCACGCAGTCTGAAAAATAAAGCTACGCCCCCCTACTCCCCGCCCCCGGCGGCCAGCTCTTCCAGCGAGAACAGCCGGTCGGCGTCGAGCAAAATGGTGAACGCGCCGTCCACCTGGGCCAAGCCTCGCACAAAGCGCGTGGGCACCGACAACCCCATATCCGGCGGCGGGGCCACGTCGGCGTCGGCGACCTCCACCACCTCGTGCACGGCGTCGGCCAGGGCGGCCACGGCCAGGGTGTCGCCGTCGTAGTCGCGCTCCAGGATGATCAGGCAGGTGGGTTTGTGGGCCTCGGCGTCGAGTTCGAGCTTTTGGCCCAAATCCACCACCGTGGCCGCGTTGCCGCGCAGGTTGACCACCCCGCGCAAATGCCCCGGGGCCAGGGGCACGAAGGTCACGGGCGGCACGTCGAGCACTTCGGAAACGAGCAGCGACGGCAGGGCAAGGCGTTCGCCGCACAGGCTGAAGGTCAGATACTGGCGGACGGCGTCATCGGCCATGGCGTGCCTCCGGGAGAGTCGATATTCGGGCCAGCATACGGCCTTGACCCGCGTCCGGCAACCATCCGGCTTCCTTGGACGCCGCAAGCCCCGAGGCAAGACCCTCGCCAAGGCCCGAGGGTAGGCGTTGACAAGCTCGCCGCCCGGGCATACACCACCGACCAAAGTATGGAACCTTTTGAGGAAACAATGGACGATCCCAGCAGTAGTCGCTTTTTCACGCATCACGACACGTTTTTCGCTTTGCGATAACGCTTCCTGCCGCCTCCTCGTCGCGCCCTGGCCAATCCCTGGCCCACGACGACCCCGCCGGCAGGCGGCGGCACAAGGAGGCGCCTGATGAACACTCCCTTCATCGGCTTTCGCCACATCGCCTTTCGGCACTCCCTTGGCGGATTCGGCATCCGGTCGGCCATGGCCGCGCTTTTTCCTGTTTCCAGACGCCGTTGCGCCGTCGCCACGGGCACGGCCCAGGACCCTCCCCCAGCCATCCCCCGGCCCGCGTCGTAGCGCCGCGTCCCGGACTTCGCCGCTGTCTCCGGCATGAGCCTCCCCGTTAGGCCGCCGAAGACCTGCGCTGCGGATGTCCCCGGGACAACGCCCGAGGGCCACGGCGCGCCGCCAGCCGGCGCACCCCGTTTTCCGGCTTTTTTTTCGCGCACTGCGCTGCCCGCCAAGCTCCGGGCAGCGGCGCAAACCTCGACGGGCGGCCAACGCCGCCGTTTCGGGGAGGGCTTTCCCATGAGCGAACTCTACGTCAGCGCCGTGCTCGGCCGCCCGGTCATCGATCCGTCCGGCGCGCAGCTTGGCCGACTCGACGACCTTGGCTTGATTCCCGGCGACACCCTGCCTTCCGTGTCCGGTCTTTTCATCCACCAGGGCGGCCAACGCCGCTTCCTGCCCTGGCGTTGCGTCAACCTCTTCACCCCGGTCATCGTCTCGGCCGACCCCAGCGTGCTCGTCGACGCCCCGGACATGCCGGAAGAAGCCGCCGACATCCGGCTGCGCCGCGACATCCTCGACCGGCAAATCGTGGACGTGGACGGGGCCAAGGTGGTGCGCGTCAACGACCTGAAGCTGCGCTCGCGCGGGGCCGGGCTGTTCATCGAGGCCGTGGACGTGGGCGTGCGCGGCATGGCCCGGCGGCTGGGACAGCTGCGCTTCTGGAACTGGCTGGCCGGCCTTTTCGGCGCGGCCCTGCCCTCGCGCGAGATCGACTGGCGCTTCGTGGCCCAGCTCGACCCCAACGCCGACAAGCTGACCTTGACCGTGGCCCGCGAACGCCTCACCGACATGCACCCGGCCGACATCGCCGAGATCCTGGCCCAGCTGCCCCACAAGGAAGCCGGCACGGTCATCGGCACGCTGGACCCCGAAACCGTGGGCGAGGCCATCGGCGAACTCGATCCCGAAGTGGGCGGGCGCGTCATCAGCCAGCTCGACAGCGAAGTGGCTTCCGACATCCTTGAGGAAATGGAGCCCGACGAGGCCGCCGACCTCCTGGGCGATCTGCCCGAGGAAAAGGCCCGGGAACTCCTGGGCCTCATGGACGCCGAAGACGCCGAGATGGTCCAGGAACTCCTGGAGCACGAGGAAGACAGTGCCGGCGGCCTCATGAACAACATGTTCGCCGCCGTGCCCCCGGCCATGACCGCCGACGAGGCTCTGGCCTACCTGCGGCTGGTCGGCGCGGAAATCGAAAATATCTATTACGTCTACGTGATCCGGGGCGATGACACGCCGCTGGGCGTGGTCACCCTGAAGCGGCTGCTGCTGTCGCCGCCGAAAATGGCCGTGGCCGAGATCATGACCGTGGGGCTGAAGTCCGTGGGCGTGGCCGATGCGCCGGAAAAGGTGATGGAGATCATCTCCAAGTACAACCTGCTGGCCGTGCCGGTGCTGGAAGACGGCCACATGGTCGGCATCGTGCCGGCCGACGCCGTCATCGAACTGTTCTTGCCCGACTCCATCACCAAAAAGCCGCGCTTCGCCGCCCACTAGCCTAGAGGTCTTCCATGCCGTTTTTCTCCAAGCTTTCGCGCAAGAACATCCTGCTCTTTTTCGCCCTGCTCGGTCCGGGCATCATCACCGCCAACGTGGACAACGACGCCGGCGGCATCACCACCTACACCCTGGCCGGGGCGCAGTTCGGCTATTCCCTGCTGTGGATGCTCATCCCCACGGCCGTCTCCCTGGTGGTGGTCCAGGAAATGTGCGCCCGCATGGGCGCGGTCACCGGCAAGGGCCTGTCCGACCTCATCCGCGAGTCGTTCGGGCTGCGCACCACCTTCTACATCATGGTGGCGCTTTTTCTCACCAACCTCGGCAACACCATCTCGGAATTCGCCGGCATCGCCGCCGGCATGGAGCTTTTCGGGGTCAGCAAGTTCGTGTCCGTGCCCCTGGCCGCCCTGCTGGTGTGGCTGCTCATCGTCAAAGGCTCCTACCGCATCGTCGAACGGGTGTTTCTCATCGTCTGCGTCATCTATCTGGTCTACCCCCTGGCCGCCTTCTCGGCCGACGTGGCCTGGGGCGAGGTGGCCAAGGCCTGCGTGACCCCGTCGTTTCAGGCCAACGGCAGCTACGTGGCCATGATGATCGCGCTCATCGGCACCACCATCGCGCCCTGGATGCAGTTCTACCAGCAAGCCGCCGTGGTGGAGAAAGGCATCACCGCCGACAAGTACGGCTACACCCGGGTGGACGTCGTCGTCGGCTGCCTGCTGGCCGTCATCGTGGCCCTGTTTATCGTGGTCGCCTGCGCCGCCTCCATCCATAAGCAGGGACTCAACGTCGAAACCGCCGCCGACGCGGCCATGGCCCTCAAGCCGCTGGTCGGCGAATACGCCTCATGGCTGTTCGCCGTGGGCCTGATAAACGCCTCGCTCTTTGCCGCCGGCATCCTGCCGCTGTCCACCGCCTACTACATCTGCGAAGCCATGGGCTGGGAACTCGGCATCGACAAGGATTTCCGCAAGGCCCCGGAATTCTTTTGGCTGTTCACCATCAGCATCGTCGTCGGCGCGGCCACCATCCTCATCCCGGCCATGCCGCTTCTGGACGTCATGTACGTCTCCCAGGTCATAAACGGCGTCATGCTGCCCTTCGTGCTCATCCTCATGCTGCTTTTGGTCAACAACCGCCGACTCATGGGCAACTACATCAACGGCCCGATATTCAACGCCGTGGCCTGGGTCACCGTGGTCGCCGTCATCGGCCTGACCCTGGTCATGACCGTGGACACCGTGCGGCCCGGCGCAGTGGACGCGCTGGTGAAGCTGGTGGCGAAGTAATTTAAAAGAAAAAACAAAAGATGCCTCCGGCGGCCGGG
>ALAO01000226.1 GCA_000307955.1 Solidesulfovibrio magneticus str. Maddingley MBC34 | reverse complement strand
TTCGGATAGCGTCGATGGTCGGGAAGGCCATGGGAAAACAACGGACGGAACTGGTCGAAAGAAGCTTCGAGCATACGCTGCCAAGCTTGTTTCGACGACGCGCTGACACGGACGCGGCCAAGCCCCCGGCGTCCGGCGGACGACGGGGGCTTGCTGCCTGGGCCGGCTAGGCGGCCAGGAGTTGGGCCTTGTCCTGGCTGGCCTGGGCCACCGAGGCGCTGCTGGCGCTGGTGGCGGCCAGTCCGGTCTGGTCGCGGTAGGCCACGGATTCGCCGGTCCCGGCGGCTGTTGGCGTCGCGGCGGTCGTTGTCGACGTGCCGGTGGCCGTGGCGGTATCCGTTGTTCCGCCGGTTGCGGCGGTGTTCGTCGACGCGCCGGTGGTCGAGGTATCCGTCGTGCCGGCGGCCGTTGTCGCCGCGGCCGTGCCCGTCGTGGTCGCGGAACCGCTCTTCGTGTCCACGCTGGCCGCCACGTCCTTGGCCTGGTCCACGATGGTCTCCACGTACTGCGTGCCGGTGGCCACCGTGTTGGAAATGTAGTTGCTCGCCGTGGCCACCGTGTCCTTGGCCCATTCGTACGCGGTGGTCGCCCGCTCGGCCACATAGCTCACCGCCTGGCTGATCTTCTCCACGGCGGCGGAGCCCGTGGAGCTGGCGATGTCGGCCACCATGCCGGTGACCGTGGCCACCGTCTCCTTGACGTAGCCCACCGCCGTGGACACCTTGTCCGCCACCCAGTTGGCGGCGGTGGACACTGTCGAGGCCGCCCAGCTCACCGCCGAACCCACCGTGGACACCAGCTTGCCCACTGACGAAGTTGCGCCGACCGCTGTCTTCACCGCCGAGGCCACCTTGGAGAAAAAGGACTTCAGGCTCATCTGGACACCCTCCCATGGTTGATGCGTTGTTGTTGGCTTCCGTGCCGTGTTTGCTTCTCCTTGAGCCAGAAGCGTGCCAGATGATAACTTGCTGATTTAACAGGATCGGCATGCAGGGAAACTGCCTCGCGCCGCAACGAAGCGAGGCAGCTGGCGGAGGATTTTGGGGCAGCGTTCCGACTAGGGCGCGCGGGAAGGGGAGGGAGTCGACGCGCGGACGTCCGGCGGTCGCCGGCCGCCAGCTTCGAATTGCCGGCGAATCGGAAACCCGTTACAATATCAAGCGCAAAGGCGTAAGCGCCCGGCCGGCCGACCCCTCCGGCCGGGGCTTGGCCGACCGGATCAGGAGGTTTGATGCTCCAGCCCCCGCTTACCCTGACGCCCGAGATGTCCGCGCGTCTGACGCGCTTCGCCGTACTCGTGTCCGACGCCGCCTACGAGGCCGCCGCCGAGGAACTGGCTGCCTGCCGCAAGCTGTGCGACAAGCTGCCCGGCCGGCCCAAGGCCGCCGCCGACCTCATCGAGGGCATGGACCGAATGCTTGGCTACGTGCGCGACCGGGAGCAGCTCCTGGAAGACGCCGTGGACCGCCTCGACAACTCCCACGAGGAACTTTCCCGCATCGGTCGCCAGCTCAAGATCGAAAATGCCGCCCTGAAAAGCCAGTTGCGCCAGAATTTTTCCCCGGCCCGGGTCATCGGAGCCAGCCCGCGCATGGCCCGGGTGCTCCAGCTGGCCCAGCGCGTGGCCGAGACCACGGTCAACGTGCTCATCACCGGCGAAACCGGCACGGGCAAGGAAATGGTGGCCAAGGTGGTGCATTATTCCGGCCGCCGCCGCCATGGCCCGTTTATGGCCGTCAACTGCACGGCCGTGCCGGATACGCTGTTCGAGAGCGAATTTTTTGGCATCGAAAAGGGCGTGGCCACGGGCGTGGAAAAGCGTCGGGGCATCATCGAGGGCGCTTCGGGGGGCACGCTGTTTCTCGACGAGATCGGCGACATGAGCGAGGCCAGCCAGGCCAAGATCCTGCGCGTGTTGGAGCTTGGCGAGGTGACGCCGGTCGGCGGCCGGGGGCCGGTCTCCGTCGATCTGCGCCTGGTTTCGGCCACCAACCGCGACCTGCGCCAGGACATCGAGACCGGCCGGTTTCGCCGCGACCTCTATTACCGCATCAAGGTCGTCCATCTGGAGCTGCCGCCGCTTCGGGAGCGCGCCGACGACATCCCGCTTCTGGCCGAGAATTTCCTGGCCACTTTCGCCCGCAACATGGGCCGGGGCAAACTGGTCTTTTCCAAGCGCGCCCGGGAGGCCCTCATGGAATACGCCTGGCCCGGCAACATTCGTGAGCTGGAAAACGAGGTCGAGCGGGCCGTGGCCCTGGCCTACACCGAAACCATCCACGTGGAGGACCTCTCCCGCGACGTGCGAAACGCCAAGGCCAGCCGGCCCCAGCCGGCCGCCGAGACCTTCCGCCCGGCCGCCGAGGTCGGCCGGCTGCGCATCCTGGAGCGCGAGGCCATCGAGGCCTGTCTGACCGAATGTTCGGGCAACCGCACTCAGGCCGCCCGCAAGCTCGGCATCAGCCGTGAGAGCCTTCGCCGCAAGCTCAAGCTGCTTTATCCGGCCGCGGGCGGCGAGGCGGCCCAGGACGGCGACGATCTGGACGCCGGCCAGGGCGCCGTGGTCCTGCGGCCGGGAAGCTTTCGTGACGACTAGCGCCCCGCTTGCGGGCTGCTGGCCGGCGGGGGGGCAGACAACCGCCGCCGGCTCCCAGGCTGCGACGCCCGGCCTTGGCCGCGCCAATTGTCCCGGGCGCGCCCCATGGAGCGCCAGGCCGTGAGCCGCCTTGATCCCGCCGCTCTGGACGCCCTGGCCGTGGTCCTGCGCCACCATGGCGTCTCCACCACCAGCGCCGATCTCATCGCCCGCCATGGCTTGGCCGGCCGCCCCCTGCACGTCGCCACGCTTTTGCGCATTGCCAAAAGCCTGGGCTTTAGCGCCAAGCGACGCCGGCTGCCGCCGGTTGGGCTACTTGAACTCGGCGAGGCCTACCCCTGCCTGGGGCTGACCCGCGACGGCGGCGCGGTCGTCCTCTCCGGAGCCCGCCAAGGCCCGGACGGCGGGCGCGAGCTAGTGCTCTACGACGCCGCCGGCGCGGCCGACGGAGCCGGCGGGGCCGCCTTTGTCTTCGTGCCCGAGGCCGAGGTCGCCGCGCGCCTGACCGGCGAGGTACTGCTGTTCAAGAAACGCCGGGTGGAGGCCGGCGACGCCAAGCGCTTCAGCCTGTCCTGGTTCTGGCCCCAGGTGGCCCGGGAAAAACGCATCTTTCTCGAAATCGCCGGCATCGCCTTTTTCATGCACGGCCTGGCCTTTGTCGTGCCGCTCTATTTCCAGGCCGTGGTGGACAAGGTGCTGGCCCACCACACGCTTTCCACCCTCAACGTTTTGGGGCTGGGCGTGGTCGGGGCCATCCTGTTCGAGGGCGCGCTGCGCTATCTGCGCGAATTTCTGCTGCGCTTTGCCACCACCAAGATCGATTTGCGGCTGGCCATGGAGACGTTTTCCCACATGATCAAGCTGCCGCTGCCCTTTTTCGAGCGCAGCTTCGCGGGCGTGATCATCAAGCACATGCAGCAGACCGATCAGGTGCGCGAGTTTTTGACCGGCAACCTCCTCAACACGCTGCTCGACGCCTCCTCGCTCATCGTCTTCGTGCCCGTGCTGTTCTGCTACAGCCCGCGCCTGACCATGCTGGTGCTGGCCTTTGCCGGGGTCACGGCCGGGGCCATCGGCCTCATGGTCGGGCCGTTTCACCGCCGGCTCATGGCCCTTTACGCCGCCGAGGGCGAACGGCAAGCCCTGCTTGTCGAGACCATCCACGGCATCGGCACCATCAAGAGCCTGGCCCTGGAGGGCGGCCGCCAGCGTCGCTGGGAGGAAGGCTCGGCTTTGGCCGTTTCCCGCAACTTCGACGTGCGCCGCATGTCGGCGCTCGGCAATGCGCTCATTAAAACCCTGGAGCGGCTCATGACCGTGGCCGTCATCTGGGTGGGGGCCTTGGGCGTTTTCGACGAGTCCCTGACCATGGGCGAACTCATCGCCTTCCAGATGCTGTCCCAGTCCGTGACCATGCCGCTTATCCGTATCGTGGAGTTGGTCCACGAATACCAAAAGGTCCATCTGGCCGTGGAGATGCTGGGCGAAGTCATGAACCGCAAGCCCGAGGCGGGGCTGGTGCGCGGCGGGGCGCGGCCGGCAGTCGGCGGCGAGATCGTGGTGGACCAGGCGCGGTTTGCCTATGTGCCGGGCGAACCGCCGGCCCTGGACGGCGTGTCCTTTGCCGTGGCCCCGGGCGAGGTGCTGGGGGTGGTCGGGCGCAGCGGCTCGGGCAAGACCACGCTCACGCGCCTCATCCAGGGCCTGTACCCCTTGGGGGGCGGGCGCATCAGCTTCGACGGCACGCCCATAACCGACCTCGACGTGGTGCATCTGCGCCAGAATATCGGCGTGGTCCTGCAGGAAAATTTCATTTTTAGTGGCACGGTGCGCGACAACATTGCCGTCACCCGACCCACGGCCGACCTCGACGACGTGCGCCGCGCCGCCAGGCTGGCCGGGGCCGACGAATTCATCGAGCGCCTGCCCTCGGGCTACGACACGGTGCTGGAGGAAAACGGCTCCAACCTCTCCGGCGGCCAGAAGCAGCGCCTGGCCATCGCCCGGGCGCTGCTCAAGGACCCGCGCATCATGATCTTCGACGAGGCGACCAGCGCCCTGGACCCGGAAAGCGAGGCCCGCATCCAGGAAAACCTCGACGGCATCGCCAAGGGCCGCACCACCATCATCGTGGCCCACCGGCTCTCCACCCTGCGCAACGCCGACCGCATCATGGTGCTGGACCGGGGGCGCATCGTGGACATCGGCCCCCACGCCGAACTGCTCGATCGCTGCGACATCTACCGCACCCTCTGGGAGCGCCAGACCAAGGGGATGCGCTGATGGGCCGGCGCAAAATCCGGCCCGAGGCCATGGAGTTTCAGCCCGACGCCGTGGCCGTGTCCGAGGGCGAACCGCCGGTCCAGGCCAGGATCGCCGTCTACGTCATCTTTGCCTGCCTGGTCTTTGGCGGGCTGTGGGCCTGGTTTTCCGAGCTCGACCGGGTGGTCTCGGCCAGCGGCATGCTCGTCACCCGCGTGCCGTCCATTGTGGTGCAGCCCCTGGAAACGGCCGTGGTGCGCCAGATCAACGTGCGCCCAGGCGACGTGGTGCGGCGCGGGGCGGTGCTGGCCACCCTGGACCCGACCTTCGCCAGCGCCGACCTGGGCCAGTTGGCCGCCAAGCGGCGGTTTCTCTCGGCCTTTGTCGTGCTGCTGGCCGCCGAGCTGGACGGCAAACCCCTGCCGGCCCTGGATGAAAGCGCCATGGACGGCGAGGAGCGGGTGCGGCTCACCCTGTTCGCCATGCGCAAGGAAGAGTTCAAGGCCAAGGTCGAGGCCAACGACCGTGAGGTGGCCCTGCTCGAGGACGCCGTGGCCGCCAATACGGCCGAGCGGGCGCGCCTGGGCGAGCAGGCCAATCTGGCCAAGGAAATCGAGGGGATGTTTGGCAAGCTCGTGCCCGGCGGCGGGGCCAGCCGGCTGGAATACCTGGGCGCGCTGCGCGAAAAGCTGCGGGTGGACGATCTGGCCGCCAAGACCGAGGAAAAGCGCGAACAGCTCGTGGAGCAGCTCAGCCGGGCCAAAATGGAGCGACAGGCCTTTGTGAGCAACTGGCGGGCCCAGACCGCCACCCAGTTGCTCGAAGCCCGGCAAAATCTCGACGAGGTGGACCATTCCCTGGCCAAGGCCTCGCGGCGCAGCGAACTCGTGGAGCTTTCCGCCGTGGCCGACGCCATCGTCAAGGAGGTCGCGCCGCTCTCCGAAGGCTCCATCGCCAAGGCGGCCGAGACCTTTTGCGTGCTGGTGCCCATCGGCGACGCCGACGGGGCGCTGGAGGCCGAAGTGTCCATCGCGGCGGCGGACATCGGCCATATCCGCACGGGCAACCAGGCGCGCCTCAAGCTCGCCGCCTATCCCTTCCAGCGCCACGGCTTTCTCGACGGCGTGGTGCGCATGGTCAGCCCCGATGCCTTCGTGGCCGAGGGCGCGGCCCCGGGCCATGGCGGCGGCGAGGACGGGGCCGGCGGGGTGCATTACAAGGCGCGCATCCGGCTCACCAAGACGACGCTGCGCGACGTGGGGCCGGATTTCCGCTTGCTGCCCGGCATGACCGTGTCGGCGGAAATTCTCGTGGGCAAGCGCCGGGTGGCGACCTACATTCTCGATCCGGTGATCCGGGGGCTGCACGAGGCGTTAAACGAACCGTAGAATAATCACCAAGAAGGGGAGGGCGGCCGTATGCTTCGCCAGGCTTGTTTCGTCCGGGGAGGGGCGCTTCGCCCCGCGTGGGCCGGGGCCGTTTTCTGCCGCGTCCTGACCGCCGTGCTTCTGGCCGCGTTGCTGGCCCCGGCCGCCCTGGCCGGCCCTTCGCCCTCGTGGGAATTCGCCAAAATCGGCCTGAACGGCGTGCTCTATCCCTCGCTTATGCTCAATATCGCCAAGATGAAGCTGGACATGCAGCACAACGACGACGAACTCGGCGATCCCAACGGGCTATTCGGCGTTTCGGTCGTCGCGCCCAGGGCCGGAGCCAAGGCCGTGGTGGAGCTGGTCTCCTCCTCGCCCCTGGTCAATCCGGGGCGGGCGGAGGTGACCCTGGCCCGCAAAGGCAAGAAGTACTTTATCTATCCCTTTCTGAGCTACGCCGACGCCATCCTCCTCAATCACCAGCCCATCCCCACGACCATGGCGGTCCGGCTGTGGCTGGACGGCGTGGCCCAGGGGGAGCGCACGGCCCGGGTAGTCATCGCCTCGGTCAACGACTGCGTGCACAGTTTCGAGGATGACGACGACTACTACGACACCGACTGGCTCTACGCCGCCTACGTCAACGAAAACCATCCGGTGGTGCAGCAGATCCTGCGCGAGGCCCTGGCCACGGGCGAGACGTCGTCGTTTGGCGGCTATCAGGCCGACGTCCGGGGCGTGCGCAAGCAGGTCAAGGCCGTGTGGCAGGCCCTGCGGCGGCGCGGCATCCGCTATTCGTCCATCAACCGGCCCTCGGCCAAGCCCGAAGGGGTGGGGGTGCAGCATGTGCGGCTTCTGGCCGAGGCCCTGGCCACCCGGCAGGCCAACTGCGTGGAGGGCAGTTGCCTGATCGCCTCGGTGCTCTACAAGATCGGCCTGGAAACGTCGCTGGTCTCGCTGCCCGAGCATATGCTCGTCGCCGTGGACCTCGCCCCCAAGGGCCGGGAGACGCTCTATCTGGAAACCACCATGCTCGACGACTCCACCTTCGAGGAGGCGGCCGAGTCGGGGGCCGATCAGGTGGCGCAGGCCCTGGAGCAGGCCCGCAAGGCCGCTGCCCGCAAGAAGGCCGGCAAGGCCACTGACGACGATGACGAGGAAGCGATCAATTTCATTTCCATCCGCGAGATGCGCCAGATCGGCGTGCTGCCGATCCCGGACCCGGGCGCGGCGGCGGGCGTCTGGTCGCGGGGCAAGTAGCCGTTAGCCCCGACTCCCGGGCGCGCGCCCCCGCGCATGGCGTCGCAATCAGTTGATGCCCACGGCCTTGGCCACGTCGAGGACCTTGGCCTTGGGCTTTTTGGCGCAGCCGTTCATCAGTCTGGTGGAAAACCCTTCCATGTTGCTCCAGTTCAAGCGGGTGTCGCCGGACACGCCGCTTAAGTAGCCGTCGAGCCACATGAAGACGATGGCGATGCTGTCCTCGTCGGAGGTGGCCACTTCCTTGATGAATTCCTCGCAGGCAATGGCGCCGAAGTCGATGTTGTTGGCTTTTTGCTGTTTGGCCAGGGCGGGCAGGCTCGTGAACAGGACCAGCAGGCCGGCGGCCAGGACGCGACGAATGACGGATCGCATGGAATACCCTCGATATGGTTGGCTGTTGCGAAAGGCGGACCCCGGAGGCTGGTTGTTGCCGGCCTCCGGGCAGCCGGGCCTTGTTTCCATTCCCTTTCTCAAGTGAAAGTGCATGGCAAACAACATAGTGATTCAATTCTCTCTCTACACAACATGACTGTCGTCATGTTGTGTAATGGCCTTACTGGTCGCGGATGACGCAAATGCGCAGGTTGTTGCCCTCGGGCAGGGCCCAGACCTTGCCGTCGGAACCGACCATCACGCCCTGCTTGTTGACGAAAATATCATTCAGGGGCTGGGCCAGGATGTTCTCTCTGATCGCCTTGGTGAAGACCTGGTCATATTGGCGCACCAGGGCCGCCTGGTTTTCGATTTCCAGTTCCTGGCCGCCCAGGGAGACCATGAGGGGATAGGAAACGAGCTTGGCCACGGCTTGCTTGTCGTCGGCCGCCAGGGCCTTTTGCAGGCTGGCGACGAATTGCGGCACCTGGGAGGCTTTCTTGACGCCGATAAAGGAGTAGTCCTCCTTGGCCAGACCGGCTTGAGGCAGGGCCGTCAGGCCGGCCGCCAACAACACGGCCAAGGCCAGCAGGCGCGGCCAAGCCGTCCGCAATGTCCGTCCCCTGTCGGTATGCATGCTGTGGTTCGCCATGGTTTCTCCTGTAGCGTGACAAGGTTGGCGTCCGTCCGGCCGGGCTCGGGAGCGCGGCCGGCGACGGAACCCGCCGGCCGGCCTGTCGTCCCGCTGCCCGGCGGGCCTGGGGCAAAGGGCTATTGCACGTCCTGGCACATGGCCTTGATGAGTTCCACGCGCATCTCTTTGGACTGGGGATCGCCGTTGAACTCCAGGGCGTTGAAGTCGAATTTTCCCCGCTGCGGATTGATGGTGAATTGCAGCAGGGCTTTGACCTTTTGTCCCTTGAAGGCCATGCCGCCCCGGACGTTGACGACGTAGTCGCCCTCGTCGGACCAGCCGGATTCCCACCGGGCGTCGGGGAAATAGTTGTCCACAAGCCGCCAGACGTAATAATTCGGGCAGGCCTTGAACGACTGGTTACGCAGCCACTTGATCTCCTCGGAATAGGCGAAGCAGGTGGTCGCGCTGGCGACAACCAGCAGGACGGCGGCAAGAAACGATCGAAGCGCCATGAGACTCTCCTTTGCGGTGTTGTGGTATCTGGTCCTGTCGCGGCCGCAGGCCTGCCGCGTCCCTGGTGCGTGACGATTCCGGCAAGGGGCTACTGTGCGTCCTTGACGGCGTATTGGAGCAGCGTCCAATGGCGTCGCGGGTCGTCGTTTCGTTTAAGGACGCCGGTGAACGTGCCCTGGACGCGGACGTCGGCTCCCGCGCGCTTCCACTGCGCCCGGCTGGCCTGGGGATCGATGGTTTCCCCGGCCCCGGTGTAATAGATGGTTCCGGCGGCTATAAACGTGCCGTCGTCGCCTGGGCGAAGGCTGTCCACCTGGGCGAACACGAAGGCTTCGCCGCTGGCCAGGGATTCGACGTATTGGCTTTTGAGGTGCTTCTTGATGGTCCGGCCGAAAGTGCTCTGGGTGATGTCGTCGATGACGCGGGACGGGATGACGATGTCCTGGCCGCCCCGGGTCCGTTTGAGGGCCGGGTCGGGGCGTAGGATGCAAGACCAGACGGCGAAATCGAGCAGGGCCTCGTCGGTCAGCGTGGTCTGATCGAAATTCGCCATGTTGGACGCGGCAAACGGACTGAAGAAATTGTTGAGCTCCTTGCGGGTTTCCGGCGACAGCGCAGCCTTGTCCTGGGGGGCGGCCAGGGCCAAGCCGGGCAGCAGGACGGCAAGGAGCGCGATCGCGGCACACAGGCGTTTCATGCGACCATCCGACGTCGTATGGCCAAAGGCGCGGGCCTTGGGCACGGGAACCGGCAGCCGCCGGCAATGACGGAGCCTCTACGAGGAGTCGGTTTGTTTGTCTGTCCGGGATTTCCCGGACAGGCCGCGGCGGGCTTTGGGCGGTTCAGTCCGGCATGCGGCGGCCGATGGCGTATTTGCGAAGGGCTTTCATGCCGTCGAGGTCGAGCTTGGTCAGGATTCTCGAATAATAGCTTTCCACGGTGCGCACGCTGACCCCCAGGGCGGCGGCGATCTCGGCGTTGCCTTCGCCCCGGGACAGCAGGCCCAGGGTTTGGCGTTCGCGATCGCTGAGCGCCCCGGCCTGGGCGGCGGGCGGCTGCGGGCAGGCGGCCAGGGCGGCGGCGACGCGGGGGCTCAAGTAGCGCTGTCCGGCCAGGACGCGGCGCACGCCGGCCACCAATTCCACCGAGGTTTCGCGCTTGGCCACATAGCCCCGCGCTCCCCTGTCGAGAGCCATGCGCACGGTCTCGGCGTCTTCGTGCATGGAATAGACGAGCACGGGGATGGCCCGGAGGCGCAGTTCATCGATGAGGTCCAGGCCGTTTTCGCCGCATAGGGTCAGGTCCACCAGGGCGATGTCGGCCTGGCTGGCGTCGATGGTCTCCAGCAGCGTGGCCCGGTTCTCGGCCTCGCCGCAAACCACGAAGCCCTCTTGGAGCAGGCGCAGGGTGAGGCCTTCGCGCACGGCCGGATGGTCGTCGGCCAGGAAGATGCGCGGGCCGCGCTGGGCGTGCATGTTCACGCCGCACTCCCGGAAGGGGCGGCTTCAAGGTCCTGCGCCGCGTCCGGGCAGGGGGCCGTGCAGACCACTTCCGTGCCGCCGCCCGGGGCGTCCCCGATGCGCAGCTCCCCGCCGATGACGCGCGCCCGGTGGGCCATGATGCCAAGGCCCAGGCCGCCGGCCGAGGCCTTGGCCAGGCTTCGGCCGCAGCCGTCGTCGCGCACGGCCAGGATCGCTTCCCGGCCGGCCGGACAGGCCAGGGACACCATGATGCGTCCGGCCCGGGCGTGCTTGACGGCATTGGCCACGGCCTCCTGGGCGATGCGGTAGAGCTGGGCCAGATGGGGATGGCGGCAGGCCTGGCAATGCATTTCCCGATGAAACTCGATGGGGATGGCGCTGGCCGCCGCCTGCCGGCGGATCATTTCCCGAAATGACGGCCCGACGCCGACGCCGTCGTGCTCCAGGGGCCACAATCCCCGGGACAGGTCATAGGCCTGGTCGACCAGGCCGTCGAGGAGGCCGGACAACGGGGCCAGGGCCTCGCCGTTGATGGCCGCCCCGCCGGAAGCGGACGACAGCACGTCGCAGCGCAGCCGGGCAGCGGTCAGGCCCTGGCACAGGCCGTCATGGAGTTCCAGGCTGACGCGTCGGCGTTCCTCCTCGCTGACGGCCACGATTTTTTGTTCCAGCCCCAGGCGCGCGGCCATTGCCGTTTCCAGACGCCGGTTCTTGTCCTCCAGAGCGGCGGACAGGCGTTCCTCGGCGGCAAAGGCTCGGGAAAACCGGTGGGACAGGGCAAAGGACTGGCACAGGCTCATGACCAACATGCCCACCGGCAAAAGCGACGTCGACGGCAGGTATTTGAGGTCGAAAAGCATGTCGTTAAGCCCGATCAGTCCCAGCACGCAAAACCCGGCCAGGAGAAAGCCCGCCTCGTCGCGTCCCTGCCGCCAGGCTCGGCGCAGACAGTTGATGCAATAGACGATAAGCAGGCTGGAAGCGAGATAGTGCAGAGGCAGGGCGGTGTTGAGGGTCTGGCCCGAGGCGAAAAGGGCCACGGCCACGAACACGGCGCACAGCACGTTGCAAAATACCTGGACACGCCGGGAAAATTCCCTGGGATAGAGGGCCAGGAAAAAGGCGTGGCCCACCGGGATCGTGACGAAAAAACAGACCAGGGCCAACGGGTCCAGAAACCGGGCGGTGAGGCCGGGAAAAAACAGGCGCAAGGCCCAGCCGCTGCTGTCCGAGGCGGCGTAGTTGCCCATCCAGGCGAAGCAGTACAGCGAGAAGTACAACGGCGTGGCATCGGCCGGGCGCAGCCAGTATAAGGCGGCATGGTGCAGGCCCATGAGGCAGAACGCGCCGATGAAAAACATGGCCAGGGCCATTTCCCGGTCGTACTGGGCGGCCAGGGTCGCCCGGGGGCCGAAGAGCACCGGGGCGACCAGCCCCCCGTCGCGGGCATGGTGGTTGGAGACCTGCAAAACGATGTCCACCGGACGTCCGGCAGCGGGGAAGGGGACGATCTGCTTGGCCGGAACCGGGACTTCCGTGGCCGCGTCCGTGCCGACCGTGCCGCTGCCGGCCGTGGGCCGGCCGTCGATCCAGAGGCGGTAGGCGGCGTTGATGTTGAAAAGGGCCAGAGCCGGCTGGGCCAGGTCCGGGGGCGGTTTGATGCGCAGGCGCAGGGTGGCGAAGCCGGCGTCGGTCCCCATGGCTTCGTTGTCGGCCTGGGCCCGGTTCCAGGGGCGCGGCACGACATAGACGGCGGCGTCGCTCCGGGGGGCGTCGGCCGGGAAATCGGCCGGGGCGAACAGCCGACGCGGATGGTACTCCCATTCGCCGTCCAGGCGGGCCGGGCCTTGGGCGGCCAGGTCCCAGCCGGCCAGGTCGATGACGCCCTGCTTGGCCCGGGGCGGCGTCGTTTCGGCCCGGCCCAGGCTGCCCAGGGGCGCGGCCAGGGCCAGCAGGAGCAGGAGGCCGGCGGCTAGGGACGCCCAGCCTCGCGGTCGCGCCCGGACGCCAAGCGGCGCGGGACCACGTCGAAACAGCCTCGCGCCGCGTACAAATAAGAAAAAAACGAGAAACATCCTGTGAAAAATTACCTTCGCGCCGCAGCCAAGGCAATGGTTTTCTTGGCGCTTGCGGCCGTGGCCCTGTGGTACGGACTGGTCCTTTTGCTGGTGAACCGGGCGGATTGACCGGCCCGGGCGACCCGGGCCGGCCACGCCCTGTCCGGGAATCCCCGGACAGACAGATTTTGCTGCCTGGCATAGCCTGGACACGGATTGACCGACGGCGTCGGCCCGGACCGCCTGGGCGGCTCGGGCCGGCGAAACTTCCAGCCGGCGAGGACCACCGTATGCGCGCAAGTCGCCTGTTTCCCGCGCTGTTCCTGTTGGTGTCGCTCCTGGCCGCTTCGGCGGCCGGCGGCGAGGCCGGATTTCCCGTGTCCATCGGCGGCCAGGACCTGACCCTGAGCCGGGAGACGCGGCGAAGCGACCTGGAGGCGGCCCTGCGCCGGGCCTTGCCCAAGGAGCGGCCGTCGGTGCGGGGCCCCCGGCGCATCCAGTATGACGTCGTCGCCGCCCAGGGCCAGGGGCCGGTGAGCCTGGCCTTTGACTTCGACGCCCAGGGACGGTTTTCGGGCGCGACCTTCGACGCCATGAGCAAGGCGCAAAATCCCGTGGCCGTCCAGTTGGCCGCCTGGCTGACGGCCCAGGCGGGCCAGGGCGTCAGGAAGGGGGACGACAGGGTCTGGACCCTGGCCGGGTTCCGGTTCCGGCTGACCGAGGTGAAAAACGCCGGCGAGGATTCCGCCTACCGCCTGGGCGTCGAACGTCAGGGCAAATAGGCCCGGGCGGCAGGGCGCGGGGATTCGCGCAACCAGGGCGCTGCCCGGTCCGGGACGCGTCAGGCGTCGCGGCCCGGGCAGGGCCCAAACCAACGCCAAGGAGCATGTGCATGAGCAAGGGATATCTGGCGGCCGGCCTGGCCGCCGCCGCCATCAGTCTGGCCCTGTCCGCGACCTGCGAGGCCAAGGGCGTGGCCGGGCGCTACGCCTATGTCGAGCCGGGCTACGAAGGGACCATGACCATCACGCAGATGGGGCCGGGCTATGCCTTCGCCTTTAAAACCAAAAACAAAAGCAACGGCCAGATGTGCGATTTCAAGACCTACGAGACCCCCATCGACGAGGGCGGCGGCCGCGTGAACGACGATGCGCCGGCCAAGGGCGGCGTCAAGGACGACGGCATCAAGTTCGCCATTTCCTTCAAGGGCGACGCGGCGGTGGTGGACGTGGAATCCAAGGGCGACGAATGCGGCATGTCGGGGTATTTCGGCGGCCATTACCGTAAGGCCAAGTAGGTCTCCCTGCTGCGATGCCGGCGCGCGGCCGCCGGGCCGCCATGACGAGCGGGCCTTCCGGCGGCCGGGTTCCCGGATTGCCAAGGCCTGAAAAATAGCCCAGATGAGGGGAACGCAAGACGCGATGCGGCGTCGAAACCTCGTCTGGGAGATGCTATGGCCGACTGTTTGCGCGTCGCGATGGACATTCCGCCGGACAGCGCCTTCGCCTGTCCGGCGGCGGGCCTGGCCCGGACCCTGGCCGAGCGTTCCGGCTTCGGCCAGCGGGAGAGCTACCGGTTCCAACTGACGGTCGAGGAGTTTTGCCTGTGCCTCATGGAACTGCTGCCGGCGGGCGAATGCCTGCGTTTGGCCATGGACGCCAAACCCTCCCGACTGCGGGCCGCGTTTTCCTTCAAGGCGGCCAACCTTTCCCTGGCCGGCCTCAACCTCACCGCCCAGGCCCAGGCCTGCGTCGAGGGCGAACCCGGCCGCGACCTCGGCTTGCTGCTGGCCGGCAAGGCGGCCGACCGCTTTCACCTTGAACAGCAAGGCGGCGAGGCGTTTCGCCTGGTGGCCGAGGTGGACCGGGCCTACCCGGAACTGACGCCCGTGGCCATGCCCGAGGAGGCGCGGCCGCCTTACCGGCTGGACCGGTCGGCCGACCCGGCCCGTCTGTGCCAGGCCGCCGCCCTGGCCCTGGGCGCGTATCCGGCCAGGCAATGTCCCGGCAGTTTCAAGCGGCCGGAGAAGTTCGTCGCCCTGGTCGCCGAGGGCGAGATGGCCGGCATCGTGGCCCTGGACGCGGCCGAGCGGACCGTGGGCCTTTTGGTCTGGGCCCCGTGCAGCGAGCAGGCGCTGTATTTTTCCGGGCCGTACGTGTTCGCGCCCCAGGCGGAGCGGGCGGCCATTGCCCGGCTCCTGACGGACGGCTTTTTGGCGGCCGTGGCCCGAGATAACCATGTCATCGTGCTGAGTTTCCGGGCCACGCCCGATCTGCCCGCCGGCTCTTTCGAGCCCTTGGGCAGTCTGCTGGCCGGCCGGGAGGGCGACGGGCGCGATGAGCCGGTGGTCTTTCGCCATCTGCGCGAGGACACGGGGGCGGCGGTGTGGTGCGCCCCGAGCCTCCAGGCGTTTTTGCGCCAGGCCTACGAGGAGCTGGCCATGCCCCGGGACATCCTGCCGGTCGAGGCCCCGGCCGGCCGGACCCGGCGCGAGTCCCTGCTCGGCGCTTCCCTGGACCGTCATCGCGACCTGGCCGAGTTGCGGCCGTTTCTCGACGGCCAGGACCTGGCCGCCAACCTGACCGCCCACGTGGCCGCCATCCGCGACAAGGGCATCAGCCGCATCCTCTACTACATGGACCTGTCCCGTCCCTGGGAGGCCGCCCTGGCCGACGACCTGCTTCGGGCGGGTTTCGTCCCCAGGCTGGTGCTGCCCCACGGCGGGCAAAGCGACATGGTCGTCTGGCAGCATGAGCCAGCTGCTTGACCGCGTGCCGGACTATGTCCGGCGCTTCGAACGCTACGTCCCCAGCCGCCCCGACGCTGTGCTCATGCGCCAGTACGGCGCGCCCTTTCTGCACCGGCTCAACAACAACGAAAACGCCCTGGGGCCGCCGCAACTCGCCCGTGAAGCCATCGCCGCCTTCCAGCCCGAGCGGGCCGCCGTCTATCCCAGCGGCGACGCCTACGACCTGCGCCAGGCCCTGGCCGCCCGGTTCGGCAAATCCCCGGACCAGTTTCTGGTCGGCAACGGCTCCTGCGAGGTCATCGGTTCGGTCATCCGGGCTTTTTGCGCCGCCGGCGAGGCCATCGTCACGGCGGACAAGACCTTTGCCGTCTACGAGTGGGTGGCCGGGTTTTCCGGAGTCGAGGCGAGGCTGGTCCCCCTTGCCGGCGCGGCCCTGGACCCGGCGGCCATGCTGGCGGCCGTCACGGACAAGACCAAAATCGTTTTCGTGTGCAACCCCAACAATCCCACCGGCTCGTGGTGGAACCGGGCGACACTGGAAGCGTTTTTGACCGCCCTGAACGGCCGGGCGCTGGTGGTCCTGGACGAGGCCTACCGGGAATACCTGGACGATCCGGGGTTCCCCGACGGCCTGGGGGTCATGGATCGCCACGACAATGTGCTGGTTTTCCGCACCTTTTCCAAGATGTACGGCCTGGCCGGCTTCCGGGTGGGCTACCTGTGCGGCTCCCTGGAAGCGGTGGACATCGTGCGGCGCACCCACATCGCCTATTCCGTCAACAGCCTGGGGCAGTTCGCCGCCACGGCCGCCCTGGCCGACGACGCCGGCCATATCGCCGCCACCCGGGCCATGGTGCGGGAGGCGGGCGAATTCCTTCGTGGCGTTTTCGACAAGCTGGGCCTGGAATACGTCAGCGGCGCGGGCAACTTCATCATGGTCCGCACGCCGGTCTCCGACACCCTGCTCTATCGCCGGCTCATGCAAAAAGGCGTGATGGTGCGCACCATGACCGGCTTTCGCTTTCCCAACTGGATTCGGGTGTCCCTGGTCCGGGAACCGGCCATGGTCGCCTTTGCCGACGCCCTCAAGAAAGTGTTGGACCGCTCGTGACCGACGCCGCGACGGCGCGCCCCGAGCGCCTTTTCACCTACGAGTACACGGTGCTGCTCTTGGCGGCCCTGCTTGGGTTCACCAACATCGCCGTGTTTTACGGCTTCGAGGCCTATCTGGCCCGGCTGGGGATCCCCCTGGCCTGGCGGGGCTGGCTGCTTGGCGCGGAACCCTTGGCTGCCTTTTGCCTGCGGCCGTTTCTCAGTGTGCTGATCACGCCGGCAAACGCCTTGTCCCTGGCCCGGGCCGCCCTGGTCGGCCTGGGGCTGTCCCTGTGCGCCTATCCGCTGGCCCAGGGCATCGGGGCGATTTTGGCCGTGCGCCTTTTTCACGGCGTGGCCTTCGTCTTTCTGGTCAGCGCCGTCACGGCCCTTTTGGCCCAGGTCATCCCCAAGGCCCTGGCCGGCCGGGCGTTTGGCTATTTTTCCCTGTCCTCGCTCATCCCCTACGCCGTGGTGCCGCCCCTGGCCGAAGGGCTGCTGGCCGTATTGGGGCGCGAGGATCGGGTCTACGCCGCCTTTTCCCTGCTGACCCTGCCTGCCCTGGCCTTGCTGGGGCCGCTTGGGGCGCGTTTGCGGCAGCGGGGGCAAGCCGGCGAGGCCGACCCGGGCCGGCCGTCCCTGGCCTTGGTGCGGGCGACCTTGGCCTTGACGCCGGTGCGGCTGGCGCTTGGGGCCAACCTGTGCCTGTTTTTGAGCACGACCCTGATCTTTTTTTTCCTCAAGCCCTTTGCCCTGGGCCTGGGCTTGGCCGATCCCGGGCTATTTTTCACCGTGTCCACGGGCGCGTCCCTGGCCGTGCGGGTGCTGGCCGGGCCGTATTTCGACCGGCTGCCCAAGGGGACCGTGCTTTTTTGCGCCCTGGTCTGCCTGGCCGCCTGCCAGGCCGGCTTCGCCGTCGTCTCCTCCGGGCCGGCCTGGCTGCTGGTTCTGGCCGGGGGCTACGGCCTGTGCCTGGGCGTGGCCATGCCGCTTCTAAGCGCCGTCATGTTCGGCTGCTCGCCGCCGGCCATGCGCGGGACCAACCTCAATCTCATGCTCTTTATGATGGATACGGCCTACGTGTTCGGGCCGGTGGCCGGCGCGGCCATTCTGGCCGGCGGCGGCTATGGGGCGCTTTTCCTGACGGCCGGCGTCGCGGCCGTCGCGGCGGCCCTGCTGGTGGTCCCCCTGGCCTTGGCCGGCCGGCGGCCGGCCCGGTAACGCCGGCCGGGTCACAGCCGCTTACCAGCCGATCCATGAGGCGACCTGCGCCAAAACCCCTTTACCCTTTGTCCCATCGAGGGGGTCCGGGGGGATCATCCCCCCCGGCCGCCGGAGGCCTTCTTCCTCCCCGCGCTACGCAAGCGTCAGCAGGCGCAGGGGCAGCCGGCCGGCCATTTCGCGGCGATAGGCGGCCGTGGCCCGGAGGTCGCCCTTGGGCGAGATTTCGTCCCGGATGCGCCGGCCGGCTTCGAGCAGGGCTTCCCGGTCCAGCCGGCGGCCAGGCAGCGCGGCCTCGGCCGACGGACAGCGCCGGGCCGTGGGGGCCAGGCTGCCCACGGCCAGCCTGGCCTCGACCACGCGGCCGGCCTCGTCCCGGACAATGAGCGCGGCCAGACTGGCCACGGCAATGGCCAAGGCGTCGCGCCGGCCGACCTTTTCAAAATGCTGCGACGCGCCCGGCGGGGGCAGGGCAATACGGACGGCGGCCACGATTTCGCCCGGGCCAAGGGCGGTGCGCCCCGGCCCGAGCAGGAATTCGGCCACGGGCAGATGGCGGCGGCCGTCCCGGCTGGCGAGTTCCACCACGGCCTCCAGGACGAGCAGCGCCGGCAGCGTGTCCCCGGCCGGCGAGGCGGTCACGAGGTTGCCGCCCATGGTGCCCATGTTGCGGATAAGGGGCGAGCCGAGGCAAGCGATCGCCTGGGCCAGGACCGGCAACCGTTCGCGGATGACGGGATGGCGCTCCAGGGCGGCCAGGCTGGCCAGCGCGCCGAGGCGAAGGCCTTGCGCCGTCATCGCGACGCCGTCCAGGCCGGGCAGGCCTTCGAGCAGGGCAACGCCCCGGCCCGCCGCTTTCCGTCCGGGCACGAGCAGATCCGTGCCGCCGGCCATGGGGGACAAGCCGTCGTCGAGCATGGGCCACAACTCCTGAAGCGAGGCCGGCCGAGCCACTTTGCCGATCACGACTCTTCTCCGCGCAGGGCCGCGCCGGCCGCCAGGACCGCGTCCACGATCTTGACGTAGCCGGTGCAGCGGCACAGGTTGCCGGACAAGGCCCGGCGCGCCGCCTCCCGGTCCGGGGCCGGGTCGCGGGCCAGCAGCTCGGCCGCCGCGATGGTCATGCCCGGCGTGCAATAGCCGCACTGCACGGCCCCGTGGACAGCGAAAGCCGTCTGGATGGGGTGGGGCGCATCGGGCCTGCCCAGGCCCTCGGCCGTGGTCAGATCGCGGCCGTGGAGCTGGGCCGCCAGCATCAGGCAGGAGAGCCGGGCCGTGCCGTCCACCAGCACGGCGCAAGCCCCGCACTCGCCCGAGCCGCAGCCTTCCTTGGCGGCGGTGAGGCCAAAATCTTCCCGCAACACGTCGATGGCCCGCCGGCCGGGATCGGTCGTCAGCTCCACCGGACGGCCGTTTAAGCGAAAGGCGATGTCCATGGGCTCGTTCATGGCGTGAGCTCCTCAAGGGCGGCCAGCACTACTTCGGGGGTGATCGGCAGGCTGGCCGCGTCCAGGCCGACGGCGTCGAAAAGCGCCTGGGCCACGGCCGGGCCGGGGCCGTGGATGCCGACCTCGCCCATGCCCTTTATGCCCAGGGGGCCGGACGGTTCGTCGTCGGGCAGGGGCAGGCAGTCGATGTCCGGCAGGTCCAGGCTGGTGGGGATAAGATAGGTGGACAGGTCGCCGGCCCGGATGCGGCCGCCCTCCAGGGCCAGTTCCTCGAACAGGGCCAATCCTGCGCCCTGGGCCGCCGCCCCGGCCAGCTGCTGCTCCACTCCGGCCAGGGTGAAGACCTTGCCGCAGGCCACGGTCAGCAGACACTGGACCAGCCGGACCCGGCCCGTCAGTTCGTCGGCCTCGACGCCGCACAGGCAGGCCCCGTAGGTGAAATAGCGGTGGGGGAAGCCGAGCTTGAATTCCCGGCCCGTGTCCGGCGGGTTTTCCACCACCGGCATGACGAACTGGTCGATGCAGATGCGGTCGTCGCGGATGAGAAACCCAGCCAGGACGGACAAGGGAACGAACCGGCCGGTGGCCGGATCGGATACGCCGCCGGGCGTCAGGACGAGCCGGTCCGGCGTGTCGCACAACAGCGCCAGCGCCGCCCGATTCCGCAGTTTTTCGGCCATGGTCCGGCAGGCCCGCAGCAGGGCGTTGCCAAAGGTGTAGACCGTGCGGCTGGCCGAGGACGAGCCGGCCGGCGGACAGGCGGCGGTGTCAGGCTGGACGCAGGCCACGGCGGCTTCGGGCTGGCCCAGCGCCTGGGCGGCCATGGCCACGAAGGCGGCGGCATTGCCCTGGCCCATGTCCGGCACGGAATTGTACAGGCGAAACGTGCCTTGCCGGGTCAACTCCAGCTTGGCGGTGGCATGGTCGGGCAGGCCCCGTCCGTAGCCCATGGCGTTTTGCACGGCGACCAGCCCCACACCGCGCCGGGTAAACGCCGGGGCGGCTTGCTTCCAGGCCTCGCGTCCGGTCCACAGGGGATGGGCCAGGGCGGCGTTCAGGCAGGCGGCCACGTCGGTTCCGGGCTCGGCGGCCACGCCCACGGCGCTTGTCTCGCCCGGGCGCAGGGCGTTTTGCAGCCGCAGGGACTCCGGCGCGCGGCCAAGCCGCCGGGCGAGCATGTCCATGGCCCGCTCCACGGCGAAGCAGGCCTGGACCACGCCAAATCCTCGAAACGCGCCGCCCACGGGATTGTTGGTGTAGGCGCAGGAGCCTTCGATGCGCACGTGGGGGATGCGGTAGGGGCCGCCGGCGTGCTCCATGCCCAGTTCCATGATTTCGCCGCTTAAGTGGGCATAGGGACCGGCGTCGAAACACATGGCGCAGGCGATGGCTTCAAGCGTGCCGTCGGCCCTGGCTCCCAGGCGGATGTCCATGACGGCGGCGTGGCGTTTGTAGCCGGCCAGGAAGGTTTCCTCCCGGCTCCAGGCCATCTTGATCCACCGCCCCGGCAGGCGCAGGGCGGCCAGGGCCAGCAGGCACTGGACCGTGGCCCCGTCCTTGCCGCCAAAGCCGCCGCCGAGATAGGGCGCGCGGATGCGGATGCGCTGGGGATCAAGGCCCAGGGCCTGGGCGATCTCGAAGCGGTCGCGAAATGGGGCCTGGGTGGAGACGACCATGGTAAGGCGCCCCGAGGGGGCCAGCCGGGCCAGGCCGTTTGGCGGCTCCAGGGACACGTGGTCCTGGGCGGGTGTTGCGAACCGGCCGGCGACCACCACGTCGCAGCCGGCCAGGGCGGATTCGGCGTCGCCTTTTTCCATGAGCCCGTGGGCCAGCAAATTGCCGCCCTCCCGGTCGGGATGCACCAGGGGGGCGTTCGGCGACAGGGCCTCTTCGGGGTCGAACACCGCCGGCAGCGCCTCGAAGGCGACCTCGACGGCGGCCAGGCCGGCGGCCAGGGCGTCCTTGTTCTCGGCCACCACCAGGGCCACGGGGTCGCCATGGTGGCGCACGCGCTGCCCGCACAGGACCGGCTGGTCCTTGTGCACGATGCCTTGGCGGTTGGTCCCGGGCACGTCGGCGCGGGTCAGCACGGTAACGACCCCGGGCACGGCCCGGGCGGCGGCCGTGTCCAGGCGGACGATGCGGCCGTGGGGGATGCCCGCCCGCTTGACGCCGGCCAGCAAGCAGCCCGGCGGCGTTTCATCGGCGGCGTAGCGCTGCCGGCCGCAGGCCTTGTCCAGAGCGTCCACGCGGGGCGCGCCCGGGCTTGCCCCCTTGTCTCGGTCAGCGTCCACGCGCCCCCCATTCCTGGCGGATGTGGGCCATGATGGCCTTGGCCCGGTCGGCGTACAATTTGACGGCCTCGAAATCCGGCTCGGCCGCCAGCCGTTGCAGCATGAGCGCGTCGCCGTCCGGGAACCACAAGGGCGCAAGCGCCCCGAACACGTAGCCGCGCCGCCGCAGGGTCTGGGCCGCCCAAGGCGTCCCCGGGCAGGAGGCGTTCAGATAGACCTGGACCACGGCCAGCCCCAGCCGGTTGGCCCGTTCCTCGAGGGCATCGGCGTGGGTAGGGAAATCCCGGCCCACGGCCGCGACCTGGACGCGCTCCACCTGGGCGAGGTCGAAGATACGCGAATCCAAGACCGTCTCCCTGCAACCGGTCTGGTCACCTGAGCTGAAATGGACGTCACGGCCCAGGGAAAATCCGGACAAAATGCCCTCCAGCACCGGCCGATAGTCCTCGGGCAGATAGAGCGGCAGCGGCTTGTCCCGGTGCACCCGGAACGCCATCATGCAGCTGACCCGTCCGGCCGCGCCTTCCTTTGCATAGGCCCCGTCCGGCATCAGCGACAGTTCAATGCCGCAGGGAGTGTAGCCTTGCCGGTCGCCGCTTTTTTGGGTGACGACGTGGTTGCACACCGCTTCGCCCCAGAACGCCTCGGCCCAGGTCATGGCGTAGGAGACGGTGTCGAGTTCCCGCAGCAGCCGAAAGGCCATGGAGGTCTGGCGGTAGTCCGGATTGACCAGGACCTGCCCCTGTTCGTAGACGGCCGGATTGGGCGGCGAGCTGCGGTAATAGGCCCCGTGGCCGACGATCTCGCCGGTTTCGAGCCTGGACACCAGGGTCAGCACGGCCTGTTGCCGGTTCAGGGCAATGAGTTTTTCCGGCACGTAGTAATCCAGCACCGGATAATGGGCATCGTAGATGGCGTGGAACAGTCGGGTCACGCCTGGCGCGTCCTGGGGCTGCATCCTGTCCAGGGCAAAGGCCTGGCCGTGGGGGATTGCTTCCGTGCTTTTCACGATGCGGGCCAGGGCCGCCGGCTTGAGCGTCGCGTCGTTGATATGCCGGGCGACAAATTCCAGCCAGTCGTCCAAAGACCCTTCCTGCACAAGCGCGTCGGGCGCGTCGGGCATCCCCAGGGCCTCGGTCAGGGCGGCGGCCAGGGCCGGGCCTGTTGCCGACGGGATGCCCTGGGCCGTAAGCGGCCTGTCCCGGGCCAGGGCGGCGGCGGTTTCGGCCGGACAGCCTGTTTGTTCCAAAAACACCAAGAGCGTGTCGAGATCGCAATCCATGAATTCTCCCGCGCCGAGCGGTTGGCTGGAGTCGTGTTTCGGGGGATGTCAGGCTTTGGGGGCACGGGCGTCGAGGTAGGCGGCGAAATCGTCGAGGGTGCGCAGTTCCCAGGCCTCGGCTTCGGGTATGGTCAGGCCGAAGTGCTCCTCCAGCACGACGATAAACGACGGGAAATCCAGGGAATCGATGCCGTGGCGCAGCATCGGCGCATCGGAGGGCAGGGCATCGACCACGGCGCGCTCCACCCCGGCCAGGATAAGCAGTTCCTTGAGTGCCGCTTTCGTGACAGCCATGATGTCTCCATGTCGCCCGTGGCCGGGCGGATCAGTCCCGCCGCAGGGTGCGGCGGATGATTTTCCCGGTCGAGGTCTTGGGCAAGGCCGCGACGAATTCCACCCGGGCCGGGCACATTTCCTCGGGCAGCCGGTCGCGGGCGAAACGACGCAGGGCGGCTGCCTGGGCGGCGTCCGTCGCCGCGCCTTCCCGAGCCACGACCACGGCCAAGGGCCGTTCCAATCCGTCCACCCGGCAGGCGGACACGGCGCATTCGGCCACCTCGGGGTGGGTAAGCAGCACGTTTTCCACCACCTGGGGCGAGACGAACCGGCCGGCGACCTTGAGCATGTCGTCGCAGCGGCCCTGGTGGACGTAGACGCCGCCCTGGGCCACGAACAGGTCGCCCGTTCGGACCCAGCCTCCGGGCAGCATGGTCTCCCGGGTCTTGTCCGGCAGGTTCCAATACTCCACGGCCAGCCCCTGGCCGCGAATGCGCAGGGCTCCGGGCTGGCCGTCCGGGACGTCCTGGCCGGCCTCGTCCACGAGTCTGGCCTCGTAGCCGGGGACGAGGCGTCCGGTGGTCCCGGCCTGGGCCTGGCCGGGCCGGTTGCTGATGAACACGTTGTAGGCCTCGGTGGAGCCGATGCCCTCGCAGGGCGCGCTTCCCGTCCGGTCGCGCCAGGCCGCGAACAGGGCCGGCGGTAAGGCCTCGCCGGCCGAATAGAACAGGCGAACCCCGGAAAGATCGTCGCCGGGTTCCATGGCCCGCAGGAGTAGGCCGTAGACCGAGGGCACGGCGAAAACCACGCTCGGGCGAAAACGGCCAATGGCGGCAAACACGGCGTCCGGAGCGGGCTTGTCGGACAGCAGCACGGCCGTCGCGCCATAGCCCAAGGCCAGGGTCAGGGAGGCGATGAGGCCGTAGGCGAAGGACATCTTGCTCACCGAAAAGAGCACGTCGTTTTCGCTGAGGCCAAGGACCCGGCCAAAGGTTTCGATGGGCCGCAAAATATCGGCGTGGCCGTGGGGAACGCCCTTGGGCCGGCCCGTGGAGCCGGAGGTGTAGAGCATGAGCGCCAAGTCGTCGGGGCCGGGAACGTGGGGCGACGAGCCGTCGCCGGCCAAGGCCGGCTCGGGGTCGGTCAGGCTTGCGGCCGGCAGCAGCCGGGCCGAGGTCCGGCTTGGGGCGGGATGGTCCGGTTCGGCGACCAGGAGCTGGGCGCCGGCGTCTTCCAGGATAAAGGCGTAATCCTCGGGGCCGAGGTTGGTCGGCAGCGGCACGGGGCAGGCCCCGATCCACATGGCTCCGAGCAGGGCGACGGCCGCCGCCGGTCCGTCCGGCAGGACGCAGCCGATCCGGTCCCCTGGCCGTGCTCCGGACGCGGCCAGGCGCGCGCCGGCCCTGGCCACGGCGTCGGCCAGGCCGGCATAGGTCAGGGACGCGTCGCCGCACCGATAGGCGGTCTTGTGGGGGTGGCGTCGCAGATTGGGGGTCAGCAACGCCCAGGCAGCGTTTTGTGGCATTGGTTCAGGCCCTGATTCCGTGTTTCGGCAGCATTTTTAGGCCACTATGTCTACAACATCGGGGCAGGCCTTGGCAAAGGGCTTCTGGCGGTCGGGCCGGGGGGCGGCCAATACCGTGTCTCAAGGTCCGGCCGGCGGCATGGGGGCTTCCCCTGGTCCCAGATCCACCGGGGCTTGGCCCGGTCGGATAAGCCATAGCCGAAACGGCCAAGCTCCGCCGGCTTGCTGGTCGGTGTAGCCGGTAAACACCAGCGCCGATCCGTCGGGCGTCCAGGCCGGGGCAAAGGCCGTGAAGCCCTCCGGGGTGATCCGGGTGATCTGGCCGTTTTTGGGGTCCTGGAGAAACAGCGCCGAGCTGAGGTCCGGTACTTTCTTGCGGAAAAGCGGCGTGCCGGTCACGGGCCTGGAAAAGGCCAGGGCGTCCGTGCCGGGCCGGGCCGTGAAGCGGTCGGCGCTGGTGAACGCGCCTTGACCGCCCTGGGCGAAGTCGGCCAGGGGCCGGCGCGAGACGACGGTTCCGTCCGGGGCCAGCCGGTAGAGATGGGTCATGTCCTGGTAGAGGATGTGGCCGTCGGGGGCGTAGGTCGGTTCGAAGAAGTCGTCCCCGTGTGAGCCGCCGGTCTGGGCCAGCCGCTTGGGCTGCCCGCCCGGCCGCACGGTCCACAGCTCGGATACGCCGGCCTCGGTGCGACGGGTGAAAAGGACGTCGTCGCCGGTTGGGGCGAAGCGCGGGGAACCGAGGTAGCCGCCGGGCTTGGCCATGAGGCTGGTCTTGCCCGTGGCCAGATCGCACAGAGTGATTTGCGCCCGGGCCGGGTCGTCGCCGTGCTCCAGCCAGACCGCGAGACGCGCGCCCGAGGAGAGGGAGGGCTGTCTGCCCTGGCCAAGCTTGCGGGCTTGGACGTCGGCGCGAAACATCACGGTTTCGCGCAGGCTGTAGACCAGCGGCTCAGCCGGTTCCCCGGCCCTCAGAGGAGAGGCGGCCAGAAACATGAACAGCAAGCCGGCCAGCACAACACGGTAAGCCATGGCGCACCCGCTTTGTCGGTGGTGAGGGCGGCGAACAGTCGCCTGGAGACGCGGCATCCAGTTTGCCGAAGATAGCCCACGGCCGGCCGGGCGTCCAGCCGTCCGGCGCGTGCCGGGCCGTGCCCGAACCGAGGCGGGGCACGGCGAAGCGTCGGCCAAAGGGACCGGCGGCGCGCCACGACAGGCGCGCATTCCGGGAGCCTCCGTCGTGTTTTCTGGTTCGCGAGCCTACAGGGCGAGCCAGGCCTTTTTGAGCAACAAGGCGTCATGCTCCAGCACCGGCGATTCGCAGATGACGCAGCCGCCCGCGCCGTGGTCCTTAAGCGCCGACAGGCAGGCCCTGTAGTCGAAGTCGCTGTGCTCGAGGGGCAGATGGCGTTTCTCGCCCTTGGGGCCGTATTCGATGCCGCTTATATGGATATGCAGCTCGCCCAAGGCCGCCTCGCCCAGGACGTCGGCCAGTTGGCGCAGCACCCGGCTGAAGTCGGCGCGGGTTGTCAGTGCCCCGTTGTCCCGGGCATGGATGTGGGAAAAGTCCAGGCACGGCTTGCAGGTCGGGATGTCCCGGCACAGGGCGGCCAGTTCGGCCACGGTCCCGAACTGGGTGGCCTTGCCCGTGGTCTCCAGGCGGTAGGCCACGCCCGTATCCGGCAGACGGCGCAGGTTGTCGGCGATGGCCTGGAGCACCTCCTCCGGCGGCTGGCCCAGGTAGTAGCCGGGGTGGAAGACCAGATCGCGCCCGCCGACCAGGGCAAGGGCCTCGGCCCCCTGGCGGATGCGGACCAGGGAGGCTTCGAGCTTGTCCGGCTCGGCGGCGTTGAGATTGATGAAGTAGGAAGCGTGGGCGGTCAGGTGAAAATCGCACTCCGCCTTGGCCGCCAGGATCGCCGCCTGGTTTTTGGCGGTGACGTTGACCGAGCGCACGAAGGGCAGTTCCATGGCGTCCAGGCCCAGCCCCCGCAAGTGGGGAATGGCCGTGGCGTAGGTGAATTTGCGTTTGCCGTCGCCGTGAGGCAGGCCGGAGATGCCAAAAAGCAGGCTGTTCACTGTGTAATTCCGCGATAAAGGTGGTTTGGGGCGGCGCTTGACGCCGCCGGACGGGCCGGCTATCGCCCGGTGAGCAACGCTTCTCCCAGGAGGTCTTTTTTGTCTAGCGCCACTTCGGACCTTGCGGCACGGGTTGTCGGCGAAAGCCGCGCCCGCTAGTCGCCCCAAGGACCAGCTCCGCCTTCCTCCACGGAGGCGGCCCATCCCCTGGGGCGGCCCGCCGCGCCCGCTTTGAGCCTGTTCCCTAGCTGAACCGGACTCTTATCGTTTTCCCCGACACCCGCTCCCTGGCGACGGCCCTTGAGGGCCGGGCGCGTCTTCCGGCTTGGCCCTTGCCTGTCCGGTCGCGCCCCGGCCGCAGCCCTTGACCGTTTACGGAGTGTCCATGGTTATCCGCACCGAACGCCCGGGCGACGAAACGCCCATCGCGCGTCTGTTATACGCCGCTTTCCACAACCACCCCCAGCATCCGCCCGGGTCCGAACCCGTTGAACACGCGATCGTCGCCCGGCTGCGGGCCGACCGGGCCTTGGCCCTGTCGCTCGTGGCCGAGGCGGACGGCGTCATCGTCGGCCATCTGGCCTTGTCCCCGGCCCGCGTCGGCGCGGCCGGCCCGGGCTGGCTGCTGCTCGGCCCCCTTGGCGTGCTGCCGGCCAGGCAGGGACAGGGCATCGGCTCGGCCCTGGTCCGGCAGGCCCTTGGCCGGCTGGCCGACACCGGCGCGGCCGGCGTCGTGCTCGTGGGCGACCCCGGCTTCTACGGCCGCTTCGGCTTTGCCGCCGTGCCCGGCCTGGGCTGGCCGGGCGTGCCGGAACGCTACGTTCTGGCCGTCAGCTTCGGCCCGGCCCAGCCCGTGGGCGACATCGCCGCCCATCCGGCCTTTGGCGTGGCGGCATCGTGAATTGTTAATGAATTAGTAAAGGGTTTTATGGATTGTTTGTCGGAGAGGGACGCCTCCGGCGG